>JBKJJZ010000336.1:0-6662 GCA_046597705.1 Vicinamibacterales bacterium | reverse complement strand
CTTCGGGACCAGGGATCGGACCGGCGAGGGTTGCAGTCGCCAGTCCATCCCGTATCGCGATCTTGCAGTACCCGTCGTCATGTTCGTATGGCGCCTCAAACAAGTCAGCCGGTTCGTAGTGCCATTGAAGATCAGTTCGCTCGACGCTCATCTTAAATGTGGGATGGAAAGTGGTCTAGAACTATAAGATCCGCTGTTTTGCTAACAAAACAGCGGATTAGTGGTGGAGGCGGCGGGAGTCGAACCCGCGTCCGAAAGGCCTGTCACCGTAGGCGTCTACATGCGTAGTCGAACTTAAAATTTCGCGCCGGCCATCGAAGTTCGACGAACGTGGCCGAAGCTAGTCCGGTGAAGTCTCGTTCTCAGGCGCCGGACGCGCTAGAGAACCAGCCTGCTGAATGGCGTGCACTCCCCGCCCGCAGGCTGGCGAGGGTGCACGTCGCGGGGATTAAGCCGCGAGTGCGAGCTGCGTGTCCGCAGTTGCATTGTGTTTCCGCCGGTTTAACGAGTCGGGTGGAAATGGCTCGGCATGCATCCCACGATCCCTTGCCCCCGTCGAAGCCGTATCGCCCCCACAAGGTCAGTGTCGCAACTTCCATCTTAGCACTTACTCGCCGCCGGACTTGCCCGCGGCCGCCGCCGCGTGAGCACTCTGGAGCTGCGTGTAGTACTCGAACACAAAGTCTTTCAACTCCGTGTGCGGCGTGAAGAAACTCTTGAAGCGATACTTCTTCATCTCCGCATAGGCCTGCGTGGCGTCCCACCCGTCCTGGGTCATCCGGTAGATCGCCGTCATGGCACCGGTCCGGTGCTTGCCCACCTGGCAATGCACATAAACCGGCTGGTTCGCCGGATCGTTCACCACCGAGAGGAATCGCGTGACCGCCGCGTCGTCCGGACGCTCCCAGCCCGAGAGCGGAATCACCACATAGTTGAGGCCGGCCTTCTTCGCCAGGGACGGCGCGAAGGCCTCAGCGTCGTTTCTCAGGTCCACAATCGTCTTCACGCCGAACGCCGCGAGATTGGCGTAGTCGTCACCCTTGGGCTGCGCTCCGCGATAGTAGTGGTCGTTGACCTTTCCCCAGTTCGAGATGTGAATGTTGGCCGCCACTGTTGAATCCCTGGCTTGCACCGATCCGGCAATCGCCACCCAGAGGGCGATTGCGATGACTGAGGCTCGAGCGAGACGCGCAGAAACACCCATTGCCGCACCTACCTTTGTTGCTCTCACTCAGGATACGCCCAAACGGTGTGCCGGGTTTCGGGAGCGGATAAGATCCACTCTCGATGCGGCGCACAAACTGGTTCGAACGGCAATTCCCGCCCATTGCGGACAACGGCTTGTTGCCCGCGATCCTCGAACGCCTGGAGGGCACACCGGCTCGCTTGCGGGCAATGCTCGACCGCGCGGAACCCACCGGAGCAAGCCACCCGGGATGGAGCCCTGCCAAGGAGATTGGTCACCTTGTGGACATGGAACCGTTATGGCTCGGTCGCGTGCACGACATTCTGGATGGGCGCCCCGAGCTTACCGTCGCGGACTTGTCGAACCGTGCGACACACGAAGCCGACCACGACGCCTGGCCGTTGCTCCAGCTTGTGAACCGCTTCGAGCCTGCACGACGTTCGCTCGTCGCCGCACTGCGAGGCGCCGCGGATGCGGATCTGGAACGTTCCGCACGGCACCCCAGGCTGGGCACGCCAATGCGCCTCATCGACCTGGCGTATTTCGTCGGCGAGCACGACGATCACCACATGGCGCGCCTTCGAGAAATGATTCGCCCTCACGCTGGCTCCAGGTGACGGGGGGCCTGCTGCGGCGCCCCTGAAGGGACGCCCTACGTACTACGCTTGTCTGCGCCGCTTGCAGGCCTTACGGCTTCTTCCCAATCGCAAACAGGCTCGTCGTCGTGCGCACGAACATCGCACCGCCAGAGATCGCGGGCGTCGCCATCAACAAGTCGCCCATCGAGTTGGTGCCGATGTGCGAGAACTCCGGGCCGGCACCGACCACGAGGATGTCGCCATCCTCGCTGGAAAGATAGATCTTGCCGTCGGCCGCCACGGGCGACGCGCTGAAACCGTTCCCCACATCCGGCAGCCGCTGACGATAGATGTCCTTGCCGGTCTGCAGATCGATGGCATCGAACAGTCCGTTGTTGGCCAGCACGTAGAGCACGCCCTTGTACGCAAGCGGCGTCGGCATGTACGGGCCGCGTTGGTTTTTGCTCCACGCGACACCCGCGTTCGAGGTTTCACCGGCGGGAAGCGTCAGGTCGCCCGCGGCGTCGGGTTTGACCACGAAAATCGGGCGCTCGGGCGCTCGGCCGCTCGCGATTACCCACAGGCCATCGGCGAAGATCGGCGTGGGCGCGGTGATCTTTGAACTCTTGCCAATGCGCCACAGCTCCTTGCCGGTGCGCGGGTCGTAGCCTCGCACGAAATTCGAGGCGTTGGTCACAAGCACCGGTCCGGCAGGTGTCATCGCCACGGTCGGCGTGCCCCAGGACGGAATCTCTTCGCGCTCTGTCTTCCACACCGGCTGGCCGGTGTCCGCCTTCACCGCGAGCAGGAACGAATCCGCATGGGTATCAACCTGCAGGATCACCAGGTCGTTCCAGATAATCGGCGAACTGGCAGGCCCCCACTCCCATGACGGCAAGTCGTATGCACCGAGGTGGATCCGGCCGTAGTCCACCTTCCAGCGAAAGCCGCCCTCGATATCAAAGGCAAACACACCCATCGATCCGAAGGACGCCACCACCACGCGGCCATTCGTCGCGGGAGTGCCACTGGCGTACGTAGACTTGATGTGGCGCTTGTCCAGGGGTGGTCCTTCGACGGCCACCTTCTCCCACAGGGTCTTGCCCGTCAGTTTGTCGATGGCAATCACTTTCCACTGCTGGCGTGAGCGATCCTCGGAGGCATCACCATCGCCATACAGGCCAGGCCTGAACGTGGCGCTGGGCTGGCTGCTCACCGCGGTGGTCAGGTAGATCGTGTTGCCCCACACAACAGGACTCGAGTGCGCCAGCCCGGCGACAGGCGTGCGCCACAGGACGTTCTGGCCGGTTTTCACATCCCACTTATCCGGAAG
Source organism: Vicinamibacterales bacterium (assembly GCA_046597705.1). Taxonomy (GTDB): domain Bacteria; phylum Acidobacteriota; class Vicinamibacteria; order Vicinamibacterales; family SCN-69-37; genus SYFT01. The sequence goes on along the minus strand of JBKJJZ010000336.1, from coordinate 3,565 downwards.
ATTCTGGCCCTCGGCAATGCCGGCGGCTTGCGTCCCTCGGAATGACGGCCAGCTCCCGGTGGCGGGCAACGCGGCAGGCCAGGGCCGCGACGACACGGACGTGCGCACGACGCGCCGCTCGGCAATCACGGCTTTCTCACCCACCGGCAACCACACGCTGTCGGTGAGCATCATGCGGCGTGGCATGCAGGTATCGGCGACGAGGGTGAACTCAACCTGCTTTCCGTCGACGCGATACCGATACTTGCCCGGCTCGGCGCACCCATTGGGAGGCGCAGACAGTGCAAACTCAGCCTCGCCGTTCACCGCCTTCCAGGATCCGGCCAGCTTCCCCCAGCCTGGCCCTCCCATCGTGAACGACCCATCGGCCGCGAAGGTGGCCGTGAGAAAACCGTACGCGAGCGGACCCGAAGGCAATGACGGGAGCGCCGGTTGCTGCGCAGCCACGACCGCCGAGCAGACCAGTGCCGCCGCAATGAGCCGGATGCCGTGTTTCATGGCGGAAGGTTACCTCAGTGAACGCTGATATGCTCCGCCCGGCCACATGAGTCTCAAACTGCCCCATCCGTTCGTGCTGCTGTTGTCTGCCGTCCTCGTTGCGGTGGCGATGACCTGGATCGTTCCCGCGGGCAAGTACGAACGCCGTGCTGATGCGGCCACCGGTCGTGACCTTGTGGTGCCCGGCAGCTACGCGCGCGTGGCCCAGGCGCCGATAGGCCCGATGGCCGCCCTGCTCGTGGTGCCGCGCGGCATCGTGGACGGCGCCTCAGTCATCCTCACAATCCTGATGGTGGGGGGGGCGTTCGCGCTGCTCGATGCCACAGGCGCACTCGGACGCCTGGTGGGGGCGCTCGTCGGACGCACTCGCCGGCCCCGATTCATCGTCGCGCTCGTGATCGTGGCCTTCGCCGCGCTGGGCGCGCTCGAAAACATGCATGAGGAGATCATCGCGCTCGTGCCGGTCCTTCTGGTGCTCAGTCGCGGTCTGGGTTTCGGCGCGGTCACCGCGTTGGCCATGAGCGTGGGCGCAGCTGTCGTCGGATCGGCGTTCGGTCCCACCAATCCGTTCCAAACGGGCATCGCGCTCCAGTATTCAGAGATGCCGCCGCTGAGTCAGCCGGCCCTCCGCTTTGGCCTGCTGCTGGCCGCCGTCGCCGTCTGGATTGGATGGACGCTGGCCATGACATCACGCGACGACGAGCAGACAGCCGTGACCGCGCCGCACCCGGAACCGGCCACCTCGCGCGACGTCGTGCTGCTGGCAATCGTGCTGGTGCCGTTCGTGCCGTACGTGTACGGCGTGCTTCGGCTCGACTTTGGATTCAACGAACTGTCGGGCCTCTTCCTCATCGCCGGCTTTGCGGTGGGGCTGGTCTCTGGCCGCTCGTTATCGGATACGGCCGCCGCGTTCCTGAAGGCGATGGAAACGATGCTTGCCGCCAGCCTCTTCGTGGGTGTGGCGCGCGCCATCAGCGTGGCCCTCAACGACGGCCAGATCCTCGACACCATCCTGTATGCGTTGGCCACTCCGTTGTCGCACACGCCGGGCGTGATGGCCGCCGCATTGATGGTGCCGTTGCACGCCATCCTCCACATCCCGGTCGTGTCAGTCAGCGGCCAGGCGGTCCTGACGATGCCGGTGATGGCGCCGCTGGCGGACCTGGTGGGCGTCTCTCGTGACGCCGCGGTCATCGCGTATCAGACCGGCGCGGGGCTGATGGACATGATCACGCCCACCAACGGCGCGTTGCTCGCGATGCTCCTGGGCGCGAAGGTCTCATTCAGCCGATGGATGCGCTTCGCCATTCCCGGCGCCCTGCTGGTATCCATCGTCGGCTTCGTAGGCATCTGGCTGGCCGGATAACCCCAGTTCCCCCGGTGCGTAGGGCGTCCCTTCAGGGGCGCCGCCTACTTACCTGCGACGATCTTGAATCGCTCGACCAGTGGTTGGCCCGCTTCGAAGTCGAAGAAGGTGACTTCCTTCAAGCGGCGAAGCGCCTGCTGGTATCCGCGATAGGCGTTCAACAGATTGTTCGCCGTCTGGGATTCGCGTGTGAGGGCCTGCATCAAGTCCGACAGACCCACGGCTCCCTGCCGGTAGCGGCTCACGGTCGTCTCTGTCAGTTCGTGCGCCAGCGTGAGGGTGTCCAACATGGTCTTGGTGCGCCGGCCAAAGTCATCCAGGCTGGTCACGAGATTGCGCACCTCGGTTTCGATCTCCGACTTTGTCTGCTCTTCGCTGAGGTTCGCGCGATCGAGAGAGAACTGCTGCGCCTGAATTCGGTGCTTGCGCTCGCCCCAATCCCAAATCGGCACCACGGCATTCACCGACACGGTGTAGCTGTTCGTGGGCTCGTTCCACAGGTTCTGGAACCGGGGATCCTGCACCTCGCGGCCGTAGGTCAGTCCCAGATTCATGCGGAAGGCGTCGTTGCCCTTGGTTTCGTCAAGCCGGATCTGATTCTCGCGCGTGGCGATTTTGAGTTGGCGCATCCGCGGCGTCAGGGTGGATGCGAGGCGGATGGCCTCAGTGACATCCACTTTCGCAGGTGAGATGTTGAGATTCGCCGTGATCGAAACAGGCGCGGCCGCCGGCAGCTGCAAGCGCTGCTTGATCGTCTGCTCGCGGGTGCGCAGGTTGCTGGCAGCCTGGCTTTCGGCCTCATGTGCGTTCGCCAGTTCCACTTGAAGCAGATCCAGGTCGCCCGCGCGCGCGGGCACGTTGCTGACCACCTCGCGAACCGCCTCCATGGCGTTGGTGAGGTCCCTGGCAAACTCGTTGGCGCGATCCCGGCGAAACGCATCGCTGACCAGGTCGAAGTAGTCGGTGGCCAGGTCGTCGATCGCCCCGATGACGTCGCTCTGATATCGAAGCTCGGCCTTTTCGAGGTTCAGCGTCGCTTCCTCCAAATCGTTCTTCATCCGGTTAGGCTGAAACAGCGGCTGGTCGTAGGCAATGAAATACCTGTTGTAGAACGTGGTATCGCGCCCGTCTTCATTGACCTGTGTGTAGCGATACACGCGGTTGTTCAGCGACAACACGCCGTTAGTCGGGTATCCGAAGAGAATGACGGGCTGGCGCACGGACAGGTCCATCTGAAACCGCCGCGTGTCTTCGCGGATGAGTTCGTTGCGCTGCAGAGTGGAGTTCCACTTGTTGTCGGAAATCGCTTGAAACTGCGGCGCGGCAATATTGAGTGACACGCGAGATTTCAGCCCGGCGCGCTCGGCGCTCAGCAGGCTCCGCGTGCGCTCCACCTCCAGCTGGAGATGACGAACCCGGAAGCTGTCGCGCAGGCCGAGTTCCACCATTCGGTCGAGCGTCAGCTCGATCGGCGCCTGACCTCCAGATGCGGTCTGAGCGAACGCCCCGGCCGAACACAAGAGAGTTGCCGCGGCCGCCATTCCAATAAACGCCCGTCTTTGCATCCGCCTATTTTAAACACGCCGGGTCTTCAGGCGCGGCGATCGAAGTTAGGCGATCATGTGGCCGTGGACTGCCGGCCCCTTCCCATCTTCGTGTCTGATGACCTCGCGAGTGTCCGGGCGGCGTTCGCGAACGCAA
>JBKJJZ010000041.1:0-7638 GCA_046597705.1 Vicinamibacterales bacterium | reverse complement strand
ATGACGACCTGGGCTGGACCTATCCGATGATGCGCAACCTGGTCATGACGCCTGTTACTGACAAGGCATTGCTCTCCGCAGCGATGGCACCCGTCACGGGCCCGGTGCGCGCACCGGGCGGCGTCACCGGCACGGGTTCGACCATCGTCGTCGAGCACTCAGGCGACAACCTGTTGGCGCAGTTCCGCTTCCAGTTCGCGAGCACGAAGATGTCCGCGGCTGAAGCCGCGTTTGATGCCGACGGACACAAGTTCGCGGCGGGTTCGTTCATCATCCCGAACGCCAATCGCGCGCAGCTCGAACCGGTGTTGAAGGACCTTGGTCTGTCGGGTTATGCGGTGGCGTCCGTGCCGACCACGGTCAAAGTGCACGACCTGGATGTGCCGCGCATCGGCTACATCCACAGCTGGGGCAACACGCAGGATGAAGGATGGGTGCGCGCCGCACTCGACTATTACAAAGTGCCGTACACCTACTTCGGCGAGAACGAAGTGGTGAAGCGCGACATTCGAGCGCAGTTTGACGTCATCCTCTGGCCGCACGGCGGCGGTGTGGGACAGGAACCACCCACCACGGGAACGCCGGTGCCGTTCAAGAAGTCGGCGGAATTCCAGGCGCTCGGCTATCCGGATTCGACCGAAGATACACGCGGCGGCCTTGGCCAAGCGGGGCTCAGGAAGCTGTATGACTTCGTGCAGGCCGGCGGCACGCTGATCACCGAAGGCGGCACGTCCGCGATCTTCCCGACGAACTACCTGACGCCCGGCATCACGATCGATCAGGCGCAAGGACTGGTGGCGCCCGGGTCGGTCTATCGCGGCATCGTCAGCGACCGCACAAGCCCGATCGTGTATGGCATTCCCAGAAATCACCTGCCGGTTTACTACAAGTCCGGCGGCGGTCCGCTGTTCAGTGTTGGCGGCCAGCCTGGTCCGCTCGCCGAAGCACCGGCAGCGGCCCCGGGACGCGGTGGACGTGGTGGTAACTACCAGAACACGCAGCCGATGGGTTCCAGCACAAACGTGTTCGGCACGTGGAATCCGCTGGCCGACTGGGCGCCCGGCTCCGCACCGGCAGCCGCAGCGCAGGCTCCCGCAGGCGGACGTGGCGGCCCTGGTGGCGCCGCGTTCGGTGGCCGTGGCGGCGGGGGCGGTGGTGGCGGCACGCTGATGGACTTCATGCGTCCGCGCGTCATTCTGTCCTTCCCGCCAAGCGCCAGTGACATGCTGCTCTCAGGCGGCGTGCTCGGCGCTGAGAACCTGCAGAGCCGTCCGCAGGTGATCGACGCACCGGTGGGCAAAGGGCACGTCGTGATGTTCGCGATTCGGCCGTTCTGGCGCTGGCAGTCTCAGGGCACGTTCATCCTGGGCTTCAATACGCTCATGCACTGGAACGATCTGGATGCCGGCAAGTAAGACACTGACGTACGGAGCCCCGGGGCTTCGGCCCCGGGGTATCTCTCTTCTCCTCGCCCTGTCTCTGGCGATCGGTGTCTTGGCCTCATCGCGACAGGACTCGGGCATCGAAATTACGACGCCGACCGGCAAGGTCGCGGCCAGATTGAACGTGCCGCAGGGCACGCCGGGCAAGGTGCCTGTCGTTGTCTTTGTCGCAGGCGGCGACGAGGCTGGGATGGAAGGCATCCGCAGCTCTTCGAACGTGCTGGCAAACGACGGCATCGCTTCCCTCCGCTATGATCGCCCGGTCCCGGCGACCCTCACCGATGGCAGCCCGGAGTTCGAGTCAGCCATCGCCAATGTGGCGGCGACCGTCTCTTTTCTTCGGAATGACATTCGGTTCTCAACAATAACGGTCGCAGGCGATGCAGCGGGATCTGCGATCGCGGCGATCGCGGCAAGGGTCGCTCGAGCCGACACGTTTGTTGCGTTCAGCCTGGACAACCCGCCGACGGTCACCAAAGCCGTGCGCGACCTTGATCTGCCCGGCGCCCCAAAGCCTCGCCGCAACACCGGCCAGCGCGCGAGCCTTCGCGATACGACAATCGCCACAATCGACGGCGCGCGGATCGGCATCGAGTACGGGCGGCCATCGAAGCGCGGCCGTGTCATCTGGGGAAACCTGGTCAAGTGGGGCGGCTGGTGGATGCCCGGCGCCGACGAGGCGACGACGCTCACGACCACCCATCCTCTTCAGTTCGGGTCAGTGATGGTTCCAAAGGGCGACTACACGCTCTACACAGTGCCGGGCGAGAACGAGTTCATGTTCATCGTGAACCGGGAGACTGGACAGTTCCACACGGTCTACAACCCTGACCGCGATCTCGGGCGAGTAGCGATGACCAGGGAAACTGCGGAGCCCGCAGCCGAACGGCTCACGTTTGTCATCGAGCCGCGGACCGGCGGCGGTGGCGCGCTGAAACTGATCTGGGACGACCGCGCGTACGTGGTCCCGTTCGTCGTCAATCGCTGAATTGGCGCGGCTGAAGCTACGCCCTACAGACGTGATTAACCACGACGAACTCGACCGGCGCCTTAGAGTCCTCCTTCCGCCCGAGTATCACGAGACGTTCGCACAGCTCGAGCCGAAGCCAATGCGATCGGCCGGTCTCGCGTACGACGCGGAGGGGCGCGTGGCGTGGGACGAAATCTGGCAGAGCTTCTGCGACCTCGCCATGGCCGGCGGCCCACCGCACAAAGGCCGGCTGCTGGGCCCAGGCGCGCCGGAGGACATCGGCGCAAGGCCGGGCGACTATCTGAATGTCATTGAAGAACTTGGCCGCGGCATCACCTTGGCAAGCGAACTGCCCGCTGACGATTCGCCGAACCTCGGATGGATCCGCGTCCACTGTCACAGCGAAGTGATGGCCGGGTGGATGCTGCGCGCGATCACAATGGAAAACGTCGCCGTACGCGCCGAGGGCCGCGCGCTCGACCTGCCCGCCGCACCTGACTTCCGCCTCGACAAGGAAATCAAGAACGTGGTCACGGTCGTCGCAAAAACGTGCCACTACTGGATGGGCCATATCCCTCGCGAACAGAAGATCGAAATTGGTGCGCTGTTCGAGGGGCTCGAGCACGAGTCCCCTCTGCTCGCCCCGGCTTGGGACGATGACGGTGGCGGATGGCGCGGCGTGGACTGCGAATCGGTTACCGAAGCACTTCGGACGATGCGCGGGTTCATCGCGCTGAACATTCTTGCACGCCGCGAAGACACATCACTGTTCGTCGCGGTCAATCCTGCCGCCGACCCCGGCGGCGCCCGCGTTGCTGCAGCGATGGAGCGGTTAGCCGGTGGATCCGAAGCCACCACGTGATGGCGCGGTGGCGCCATCACCATCTTCAAGTTCGACGCGCGCGAACGGCATCACCACGCCCTGCGCAAGTCGGTCGCCAACCTTGATGTCCACGGGACTCCTGGTGACGTTCATCACCTGGATCTTCAGTTCGTCGGTCGGTCCGCAGTAATCGCCATCCAGCACGCCCACGCCGTTGGCAACGACGAGCCCCTTTTTAAGTGGCGTACTGCTTCGCGCGAAGATGCCGAGAAAGTGTCCGGGGGGAACTTCGATCACGAGACCGGTGGGAACGAGCACGATGGCGCCTGGCGCCACGGTGAGATCGACGCTGGCGGCCAGATCAAACCCCGCCGCGCCGGCCGTCTGGTAGGACGGCATCGGCACGGCGGGCGAAAGGCGATGAATGCGCAAGCGGGTTACTTGCCGCCGCCCGCTGGCGGGGGCACGGCGCGCTTGAACATCGCGGAGACATCGCGGGTGCCGCGCTCGAGGAACGGCACACCCTTGTCCATCCACTCCGGCCGCGGCTTGCCCAGCAGGTAGTGGTCGAAGAACTCGTCCATGTGCACGGTCCAGTGCTTCATGTTGTCGCGGTTACGCAGGCCATGGAACTCGCCGTTGTAATTGAAGAAATACGCTTCCTTCCCCAGCCGCCGCATGGCCGAGAAGAATTCGATCCCCTGATACCACGGCACCGCATCGTCGGCATCGTTGTGGATGGTGAGGTAGGGCGTGTTGACCTTCTCCACCCAGAAGATCGGCGAGTTCTCGATGAACTGCAGCGGCGAACTCCACGGTGGCGCACCGATGCGGCTCTGCGTCTTTTCGTACTGGAACGCGCGCGACATGCCTGTGCCCCAGCGAATGCCGCCGTAGGCGCTGATCATGTTCGAGACGGATGCTCCGGCTTCCACCGCGGCGAACAGGTTGGAGCGCGTGATTAAGTGCGTGATCTGGTAGCCACCCCATGAGTGGCCCTGGATGCCGATGCGCTTCGGATCGATGTAGCCCTGCGCCACGATCGTGTTCACTGCGGGGATGACGCATTTTTCCGCATCTTCACCCGGATACCCCGTGTTGTAGACGATATCTGGCCGCAGCACCACGTAACCATTGCTGACGTACCGGGTGACGTTGACGCTGGTGCCCACGTTCGGCGCGGAGTAACTGTGGAGGCCCTGCGACAACTGTTCGTAGATGTAGACCATCATCGGATACTTCTTCGTCGGGTCGAAGTTGTCCGGCTTGGTCAGGATCGCGCGCAGTTTGATGCCGTCCGCATTGATGTATTCGACGATTTCGGACTTGCCCCACACGAACTCGGCCTGCTGGGGATTGGCATCGGACACCTTCTGCATGTTGCCGAAGTTGCCGTCGCTCACCCACACGTTCGGGAACTCCTCAAAACGCGAAAGCGTGAACACCAGACGGTCGGCCTTCTTGGCCTTGGTGACCGTGCCGAATGCCTTGTCGAGCATCACCACCTTTTCCGGCGCCGAGGTGCTGGCCAGCGTCGTGCGATAGAAGCCCGTGGCCTTCGTTACGTTGTTCGTCGTGGACAACAGAACGGGACCGGTGGCCGGCACCGTGCGCAGATCTGGATCGAGCGATCGATAGCGGAACACCAGGTTCTGTTTGCGCCCTTCGCCATTGGTGACCATGCGCGGGTTGCTGCCGTCGGGCCGAACCTCCCAGATGTCGAACTGGTCATAGAGGAGCAACGACTTGTCGCCCTCCGTCCACCCCGCGGAGCCATAGGAACCGGGCAGGTCAGGCGTGTCGTGATCGACCTGGAAGAACTTCACCGGGAGCCGTTCAGTGAGGTTGACCTTCAGGCCGTCGGAAATGCGGTAGGCGTACCAGTGGCCGGTGGTCTCATCGAAGTAGCTCAGGTAGTTTCCACCCGGTGACAACGTCGGCACCTGCGTGGACTTCTCCATGATCTTGCGGCGGGCGCCGGTCTTCAGGTCGACCAGGAACACATCGTTGTAGCCCTGATCCCACGACACAAGCTGCTGGTACGGCAGATCCGACGAGCCGATGCCGTGCGTGGGATTGATGCCGACATTCACGGTGGGCATGTCAGTGGTCGCCAGCTGTATGAAGCGCTTGTCGTTGAGACTCACCAGCGCGCGATAGCTGCGGTTGCGATCCTGCGTCGCGCGCACCTTTTGCATCGGCTGCAACATCGAATCCTTGTAGTTCCAGAGGTCGACGTTGATTGGGCGCTTGGCATTCGGCGCGGCCGGAGCCGGAGGAGGCGGCGCGGTGCTGAGGTAGAGCTGCTTGCCGTCCTCGGAGAAGCGGGGCGCGCTGTCGTGGACCACCCGGCCTTGCGGCACACCGCGCGTGGTGCCGTTGACCAAATCGGTGGCCGTCGCCTCACCGGCCTTCCAGTAGTAAAGCCGGTATGGCGAGACGGCCTTCTCGTACTCAGCCTGGTCGCTCAGGAATGCGAGCTGTCCACCCGCTTCGTCAAACACAAAGCTCTTGTAGTGACCCTTGCCGGTATGCAGAGTCTTCACGGACGCATCGGACATCTGGCGCACAAACGCCCCGTCCTTCGCCGCATCGGTTGAAGACACCGCGTACGCCAGCTGCGAGCCGCCCTTGTTCCAGGCAAACTCGTTGACCTCGCTAATCGTGACGTCCGTGCCCGTCGTCAGGTTGCGGATGATGAGATCCGTGCCGGCGTCCTTGCGCTTTTCGGGTGGCGTGGCCGGTGTCGTCCCGGCCTGCCCTGAGCCTGTCAAAGGTGCCGCCGCAGGTTCAACAGGCGTGGTTGCTGCGGGCGTGGTCTCCGGCGCTGCTCCACCGGCGCGTCCGCCACCGCCTCCACGAGCACCGCCCGCGCGTCCGCCGCGGCCACCGGCCGCAGGGGGCCGGCCCTTGTGCAGCGCCACCCACACGGACGAATCCTCCGCAAGTCGAATAGTGCTGATCTGTTCGACCACCGTCACCTGCCCCGACGGCAATGACATGATGCCGGCCGAGTTGCGCGCTCCCGCTGCCGCGCCCGCACCCTCGCCCTCTTCGCTTCCGGCGGCAGCGCCACCGGCGCGGCCCGCCGCCGCGTCATCATCCGCGTTCGTCTTGGGTGGGACGATGGTGAACAGGACGAACTGGCCGTCCGGCGTGAAGACCGGCGCGGATCCGCGGGCGTGGCGGAATTCCTTGCCGCTCCCGAGATTCCGGACAATCAGCTCGCCGTCTTCCGACTGTGAGCTCAGGGCATACGCAAGCCACTGGCCGTCATCGGAAAGCCTGGTGCCCCCGACCGAACGCCAGTAATCCATCACGTCATAAGACAACGGGCGTTTGGCCGGACTCTGCGCGCTGATCGGGTTGGTACTGGAGGCCGCGACCAGGGCCAGAGCACAGATCAGACTGAGGGCATGTCGCCGCAGGCGTAAATTCATCGGGAACTCCTTGGGAAAAGCGTGTGTATTATCCGAGGTCCAGCGTCCAGAGTCCAGAGTCCGTCGAGCCTCGGGAACTGGGGAACTGGGGAACTGGCTCTGCCGGCCGAGGAGGGATCAATGGAGCGACGAACCATCGGGGGCATCGCAATTTTTGCGTCAGTGGCGATCGCGTTGTCTGGACAAGGCCGGCCGCGATCGCGCGACATCGGCATCACCCCTGGTGCCGTGTCGCCCGGCGCGCTGAATGCGATCACGGACGTCCCCGGGGTTCGCGTGGGCCACACGACGCTCGTCACAGGGGACAACGTGCGTACCGGTGTCACGGCCGTCCTGCCGCACGAAGGCAATCTCTTTCGGGAGAAAGTGCCCGGCGCCGTCTTCGTGGGCAATGCGTTCGGAAAGCTCGCGGGATCCACACAGGTCCAGGAGCTCGGCACGATCGAAACCCCGATCGTACTGACGAACACCCTGGCGGTCGGCACGGCCGTCGATGCGGTGGTGCGCTGGACGCTGGAACAGCCCGGCAACACGGCCGTGCGCTCCGTCAATGCGCTGGTGGGCGAGACGAATGACGGCACGCTCAATGACATTCGCGGCCTGCATGTGACTCGCGAACACGTGCTGGCGGCGATCACCAGTGCGCGAACCGGCCCCGTTGAAGAAGGCGCCGTGGGCGCCGGTACCGGAACGATTGCGTTCGGCTGGAAAGGCGGCATCGGCACGTCGTCACGCCTGGTTCGTCGCGGAACGGCCGAACCGGGAGCCACTGAACGTCCCTCATGGACGGTTGGCGTGCTGGTGCAGACCAACTACGGCGGGCGCCTGACTATCGCGGGTATTCCCGTGTGGCAACGGGTGTCTCCGAATGCTGGCGGGCGTGGCGATGGTCCCGGAATCGACGCCACGCCCGCCAGCATTCGGAGACACCCGTTGCCACACGGGAATACCCGCGATAGTCAG
>JBKJJZ010000462.1:0-2820 GCA_046597705.1 Vicinamibacterales bacterium | reverse complement strand
ACACGATCGATTGCCTGGGCCCAGTTGAAGTTGGGCATCATCGGGGTTGCCGCCGTCCTGTTGGCGATGGCGCTGATCTTTGCCGTGGGTGGACAGGGCGGCTTCTTCTGGCAGCGGTATCCCATCAAGGCGCTGTTCAACGATGTAGTGGGCATGAAAGCGGGCGCGATTGTCCGCGTCGCCGGTAGCGACGTGGGCAAAGTCACGTCGGTCGAGTTTTCAGGCGCACGGGTCGAGGTGGTGCTGGAAGTGTCGAAAGAGGTACGGCACCTCATCACGGACCAGTCGGTCGGCAGCCTTGGATCATTGAGTCTGCTCGGCGAGCCCATTGTTGTGATCACGCCCGCACCGCAGGGGCAGCCGCTGGCCGACTGGGCGTACCTCAAGACCAGCCAGTCCCCTGGGGCGGTGGCCGAGGCGGCTGCGGCGGCATCCGGCGTTCTGGCCACGACTCAGGACCTGATGAAGGGCCTGACTGAAGGGCGCGGCACCATGGGCAAGCTCATGACCGACGACGCGCTGTATAAGGAGATGGCGGCGCTGGCCACGGCCGCCAATACCGTGACGAGGCAGATCAATTCCGGAAAAGGCACCGTCGGCGCGTTGATGAATGACCCGGCCGCCTACAATTCGATGCGCGCGTCGCTGTCCGAACTCGAAGGCATGCTTGCGAAGGTGCGCCGTGGGGAGGGAACGCTGGGGGCTCTCATGAATGATCCGGCCATGAGCAAGTCCATGACCGCCGCCACCGCCAACATGGAAGCCATTACCGGGCGGATCAACCGCGGCGAAGGGACGGTGGGCAAACTCCTGTCGCAGGATGAGATGTATAACCGGATGGATGCGATTGTGGGCAGGCTGGATACGCTCATCGGCGGTCTGTCGTCGGGCCAGGGCACGGCTGGACAACTGCTGCAGGACAAGAAGCTTTATGACAACATGAATACTGCCGCAACCAGCCTGAATGAGCTGCTCGCGGAGATCAAGAAGGACCCGAAGAAGTACCTGACCGTGCGGGTCAGCATCTTTGGCGGTGGGTAGAACGTAGGGCGTCCCTTCAGGGGCGCCGGAGAGTCAGAGGAGAACATCATGTCGAACAACAACGATGGCGGCTCGGCGGGAACGGTGTTGATGGCGTTTGTGTTGGGCGCGGCGGCTGGCGCGGCAATCGCGTTGCTGTATGCGCCGGCGGCGGGGGAAGAAACGCGCCGCGTGATCAAGGACAAGGCGCGCGCCGGCCGTGAGAAGGCCGGGGCTGTGGCGCGTGATGGGCGCGAGTTCCTGTCGCGACAGCGCGAAAATCTGGGCGCCGCAGTGGACCGCGGTCGCGAAGCGTTTGACGAGGCTCGCAAGGAGACCCTGTGACCGACGTCTGGCTGGGTGTCATCGCGGTTGCGGTGCTGGTGATGGCCGTCACGCAGGTGGCGGTTCTCATCCGGTTGTCGCAGGTGGCCAGGGAAGCGTCGGCGGCCACCCGGGACCTCAAACGCGAACTGACACCCCTCATTGAGAAGGCGAATCGGATTGCCGATGACGCCGGACGGGTGAGCGGCCTGGCCCTGGCGCAGGTGCAGCGCCTGGATGTGGCGATCACTTCCACCGTGCGGCGAATCGATGAGACGGTCACGACGGTGCAGTCCGCGATCATCAATCCCGTGCGTCAGGGCGCGGCGGTCGTGGCGGGGCTGAAAGCCGCACTGGCCGTGTTTCGGGCGCGCCAGGATCGCGGCCGCTACCATCGAGACGACGAAGACGCACTCTTTATCGGGTGATCTGAAATCTGGAATCGGTAATCGGTATCGACATTCGTTCCCGGTAATCTGTTCGATGGGGATTGAGATCGAGCGGAAGTTCCTGATCAAGGCCGGGGCATGGGCTCCGCGTGATGCGGGCACGCATATGCAACAGGGCTACCTCAGCTCGCAGAACGGCTGCACGGTACGTGTACGCATCGAGGGCGAAGTGGGGAAGCTCACGGTCAAAGGTCCCACCACAGGCATCTCGCGGCCGGAGTTCGAGTACACCATTCCCTTCGGCGATGCGCGGTTCATGCTGGATGAATTGTGCGAAGCTCCGCTCATCGACAAGCATCGGTATCGGGAACGCCATGGACGTCACACGTGGGAGATTGACGTGTTCCATGGCGAAAACGACGGGTTGATCGTCGCAGAAGTCGAGATGCAGTCCGAAGACGACGTGCTGGAGATGCCGCCATGGGTAGGGGAGGAAGTGTCGTTCGACTTCCGTTATTCCAACGCCAATTTGCGAAAGGCCCCGTTCAAGGACTGGGCGCGTTAGAGAGACACGCAAAATCACCAATCGTAAATTGTAAATGTCCAAGGGAGTGCGATACTCTTGTCGTTCGGTTGGGCGCTTGGCTCAGTTGGTAGAGCACCGCCTTCACACGGCGGGGGTCACTGGTTCGAGTCCAGTAGCGCCCACCAACCTTCGCTCATGATTGCAGGCCGAAGGTTGCCCACCATAGCGGCTTTGCCGCGACGGTGGGCCGACAGCGTCCCACTGCTGAGCTACGGTTGGCCAACCTTCGCTAAGCGCTCGCAGCTGCGGCTCGCGGGCAGTGTGTTCGCTGTCGACGCCATCGAGGGTTGCAGAAACCGACTGTTCCTTGATTCGCCGCCGCGGTTAGCCAGCATTCCCTTCGTGATGCCCGGCCAGGACCTTGCATCAGCTTGGCGCATGAGTGCGCCAAAGTGCATCGTCTATGTTCTGAAGAGTGAGGCCTCGCCGTTGAGGTACTACACCGGTCTCACGTCGAACCTCGCGGCCAGGCTGGAGGCCCACAATGCGGGCAACTGTCCG
>JBKJJZ010000423.1:0-3855 GCA_046597705.1 Vicinamibacterales bacterium | reverse complement strand
CCCTACGTACGGACCGCCGCTACGTGCGCACCGCCGCCGTACGTAGGGCGTCCCTTCAGGGGCGCCGCTGCCGTGCTGGGGCTATTCCCCGCCCATGAAGGGGTAGGTAAAGTCAGTCGGCGGCACGAACGTTTCCTTGATGGTTCGCGTGCTGACCCATCGCGTGAGGTTCGACCGCGAACCGGCCTTGTCGTTCGTGCCCGACGCGCGGGCGCCGCCGAACGGCTGCTGGCCAACCACGGCTCCCGTGGGCTTGTCGTTGATGTAGAAGTTGCCCGCGGCATTGCGCAACGCGCTCGTGGCGTCGCGAACGGCGCTTCGGTCGGTCGCAAACACCGCACCGGTCAATGCATAGGGCGACGTCTTGTCGAGAATCTCGAGCGTCTCGGCCCACTTCTTGTCCGGGTAGGCGTAGGCGGTGACGACGGGTCCGAAGATTTCGTCGCACATCAGCCGGTAGGCCGGGTCTTCCGTCTGCACCAGGGTGGGTTCAACGTAGAAACCCTTGGAGCCGTCGCATCCGCCGCCCTGAAGAATCTTCGCGCTCTTCCTGCCGGTGGCGATGTAGCCGCTGATGCGATCGAACGCCTTTTTGTCGATGACCGCGCTCATGAAGTTGCGGAAATCGCGAGGGTCGCCCATCTTGATTTCCTTCATCATCGCGATGGTGCGATCGCGCACCTCCACCCACATCGACTTCGGGATGTAGATGCGGCTGGCCGCCGAGCACTTCTGCCCGGAGTACTCGAAGCCGCCGCGAACAATCGCCACGGCAACCGTCTGCGGGTCGGCCGAGGGATGCGCAATGATGAAATCCTTGCCGCCCGTCTCGCCTACCAGGCGCGGATAGGTCTTGTATTTCGAAATGTTCTCGCCCACCGTCTTCCACATGCTCTGGAAGACTTCGGTGCTGCCGGTAAAGTGAATGCCGGCCAGGTCCGGTGACGCGAGCACGGTATCCGTGATGGGCCCCGCGCTTCCAGGGATGAAGTTGATGACCCCGGGGGGCATCCCGGCCGCCTCGAAGATGCGCATCACGTAGTACGCGCTCAGCATCGCCGATGATGCAGGCTTCCACAACACGGTGTTGCCCATCAGCGCGGGTGCGCTGGACAGGTTTCCGCCGATGGCCGTGAAGTTGAATGGCGACACGGCGTAGATGAAGCCTTCAAGGGCGCGGTACTCAAGCTGGTTCCATACGCCCACGCCATTGGCGGGCTGCTCGCTGTAAATTTCCTGCGCGAACTGGGCGTTGAACCGGAAGAAGTCGATGAGTTCACAAGCCGCGTCGATCTCCGTCTGGAACGCCGTCTTGGCCTGTCCAAGCATGGTGGCGGAGTTGACGGTGGACTTCCAGGTGGTGGCCAGCAGTTCGGCGGCCTTCAGGATGACCGCAGCGCGATCCTCCCAGGGCCACGCTGCCCACTCGTGACGGGCTTTGAGGGCAGCCGCGATGGCCTGTTTGACGTGCTCAGGCGACGCCAGGTGATAGTCGGCCAGCACATGGCCGTGGTCAAACGGCATGACGGCCTTGGCCGTTTTGCCGGTGCGGATTTCCTTGCCGCCAATAATCAGCGGGATGTCGATGCGTTCGTTGGACATCGACGCAAGGCGCGTCTTGAGCTCGGCCCGTTCAGGGCTGCCCGGCGCGTAGGATTTGATGGGTTCGTTGACGGCGGTGGGCACGCGGCGCGAAGCGCCAAGGGAAGCAATCACTGACATGCGGATAATCTTACCCGACCCGGCTACAATAGCTGGGCTAGCCATGGAAATTCATTCATCACTCGACGGCACGATCGCCACCTTGAAAATGACCGGCCGCCTCACGGTCAGCGACGAACCCGGCAGCTTGAAGCAAGCCGCAGCCGACGCGGTTGCCGGCGGCGCCAAGTCAGTGGTCCTGGACCTGTCACAAGTGCCCTACATCGACAGCACACGGCTGGGCGAACTCATTGCCGCACACGTGACCGTCAGCCGCCAAGGCGGCCGGCTGGTTGTGGCCGGGGCCACCTCGCACATCTCGAACCTGCTGAAGGTCGCCGGCCTGGGAGGGATTTTTGAATCCTTCGGCTCCGTGGCCGACGCCCACGCCGCGCTGACGCGCTAGCAATGTGGCGCCCCTAAAGGGACGCCCTACACAAGTTTCCGGCCTATCATGACGGCCATGGTGGATCAGCCTCGCGCGTCTCGACGTTTCCTCTCGGCCTCACTGCTCGCGCTGCTTTTCAGCGGCGGCCTTGTCGTCACACGCGCCCAGTCGGGCGTGGTCACCCCAGCCGAACATTGGCGTCGGGCGGTCAACGACTGGGAGGCTGGCGATTACCAGCTGGCGGTGCCGCAGCTGCTCACACTCATGCGGTCGTCGGCCGCGCAGGAATACCTCGAGCGGGTCGCACTGCTCACGGGCGAGTACTACCCGTCGGTGACGATCGCCAACGACGGCCGCAATCCAAAGTTATCGGCCAACGGCCAGTTAGTGACCTACGAAACGGGCCCGGCCACCGACCCCGTCACGCGCATTGTGCGGGTGGCACCAAATGCCGTAGCGGCCGAAGTCCACGGCGCGGGCGCATCAATAAACGCGGCCGGCTCACACGTCGTCTTTATTCGTCCTGCGAAATCGCCTGAGTGGAACGCCGCACAACAGGTGCTGGCTGCGCCGGGGCCGAATTCGCCGGAACGCCAGTCGGCCACTCTCACGGTGACGTGGCTGGCGGCCACGGCCGGCGAGATCGTTGTGCGCGATCTGGCATCGGGTACCGAACGCGTTGTTGCCGCTCCCGGTATGGCCAAAACGGCGGCGACATTCGCGTCCGACGATCGATCCGTCCTGTTTGTGGGGTCGGAAGTTGCCGACCTCTCACGGACGGATATCTATCGCGTCACTGGTGCCAGTGCGCCGGAGCGCCTCACGTCAGAACCAGGCTTCAAGACATTGCTCGCGGCTGATCCAACGGGTGCGTCGCTTCTCTATGCGAACACCGGTACGGCGTTTCGGCGGCCGCCCACGGCCGATGCGGCTGCACCCGCGACTCCCGGAGGCGCAGGTCGCGGCGGCGGTCAAGGCCGCGCCGGCGGACCTGGAGGTGGAGGCGCCACGGCATCGTTCTCCGTGCTCAACCTGGCGACAAAGAGCACGCGAATCATCAACGGCACCATGCCCGCGCTGTCCGCTGACGGCAGCACCATCGCGTGGATCAACCGCACCGCAGACGCGTACACGCTGAATACTTCACCTGCGCTTTCCGACGCGGTCACCGTGGTGAGGACCGGCCGCGAAAGGCTGAACGCCCCTGCGCTGTCACCCGACGGCCGCAAGGTGGCGTATGAACTGATGCAGTTCACGGACTGGGAAATCTACGTCTCCGAGGGCACGACGCACCAGCGGATCACCCGCGACATCCAGCACGACATCCTGCCCCGTTTCCTGACCAACACCACGCTCATCGGGATGATGGGCGAACCCCGGCATCGCCGTTCGCAGATCTACGACCTCACCACAGGTGCACGGCGGCGTCTGTTTCACAACAACACGATTCGCACCGTGGTGCCCGAGTATTCCTGGCAGCCCTCCGCTGACGGCATGAGCGTACTCATCGCGGCCGATCGCGACGGCGACACTGTCTCAACCGAACGGGGCGTCTACGTCAGCCAGCTCTCGCGCACGGTCACCGTTGACGACGTTGTGAAACGACTGACGGCGAACCTCGCGGCCGAGACAGACCTGCGCGACCGCGGCACCAGAATGTTCGCGCCCATCGCCGCCGAAGTGAAGGCGGTCACCGCGTCGGCGTCGGTCACTCGCGTCAACGAACACGCCAAGGCGCTGTACGAGTTCGACTCGAAACACATCAC
>JBKJJZ010000384.1:0-14364 GCA_046597705.1 Vicinamibacterales bacterium | reverse complement strand
CCCGGGGATGTTAGAAATTGTCCGTGGACGTTCGGAGACCCAGTCTAGCAGTTCTCAGAGGGAAATCGTGTTTTCCGAACATCTTCGGAGAAGTTCGGAGACGTCGAGTCAGCGGACGCCGCCTCCACCATTCGACTCGCGCGCTAAGCGCGGGGGTCGAATGGTGCCCTGAGCGACTCATGATTCATCGGAGTCGAAGGGCAGACACTCCGCGCGCCTCCTTCGCTCGCTCATGGCAGGCCAGCGTCTGGAGCATGGGATGAGCTCCGACGGCAGCGATTCGTAGCGCTGCCGATTCGTGTACCCACCAGCGCAACCGCTCATCCAGACGATGGCATCGTCATTTGATGCCGTACATCTACATCCTCCGTTGTGCGACTGGCGAACTTACGTTGGTATGGCCGGAAACGTGGCCGCGCGGGTTCGGCCACTCGCTGATCGCGCGCTGCATTCAGATTGCGATTCTCCGATCGTCGCATTTTTGATCGGCGACTCGAAGTTCGACCAACTTCGAATGACCGCTGGATGAGGCTCTCCGATTGGCTCTGCCGTTCCGCCTCGTCGCATGCTCCACTTCGGACACCCACCGCAGCCGCGGCACAACGTTGGAGTTTGAATCCAACGTGTTGGTCGTCCGCCTGCGAACGGCGATCTTTGGCTGAAAATTTTCGCGTTCTGTTCCGGCGGTCGTGATCAATCCGGGCCGCTCTTTTGCAGCGTTCGCACTCATTGTCCGAAGTCGGCGAATTGTCGCCAGTGCTTGAGGACTGGAGGGAACATGAATAGACGATTAGTAACACTGGTCTTGATGGTCTTGTGCATTGCAGCCACCGTTGTGCCCGCTGCCGCACAGGTCTTCACAGGACGCATTGATGTGACCGTCGCTGACAGCACCGGCGCCGTCTTGCCGGGTGTCACGATCAACCTGACGGGGCCGCAATCAGCCAGCAGTGTGACTGACCAGCGGGGTGAGGCGCACTTTCTCGGCCTGACCCCTGGTCAATACGCGGTGTCCGCAAAGCTGTCGGGCTTCCGCGACTGGAGCAACGGCGCCGTACCGGTCGGGTCCGGCACGATCGTTCCGCTGCGCGTCTCACTGGCCGTCGCCGGCATGGCGACGTCCATGGATGTGGTAGCGGTCACGCCGATGATCGAAGCGAAGAAGCAGTCGATCTCCACCAACGTGTCGCTCGCGGAACTGCAGAACATTCCGACGGCGCGCGATCCGTGGGTGGTGCTGCAGAGTGTGCCCGGCATCATCGTGGATCGCGTGAACGTGGGCGGAGCCGAGTCCGGCCAGCAATCGACCTACATGGCCAAGGGCGCCAAGGTGGGTGAGAACACCTGGAACATTGACGGCATCGCCGTGACGGACATGGCGGCGCTGGGCTCCTCGCCCACGTACTACGACTTCGACATGTTCCAGGAGATGCAGGTCACCACGGGCGGCGCCGATATCGCCACCGCCACCCCGGGTGTGCAACTCAACATGGTGCTGCGCAGCGGTACGAACGCCTGGAAGGGATCGACCAGGTATTACTTCGAGAACACGGACCTGCAGGCCAACAACGTCCCATCGTCGCTGGTGTCGAAACTGGGCAGCTACAACCGTGTCAACACCTACAAGGACTACGGACTCGAATTGGGAGGCCCGCTCGTGAAGAACCGGCTCTTCGGATGGGCGGCCATCGGCCGTACGGAACCGCAGATGGACATCTTCACGTACACTGCAACGGCGAAGTCACTGACGGTTCCGTCCAAGGGGTGCGGCCCGACGGCCACAACGCCCACGGCAGCGGGCACCTATGCGATCAGCGCCCGGGACTGCACCACGCTGAAGAACTATTCGGCCAAGGCTACGGCTACGGTCGATCCCAGCACCAGGGCCAACCTCACGTTCTTCTACGGCGACAAGGTCAAGCTGGGTCGCGGCGCGTCCGCCACGCGCCCTGCCGAGACCACGTGGAATCAGTCCGGTCCCACCAAGGTCTTCAAGGGTGAGATCAGCCGCACTGTGGGCAACACCGCCTTCGTGACGGGACGCTACGCCTATTCATCGAACGGGTTCGGCCTCACTCCTCAGGGCGGCCTGGACGTGAACCACTATCGTGACGATGCGCGTGTGCATCACGGCAGCTACGTCAACTTCAGCACCGACCGTCCCGCGAACAACTTCAACGTGGACGGCAACCACTTCAGAGGCAAGCACGAACTCAAGTTCGGGTTCGGTTGGCGCAAAGCGGCGGTGACGTCAGAGAGCGGCTGGCCCGGCACGGGCGTGCAGACCCGTCACAACACCTACCCGCGCATGACGGCGGTGGTGGTGCGAGACTTCGCCGCCGCAGGCGAGGGCATCTATTGGAGCGGATATCTGGGCGATACCATCAGCCTCAGCAGGCTGACGGTGAACGCCGGTGTTCGCTGGGATCGCTCGATCAGCGGCATCAAGGAGGCCTCGGTGAAAGCCAGTCCGGTCCTTCCGGACCTGCTGCCGGCGCTGACCGCGCCCGCGGTCAAAAACGCCATCGTCTGGAACTCGATCACGCCTCGGGTGGGTCTCGCCTACGCGTTGAACGAGTCACACAAGACCGTTGCGCGCGCGAGCTATTCGAAGTTCGCGTCACAGCTGGACTCCAACCGGGCGTCACTCATCGCCTCGGCGATTCCGTACTACTCCTACGTTTACTACCGCGTGACCGATACCAACGGAAACAAGGTTGCGGATGCGTCGGAGATCGCTGCCGGCACGTTCCTTGGCACGGCGGGTTTTGATCCATCGAACCCGCTGGGCGGCAATCCGGACGCGATCGGGAAATACAAGGTGCCCACCACACACGAGTTCATCTTGGGTCTCGAGCACGAAGTGGGCGCGAACTTCGGGGTGAGCGGTGCCGTGACGTGGCGCCGTTACACCAACAACAACTGGCTGCATCAGCGCGGCGTCACGGGATCGAACTTCAACCTGGTGCGGACGCTGACGGGTTCAGCCGCGCCGGTCGGCAGCTACAGCATCCCCGTCTACAGCGTGGATGAGTTCGCCCTGCCGGCCGACAACGGCCGTGTGTACGAAAGCCGTGACGGCTACACGCAGCGGTACCTGGGGCTGGAACTTGCGGCCACCAAGCGAATGGCCGACAGATGGATGATGCGCGCCGGGTTCTCGACCGGAGAACATACCGAGTACTTCGACAACCCCGACGCGCTCTTTGACCCAACCGCCACCGTGCCGCTGGCGACAGCGCCGTTGTCGGGTCCGAACCGCAACGGCGGCCAGGTCTTGACGCAGACATCGGGCAGCGGAAAGACGAACGTCTACCTGGTGGCGCCCAAGTTCCAGTACATCCTGACCGGCGCGTATCAGGCGAAGTACGGGATCAACCTGGGGCTGAACTATATGGGCCGGCAAGGCTATTCCACGCCCTACTTCCTGGGTGTGCCCGAAGGCACCGAAGATTCGCTGAATCCCAGCGGCCGAAACGTTCTGCTCACCAATGACGTCACGCATGATCGCTTGCCCATGGTGCATTCACTGGATGCACGCGTCAGCAAGATGATCAAGGTCCGCAACTGGACGGCAGACCTGGATGTGGACATCTTCAACGTGCTCAACAAGGCCACAACACTGGGCCGCCAGTACGACCTGAGCGCCACCAACGCCGACCAGGCACTCGAGATCATGAACCCGCGCGTCGTACGCCTCGGCGTTCGCGTGCGATTCTAGCTCGCCCAGGTCCAGTCACACACCGGGGCGCTCCTGCACAGGGGCGCCCCGTTCTCTAGTCCCGGCGCCCATCCATCAATGCGCGCACGCGCGCAATATCGGCAGCCGACACCGACGAGGGCGCGAGGTTCAGGTAGCGGGAACCGTAGCGCGCCGCCTCGTCCTTCTGGCCGCCGGCAAACAGTTCGACGGTCAGGTTGTAGAGGGCATCCAGTTCCGACGGATCGAGGACCACAGCTTTGCGCCAGGCGTCCAGCGCGGCCGCTGCTCGTCCGGTCCGTGACAGTATGACGCCGAGCGCCGTGTGAGCGCCGGGCAGCGACGGATCGATCGCCAATGCGCGTTGCAACTCAGCCTCGGCGTCTGGCAGCCGGCCGGCCCTCAAATGGAGCGTGGCCAGATTCTGGTGCGCCAGGCCACTGGTGGGGTCGATGTCGAGCGCGTGATGGAAGGTGCGGGCCGCATCCGCCGCGCGACCCGCCTGGCCGTACGCAATGCCCAGGGCATTCAGGACTTCACTGTCGTCCATCGACATGCGCTCGAGCAGCGCAATGGCGCGTGCCGCCTGGCCCGTTTCGGCCAGGTACAGTCCGAGCTTCACGCGAATGTCTCGCTGGGTGAGGCCCCGTGACAGGGCCCGTTCAAGCGTCGCGATGGCCTCGGCCTGCCGTCCCGCCTGCCACTGCACAAACGCCAGGTACCTGTAGGCATCAGCCGTATCAGGACGCAGCGCGATCACGGCCGCAAAGCCCGAGGCCGCGTCGGCAAGCGCGCCGCGCGAGAACTTGTCACCGGCGTCGTGCAACATCCGGTCGATCTCGATGAGGCGCTTCGGGTCATCTGCCTCCGTGAATGACGTGGCGGCGGGCGTCGCACCTGCGGAGATGTAACCAAGGGCGCGCAAGCGTTCACGCACGCTGGCGGTCTCCTCACCTGGTGCGCCTGGCGGAGCCACGCTGAATGTTCGGAGCAGGTTCAGCCACGTGGCGGTCCTTGCCGGATCCCCGGTGAGTTGATTGCGCAATTCGCCGGGGTCATCCGCCAAGCCGTACAGCTCTGGAATCGGCAGATCGATGTACTTGTCCGTGCCTGACAGAACACCCCGGAGAGGAGCCCATCCCCGGCCCAGAGCCGCCGTCATCGCTTCGAAATAGCTGGGACGAATGCCATCACTGCGACCTTCGATCACCGGCCGCAACGATCGCCCGGGCAGGAGTGCGTCGGCCGCGATGCCGACCGCGTCGAGAACGGTGGGCACCACATCCACATGGCGGACTGGTTCCGTCACCACCACTCCGCGCCCTGGCTGCAGGCCCCCGGGGCTCACTTCAGCAATGATGAGCGGAACGCGTAACGTGGACTCGTAGGCAAAAAGTCCGTGCGTCAACTCCCCGTGCTCTCCAAGGCTCTCGCCGTGGTCCGCGGTGACGATCACCAGGGTCGGCCGTGGTTCTTTCGCAAGGGCAGCGAACAACGGTCCGAGGGCCGCGTCCGTCCACGCGACCTCGCCTGCGTAGAGCGCATCCGGGTACTGGTTGGCGAACTCCGCAGGCGGCTGGTAGGGCGCATGGGGATCGAACACATGGACCCAGGCAAGCCACTTCGATGATTGCTGCCCAATCCAGGCCGTGGCCGCAGACACCACCGCGTCCGCGCGGCGCTCCGGCAGTGCAAAATCGACAGTGGTGCCCACTTCGCTGACGTGATCGTCGTAGACGTCGAATCCGCGTCCGAGGCCAAACCGCTGGTCGAGTGGGAAGGCGCCGATGAACGCGCCGGTGCCAAACCCGCCCGCCTTCAATCTGTGGGCCAGTGTCACGGCCGTGTCAGGCACGCGATATCCGCTGTTGTCTCGAACGCCGTGGGTGTACGGATACTGTCCGGTCAAGATACTTGTGTGTGAAGGCAGCGTGACCACGGCGTGGGCATGGGCGAACGTGAACCGGGCGCCATGCAACGCCAGGCTGTCAAGGTTCGGTGTCCGGGCGCGCCCGCCATACACGCCCAGCGCATCCGCCCGGAGGGTGTCGATCGTCACGAGCAGTACGTTGCGATCGGGTCCCACGGGGAGACGAAACCCGGGTACGCGCCACCACCAGACCGCCGCACCCGCGGCGAGCACGACGACGAGAGCGATGATTCGCTTGGCCATCACTTCATCGGCCGAACCGCGTGCGCGCTTCTTTGCGAACTACCGCCGCCTCTGCCGGCCTCCCGAACATCGTCAGTAAGTCCGCGGCAGTCCTGTAGGTGACGGGCGATGGCGAGACGCGCAGGAGGTCCGCGATTATCTGTTCGGCCTGGGGCATCCGATCGGTCGCCGCATAGAGCATGGCCAGGCCAATGCGAGGACGCGCGTTGTTGGGGTAGAGGCGCATCTCTTCCTTCAGGAACGGCTCGGCCTCCGCGTACCGTTCCAGTCGCGCGAGCGAATCGCCGATGAAGTAATTGAGGTCGCTCGCCTGGATGGGTCGTTGTGCGAACCGGTCGCGGGCCTGCTGCAGCAACGGCAACGCCGCCGCGTAGTTGCCGCGGTTGTATTGGAGCAACCCCTGCACCATGAGGGTAAGCGGCAGCGTCGGATCGGCCCGCTCCGCCAGTGCTGCCTGCCGAAGGGCCTCCGCATCGCGCCCCTGTGTCAGCGCGATGTTCGCCAGCGCCTGGTGGGCCGCGGCAGGCGCGCGCGCCACAGCCAGTTCGGCGTATGTGGTCGCTTCGTCGTACCGTTTCAGTTCCACCAGCGCCGCTGCGGCGCCGAGCAGGCCGGAAGATTCATCGGGCTTGCGCTGCACCACCTCGCGCCACGCCTGATAGGCATCCGCTGATCGACCCAGGCGCGTCAGTGTGGTGGCGTACTGCGACCACACGTCGGTCATGTCCGGGTCTTCATCGAGAATGGCGCGAAGGTCGCGAGCGCCCTCCACGAACTCGAGCGCGCTCAGGTGATCGACGGCCGTGCGGTACCGCCGCAGGATGTGCGCCTTGTCCTTGGGATCGGGTAAGTCCGAGCTGTCCTGTGTGGCCACTG
Source organism: Vicinamibacterales bacterium (assembly GCA_046597705.1). Lineage (GTDB taxonomy): Bacteria > Acidobacteriota > Vicinamibacteria > Vicinamibacterales > SCN-69-37 > SYFT01. The sequence goes on along the minus strand of JBKJJZ010000384.1, from coordinate 7,615 downwards.
GCGCCTGTGTTCCGATGTATCCGAGCGCGGCCAGTCGCTCGCGGTCGGCGGTGCTGACGGTGGCCTGGGCATCCGGCGCGCGATCGGCTGTGAGCACGGTCAGGCCGGAGCGCATCGCGGCCGCCACCGGGCCGCGCTCGGCGGCGATATTGCGCGTTTCCTTCGGATCGCGATCGAGGTCGTAGAGTTCGTCACGCGGTGCGTCGATGAAACGATAGCGGTCGTCGGTGACCGCGCGCAGTTCGCTCCAGCCGAAGTGGTAGCGCGCGTACATGGCCTCGGAGTAAATGCCCTGCGCCGCGATGGGTCCCGCGCCCGTCAATAGCGGCGCGAGGTCGCGGCCGCGAAGGCCGGCCGGCACCTGAATGCCGGCCAGGGCGCCAAGCGTGGGCAGCAGATCGATGTGCTGCACCGGCTCCTTGACGCGCGTCCCGCCACGAGCCTGAGACGACCGCTTGATCATCAGGGGCACGTGGATCGCTTCGTCGTAGAGGAACAGGCCGTGTTCCTCTTCGCCGTGATCTCCAAGACCTTCACCGTGATCCGACGTGAGCACAATCGTCGCGCGGTCATACCAGCCGCGCCCCTTCAAGGTGGAAATCAACCCGCCGACGATCTCGTCCGACAGCGCGATCTCGCCGTCGTACGGATCGGCCAGATCCCGAAATTCCGTCGGCGGCGCATACGGTTTGTGCGGTTCGTAGATGTGCACGAACAACAGCGCCCGTTCATCGGAGAGGGACGCCAGCCATCGTTCGGCCGCGGCGGCCGTCTGGCGTCCCGGCCGCTGCACCTGGCCCGGCGATCGGTCGGACGCGGCTGCCGGAAACTCGGCGTCATATACGGTGAATCCTTGCGCCACGCCCGTCTCGGCGCGCAGCACAAACGATGAGACAAACCCTGCGGTGGCATAGCCAGCCTGCTGAAACAACGACGCAAGCGTCGGTGCGTGCGCCCCAAGCGTGAACCCGAGATTGTCGCGAACACCGTGCTCGAACGGCAGGCGCCCCGTAAAGATCGATGCGTGTGAGGGCAATGTCTGCGGAGCGTGCGCATACGCCCGTTCGAACACCACAGAATCGCGCGCCAGCGCATCAAGCGCGGGTGTTCGTCCGTTGGCGTAGCCGTAGACAGGCAGACGATCCGCGCGAAGCGTGTCGATGGAGATGACGACAACGGGTCCGGCGGACGGACGTGATCGCCACCACCACCCTGCGCCGGCCGCAAGCAGAATGCAGACCGTAGCAACGGGCTGCCAGATGCGTCGCCTTGCGGGGCGCGGTGACTGTCGTACAGCCATGCGGGTGCGGCCAGTATATCGGTCCGCCATCGTCGTCTCATTGAATGCCGGCGGGCTGTTCGCAATCGCGCACGCCACCCCTTCCCTCGATCTGAATGCGATGTGCGCGCTCGCGAGGGGGCATTGTACGGTGGCCCACTTTGGGCGATAATTGGAAAGAGCCTGATGACAATTGAGGACCGGATTCGCGAGGCGGTGGACGGCTACGTCGCCAGAATGCGGCAGGAATTGGATACGCATGCCCAGAACCTGACCGCTGATCTGGTGCGCCTGGTCGTGGCCGAACAAGAGAGCTGGAGTGCGGAGCGCGACCTCGTGGTCGCCGAAGCCCTGGCGGAAGGAGCTCGGCTCGTGGGGCAGGGGCAGGATGCCGCGGCTGGGGTGGCAGCGGCGCTCCAGGGATCACGACAGAGCCGCGTCGACACACTCGATCGTCTGATGACGGCCGTGCGAAGCATCGACGAGTCCACCAGCCTCACGGCAATTCTTGGCGCCCTGATGCAGGGCGCGGCCGCGGAAACGTCTCGAGTCGCCATTCTTCTAGTGGATGGCTACATGCTGCGCACATGGGAGCACGCCGGATTTGCCGACGGCACCGGGCCGACGGAAATGCCGATCGGAGCCGCGGGCACGCTGGCTGCGGCCGTGGCGCTCAAACAGACGTCTTTTGTCCCAACCGTGATCGAAGGCCGGGACAGTGCGGTGCCGAGCTTTATGCGCGTGCCGGCCGGGCACACGGGCCTTGTGGTGCCGCTCTCGGTGGGTGGCGACGTTGTCGCGGTGTTGTATGCAGACGATGTGGCCCGGGCGTTGGAGCAGGAGGATGCGCCGCTCTGGACCGAAGAGATTCAGCTTCTTGCGCGGCATGCCGCGCTTAGGCTCGAGAACGTCACCTCGGTCCGTACCGTCGAGGTGTTGGCGGGTCACGACTGATGCCACGTATCTTTCTGCTGGCCATGTTCGCGTTGCTGCTGCCCGCCATGACGGGACCCGCGATCATCGAGGCGCGCGAGCCACAAAGCACGGGCTCGCTGTGGCTGGTTCCCCCAACCATTGACGCCCGGCCCAACGCCGTGGCCACGGCCCTCAAGCAACTCGAAGGCGGCGACGCTACAGGCGCATTACCAGTCTTCAAGAGGTTCACCGGAAGTCCAACGCTTGTCGCCTATGTGCGTGTGCATCAGGGCCAGGCCGAACTTGCGCTCGGTGACGGTGTCGCGGCCGGGGCATCGGCTGCGGCTGTTCTCAAGACGGACCCCAAAGGCTATTTGCGCGAACAGGCGCTGTGGCTCGCTGCCGAGGCGGCCGAAGCTCGAGGCGATTGGAAGGAAGCTGCGAAGGCGCTCGATAAACTCACTGACGAGCCGCTGGTTGCCGCTGAACTGGCGCGCGCGCACCTGAGGTTTGGGCTGGCGGCGCAGCAAATCGACAAGCGCGAAGACGCACTGCAGGCGTTGACGAAAGTGCACGATGTCTTTCCGACGTCGACGTTTGCGGCCGAGGCTACCGCTTCGCTGCTGCGGATCAATCCCGCGTTCCAGCCTGTCACTGCAGAGCGAGTGCCCGTTGCGCTCGTGCGTGCCCAGCTGTTGTTCGACGCTCGTCAGTATCGTGAAGCGCGCAGTGTCTATGACGACCTCCGGCCTCTGGTTGGTGCACAGGATCGCGATTTGGTGGTCCTCCGCCTGGCCCAGTGCGACGCTGGACTGAAGCAGTTTCCCGCCGCGTATCAGGCGTTGCTGGCTTATGTCAGCGGCGGCGGCACGCGCCCGGATGAGGCGGAGCACGCGCGACTTGGCGTGCTGCGCGATCAGGGCCGCGCGGATGAATACGTCCGCGGCGTACGGGCGTTCGTCGATCGACAGCCTGACCCCGCGTTCGCGCACGCGGCGCTGAACGACCTAGGCACGTTTCACATCCTTGCGGACAACGATGCCCAGGCGGCTGCGGCCTTTACCGAAGCCTACGATCGTAATCCCAACGGGGCCTTCGCTGGACGCGCGGCGTGGAAGGCCGGTTGGTACGCATTCGAAAACGATAACTACGCGGAAACGATCCGGCTCTTTGAAAGCGCGGCGGCGGGCCTGCGTCGTTCCGACTATCGATCCGGATGGGTCTACTGGGCCGCGCGCGCGCACCAGCGCCTGGGCCATCGCGATCGGGCCACGGCCGGCTACCTCCAGACGATTGCCGATTACAGGCACTCGTACTACGGCCGCGAGGCAGAGCGGATCCTCGAGCAATTGCGCTCCGCGTCACGCCCGGCTGGCGCGGGTCCGGTTGTGCCGGTCAGCCGGGTGGCGCCCGTGACGTTCGACCACGGAGCGCCGCCGTCGAATGCGGCGCTGATGCAGGCGCTGTTGTCCGCCCAGTTGTTCGCCGATGCCGTCGGCGAACTGCGTCGCGTCCAGCGGGTCGAAGGCAACTCCCCGATGATCGAGGCGACGCTCGCGTATGCCTACCATCGAAAGGGTGACCTGCGGTTCGGCATCAGCGCCATGAAGCGCGCCTACCCCCAATACATGGCCGACGGCGGCGACGCGCTTCCGCGCGAACTTCGCTTCGTCTTGTTCCCAGTGGCGCATTGGGACCTGCTGCAGAAGTATTCGGCGCTGCACAAGCTGGATCCATTTCTCATTGCGGCGTTGGTGGCGCAGGAATCCACGTTCGACGCGGGCGTGCGGTCGGCCGCAAATGCCTGGGGGCTCATGCAAGTGCTGCCCTCCACCGGCCGGCAGTACGCGCGCACGCTGAAGATTGCGCAGTTCACCACGGCCAGCCTCACCAATGCCGAGATCAACGTCAAGATTGGCACGGCCTACTTCGCCGACAAGATCAAAGAGTTTGGCGGCGTCGCGCCGGCGTTGGCGTCCTACAATGCCGGGGAGAGTCCCGTGAGGCGATGGCTGGCTCAACGCCCGGGTGTCGATCGCGATGAATTCATCGATGGCATTCCGTACCCGGAGACCCAGGGCTACGTGAAGAAGATCCTCGGCACCGCCGAAGACTATCGACTGCTGTATCGCACGGCCGGAGTTCGATGAACAGCTCTTCGGTTCAGGGCCGTCGAGCAGTGCCTGGCGGCGTGGGCCAGACAACCTCGTAGAGCGACACCGGGTACTCGTCCACCGCCACTCGCAGGCGGTCGGTCATGCCGGCCAGTTGGATGCGAAGCTCCGGGCCCACTCCGGGCGGGTACTTATCGAGGTGCACCACCACCCAGCGGACGCCTCTGGCACCGAGCACGGCAAACGCCTGGGGCGAGGGAAAAGTTTCAAGGGCGGGCGTCGCTTCAAAAAAATCCGCGGGCATGTAATCGCTGTACCCGTTGATGAGCGGCTGCCAATGGAACGTTGACGCCAGCATGTAGTCGGTGTGGCGATACCGGCCGAAGGTCCCCGCATAGAACGGAAACTCGGCCACGGGTCCGCGAGGCAACGCGGCCAGCCTGCGATACGCCCCGGCTACTGGCGGAGCCGCCGTGAGTTCCAGAGGGCCGACGTACGATTCGATCAGTGCCACGGCGATCAATGCGGCCGCCACCTTCGGCCACCCTCTCGATTGCCGTCGTTCCAGCCAGGCCGCTCCAAAGCCCGCCAGGACCGCAAGCACGAGAAGGACCAGGACACCAAATCGAACTGGTGCGCGAAGGAACGAGAACGCCGGCACTACGTGGTAGAGCAACGTGTAGAGGCCGCCGGCCGGTCCCAGGGACGCCCAGAACGCGAGCAGCGCGATGGTTACGTACAAACCGACCCACCGTCGCACACTCGCATCGGAAGGTTCGGAGCCCCGGGACTTCAGCCCCGGAGTGTCTGCTACGATCGCCAGAACCGCGAGGGCGATTGTCAGGAATCCCGGGAAGAGCACTTCGCTCCATCGTTCGAAGTGCCACAGGTCCAGCAGGTCAAGCATCCATCGATGCACCACCACGGCCGAGGCAAAATACGCACCGAAGTTTGTCGAGTTCGCCCTGGCCTCATTGAGCGACCGCTCGAAGCCCGCCTCTCGCACTGACAGGTACGGCACGAAGAACGGCCCGACGATGATGAGGACTGCGGCAGCAGCCACCGCAACGCCGGCCCAGAACCGCATGTCTCTGAAGCGGCGGTTCGCAACCAGATCCCAGCACAGGCCGACGCCTGTCGCCAGGCCCGCGAAGATTCCATAGTACGCGCACGCAAGCCCGGCGACCGCAAGCGACAAGCCCAGGAGCAGACCTCGACGCAGCGAAGGCGCCTTGGTGAAATGGTGCATCGCAGCCATCGACAATGCGGGACCGAAGGTCATCAGCAGCTGGATGTGCGGCACATGCGCGAACATGTACGGACTGAAGCCGTAGGCCAGTCCCGCCACGGTTGCGCCAAGCCGGCTTCCACCAAGCACGCGGACCAGAAAGAACGCCGAGAGCGCCGCGCCGGCGAACGCCATCAGCACCACGAAGTTGTAACTCGCGTAAGGATTCTTCGTGAGGAGCCAGACAGGCGTGGCCACCAGCCCGGCAACGATGTTGCTCTCGGAGTACGCCAGTGTGCCGCGATGCGGATAGAAGATATTTGCGTCGAAGAGGGAAGTGGGATTCGTGGTGAGTGCGTGAGCCACCCAGGCCACGTTCCACATTCCGTGGCGGGCATCGCCGCTGTCGACCCGCCCTGCCGACCCCAGCCGCGCGGCAAGCGGCCACGTCAGGAGCACCGCCAGAAGCATGGCGACGAACGAAGCGACGCATGCGTCGCGGAAGCGTGAAGGCATGAACACGGGCGCCAAGGCACGCCGGCTACCGTAGAATGACGACCGGATGCCGGGATTCTATCGCACGTTCGCCGGGCCCGTGATTATTGGCGTGTCCGTCTGGTGTGCGGCAGGAACCGTTGCCGTGCTCTCGAATACCGATACCGGTCGCGTGGTGGCACTGGCACCATGGTGGGTCGGCCTCTTCGCAGGGGCGATCGCGGCGTTCATGCCCGCCTGGCGCACCCGGCCCACCACAACACTGCCTGCCTTATTGAGCACCTTGCCGTGGTGGCCCGTGCCGCTGCCGCCGATTGCGCTGCTCTGGACCGGTCCGCTGGCCTGGGTGCCCATTGGCGCCGCGGTGCTGGTTGCAGCGGGCAGCGGTCCATTGGCCAGGCTGGCGCAGATGTTCGGTGCGCACGAGCCTGTTCGAGCCACGCGGCTTGCGGCAGTGGCGTCGCTGCTGATCGCTGTTGGCGGCGCCTGGGCCGCTGATCCGCGCGTGCCCGGCGGCGATGAACCGCACTACCTGGTCATCACGCAGAGCCTTCTCAAGGACGGCGACCTGCGGATTGAGAACAACCACGCCGCTCGCGACTACGCCTCCTTCTTCGGCGGCACGATCAAGCCCGACTTCGTCGCACGGGGACGAGACGACGTGATCTATTCCATCCACGCGCCCGGCGTATCGGCGCTCGTGCTGCCGGCCTTCGCCGTGTTCGGATTTCGAGGCGCGCAGGCAACGGTGATTCTGCTCTTCGCCATTGCGGGCGCCTTGATGTGGCACGCGGCGTGGCGGCTGACCGAAGACACGACAGCCGCCTGGTTTGCGTGGGCCGCCGTTGCCGGGTCCACCACGATGGCGGTGCTGAGTTTCATGATCTTCCCCGATGGGCCGGGCGCTTGCGCCGTCGCCGCGGGTGTCTGGCTGTTGGTCACGCACCGCGACGCGGGCAATCGGACGCTAATCGCGGTATCGGCCGCGCTGGCCGGGTTACCGTGGCTCCATACGCGATTCAGTGTGCTGGCGGGTGCCCTTGGTGTCGTGCTCCTTGCGATGCTTCTCGCCGAGCGCACGCGGTCGATGGCCCTGCGATGGCGTCGCGCCGCGCTCTTCCTCGTGATTCCCGCTGTCAGTGCTGCGGCGTGGCTCTCGATGTTCTACGTCCTCTACGGCACGCTTGATCCGCGTGCACCGTATGGACCGAATCCGGACTTGCGCTCCTGGATCTGGGGTGCCGTGACCGGGCTGTTCGTTGATCAGCAGTTTGGGCTGATGACGTACGCGCCAGTGCTGTTTGTGGCCTTCATTGCATGCGTGAGGGCCGCCCCGCGAGAGTGGCGGCTGCTGAGCGCGCTCTGCACCGGTGTGGTTCTTGTGTATGCGATGGCGGTGGCCAGTTACTGGATGTGGTGGGCGGGCCGGCCCGGATTGCCGGCCCGGTTCCTCACGGCCGCCTTGCCGTTGCTGGCGGTCCCACTCGCCGTGGCCTGGACGCGCGCGACTGCCGCCGCCCGCACCGTGCTGATGGGATTGCTGACCGTGTCGCTCGGCATCACTGTCCTTGTTCTGTCCGTCAA
>JBKJJZ010000342.1:0-4653 GCA_046597705.1 Vicinamibacterales bacterium | reverse complement strand
CACGCCACTTCTGCAGGTTCCGATTCCGTTCGCGCCCCTGGTCATCAACAACCAGACCCTGGTTGCGCTCGCGGCCATCGCGCTCTTGTCCTTCATCCACATGCTTGGCCTCGGACCCGGCCGGCTTGTGCACAATTTCCTTGCAGGCCTCAAAGTCTCCGGCATCCTGATTTTTCTAGCCTTGGGTCTGGCGCTTGGCTCGGGGTCGTGGTCCAACCTGGCCAGCAGTCACGAAGTCGTGGCGCCGGGCACAGGCTGGTTACTCGCGTTGATTCCAGTGATGTTCAGCTACTCGGGCTGGAACGCGGCCGCGTACGTCGCCGAAGAAATCCGCGACCCCGGACGCAACGTGCCGATTGCCCTCGGGCTGGGCACTGCCGCGGTGGTGGCAATCTACGTCGCGCTCAATGTGCTCTACCTCTACGCGATGCCGCTCGCCGACCTCGCCGTGGTGGGGGACGGCCGGCTCACCGATACGGTCGCCGAAAACCTGTTCGGGTTTGTCGCCGGCAACGTCATCGCCATTTTCACGATCGTGAGTGTGGCCGCCAGCATCAGCGCGATGGTGTTGGCCGGTCCACGCGTCTACTTCGCGATGGCGCGTGACGGCGCGTTTCTGAAGTCGGTGGCACGTGTCCACCCGCGCTACCTGACGCCGGCACGGGCGATCTGGGCACAGGCCGCCTGGAGCGCCGTACTCGTCCTGTCATCGACGCTATCGGGACTCGTGAACTACACGGGCTTTGCGATTGTGCTGTTCTCGGGAATTGCGGTGGCCTCGCTCTTTGTCCTTCGCATGCGCGACCCCGGCGCAGAGCGGCCTTTCCGAGCCTGGGGCTATCCGTACGCACCCGGATTGTTTGTGGCCGCGTCAGCCGCGATGATTCTGCACCGGCTCTGGACCGAGCCGAGCCAGACCCTCTACGGCTTGATCATCATTGCGGCGGGAATCCCGCTGTATCTGACCTTCGCTCGCAAGAATGACTAGCCGCGCTGGTCGCGAGCGAGCAACGCCACCAGCGTGGCGATCGCCAACAGGCCATCGGTGGAGGCGAAGAGCAGGTACGAGGCTGGAGCGCCGTTCACCACATGCTCCCATGTGAACACGATCGCCCCGGCTGCCTTGAGCAACGGACCAAAGATCCAGAGGTACGCGCGGTGGCTGGCAGGATCGCGCATCGGCTGCGAGTAACCCAGTCCGACACACACGAGGAAGATCCCCGTCAGTGTTACAAACAGGCGCGGCTCGGGAATCACCACACCGAACAACGACGCGACCTGGTCAGTCGCCGCGAGTAGCGCCAGTCCGATCGCGAGATCGTAGACCAGCGAGATACCCGCGACGACCGACTGTTGTCGCAGGGCTGTCACGAGCTACTTGACGAGTTTCTTCAACGACCCGCGCACTGTGGTGGTCTTGCCTTCGGCAATCGTGATCTGCGGAACGAAGGTTTCGTAGCCGTCGGCCTTCACTTCCACCAGGTGCGTTCCCATCGAAAGCTTCAGATGACCGCTGAGCCCGTCGAAGTCGTCAACGACGCCCACCAGCGTGCCGTCCACATAGACCTTCGCATGCGCAGGCGACACTCGCAGCCGCACTGATCCAAACGCCTCTTCGTTATCCTCGTCTTTGCTGCTGCTACCGCCGCCACCGCCACCCATGTAGGAGTCGCACGGCCAGTACCCGCCAGAGCAGTACGGATCATAGGGGTTGTACCAGGAGCCATACCGCCACAGTGAATAACGCGAGCTGCCATATCTCCACGGGTCGTAGGACACGTAGCCGTATCCGCCGTAAAACCACGGATACCACCGGCCCCACGGGCTGAACGGGCTACCCGGGTAATACAGGCCGATGTTGGCGTTGTTGCCGTAATACATGTTGGCCGGCCGTTCGATCGCTCTGCCGGATTCAGGCTGCCCGGCGCTCGGACGCGATCCGGCGCGACGCTCCGAGGCGGTGCCCACGGAAGAAGACGAACCCGAAGACCCGTACGATCCGGCGACGCGCGCCGACGTCCCCGAGGAAGATCCGCCTGAACTGGAGCCACTGCGGGCCGATGCCGATCCGGATTTGCTGCTTGAAGACGATGAGGGCGTGCGCGAGCCGGCGGGCGTCTGCGCTCGTGGTGCGTCGGGCTCACGCGAGGGCGCAGGCGCACTCGCCGGTGCGCTGGACCCGCCGGAAGAACCGCCTGAGGAACCGGATGAACCCGACGAGCTGGATCCTCCGGCCGGACGCGGGATGGCCTGGGCATATGCGGCCGCCGGTGCGGCCAGCGCCATCGCCAGGGCGACGACCACCAGGGAACGAGGGTTTCTATTCATGACCATACTCCTTCAGCAAAGAAAACCCGACAGGGCGGCTCCAGCCAGCAACCCTGCAACAATACTGCCACCAAATGGCCCGTCTGGATCTTGCGGAAACAACCGCGTCAGAGTAGTCGGCTGTCCTCAATCTCGACCGCCCTTGCCCTCAAGCGCGGACGGCCTTACGATGCCAGTTCCGGCCTTTTTGTCCCGCACCTGACGTCCAGACGCCCGTTGTTATGTCCCAAACACACGCCACCACAGTGCTCGCACTCCGCCATCAGGGGAAGGTGGTTCTGGCTTCGGACGGGCAAGTGACCCTCGGCCAGACCGTTGTGAAGCACCACGCGCGGAAGGTGCGGCGCCTCTATCAGGACCGCGTCCTGGCGGGTTTTGCAGGCACCGCGTCCGATGGATTCGCGCTGTTCGCGCGGTTCGAAAGCAAGCTCGAAGCACACCGCGGCAATCTCGAGCGGGCCGCGGTGGAACTGGCGCGGGAATGGCGAACCGATCGCGCGTTGCGCCGGCTCGAAGCGATGTTGCTCGTGGCCGATCCCGGGGCGATGTATCTCTTGTCGGGCACCGGCGACCTCATCGAGCCCGATGATGGGATCATGGGCATTGGGTCCGGCGGGGCGTTTGCGATGGCCGCCGCACGGGCGCTCGTGGCACACAGCACGCTCGCGCCGCGGGCGATCGTCGAACACTCCATGTCGATTGCCGCCGACCTTTGCATTTACACAAACTCGTGTCTGACCCTGGAAGAGATCTAGAAATGTCGGCGATAGCAGTGAGTGATCCGGCCGTGTCAGGCGGCGCGATGACGCCGCGCGAGATCGTGGCCGAGCTCGACAAGTACGTCGTGGGCCAGGCCAAGGCCAAGCGCGCCGTGGCGATTGCGTTGCGCAATCGGTTTCGGCGTCAGCGGCTGGCGCCCGAACTGGCCGAGGATGTGGCGCCCAAGAACATCCTGATGATCGGGCCCACGGGTGTGGGCAAGACGGAGATCGCGAGACGGCTGGCCAAGCTGGCGCATTCGCCGTTCCTGAAAATCGAGGCCTCGAAGTTCACCGAAGTCGGCTATGTCGGTCGCGACGTGGAGTCGATGGTGCGCGATCTCGTGGAGATCGGCGTGAAGATGGTGCGCGAGGAGCGGGAGAAGGAAGTCCACAGCCGCGCCGTGCAGGCGGCGGAAGAGCGGCTGCTCGATCTGCTCCTGCCGTCATCACCCGCCGGGTCCGGATTTGGCACCGAGTCTCACGACGCTCAGTTGGCGCGCGAGCACGCTTCTACCACCCGCGAGAAACTGCGCGAGCAGTTGCGCGCGGGGAAGCTCGACGCAAAGACAGTGGAAGTGGACGTCACGCAGCGCGCGATGCCGTCGTTTGAGGTCATTGCGGGATCCTCGGTCGAAGAAATCGGCGTCAACCTTCGCGACATGATGCCCGGGATGTTCCAGGGCAAGACTCGTCGCCGGGTGTTGCCGATCTTCGAGGCGCGCGAGCACTTCACTCAGGAGGAAGCGCAGAAACTGATCGACATGGACGGCGTGGCTCGCGCGGCCATCGATCGCGTGGAAAACTCCGGGATCATTTTTCTCGATGAGATCGACAAGATCGCGGGCAAGGAAGGCGGCCACGGGCCTGACATCAGCCGCGAGGGTGTTCAGCGTGACATTCTGCCAATCGTCGAAGGCACCACGGTCAATACCAAGCACGGCATGGTGCGCACCGACCACGTATTGTTCATCGCGGCGGGTGCGTTCCACGTGTCAAAGCCTTCGGACCTGATTCCCGAGTTGCAGGGCCGGTTTCCGATTCGTGTTGAACTCGAGGCGCTGGGGCGGGACGAGTTCATCCGGATCCTGACCGAACCCCGCAATGCGCTCATCAAGCAATACGTCGCACTGATGGCCACCGAGGGCGTGCGTCTGGAGTTCACGCCCGACGCGGTGGCGCGAGTGGCGGAACTGGCGACACTCGTCAACGACCGCACCGAGAATATCGGGGCGCGCCGGCTGCATACGGTCCTCGAGCGCCTTCTCGACGAAGTCTCGTTTCATGCGCCTGAACTCGACGGCCAATCGATTACGATTGACCCGGCCTACGTGGATCGCATGCTGGAAGACATTGCCAAGAGCGACGACCTGTCGCGTTACATCCTGTGACCGCTCGCACGCGCTTCGCAGCGGCCTGCGCACTTGCCGGGCTGGCCGCATCCGGCTGTGGTTCGAAAGGACCTCCTTTAGCGCCGCTGCGACCGGTGCCGGCCGCGCCATCGGGGCTGACCGCCAGTCGGATCGGCGATCGAGTCACTGTGCGGGTTGTCGTACCGGAAGCGAAT
>JBKJJZ010000418.1:0-2840 GCA_046597705.1 Vicinamibacterales bacterium | reverse complement strand
GTCCGGTACTGTCTGGGTTGGCCCCACCATTCGTTACCAGGGCCGCAAAGACGACTACGAGGACGACCGCGAACCACTGGACGCCTTCTTCGAACCCACGCGGCAGCTTCTTCCCGCGCTCAAGCCGGGCGACCTTCGCCTGGGCGGCAGCGGCATTCGCGCCAAGCTCCACCCGGCGCACGAGCGCTACGCGGACTTCATGATTCGTACGGATGCGCGGCAACCCTGGCTGTTCCATGCCGCCGGCATCGACTCGCCAGGCCTGACCTCCAGCCTGGCCATCGGCGAGCGTGTCGCTGGCATCATGGTGGCGCGCTGACGGCCGATCGGCCATCATTGGCGGAAGGGAAGCCATGAGCAAGACCACCTCTTATCAGACCGGCGCCACACGTCCTGCGGCGCCAGCCCCGAAAAAAGCCGAGGCTCCCGTCGTCGTGGCCGAGAACCGGAAGGCCGGCTTCGATTACCACCTGCTCGAGCATTTTGTGGCGGGACTGGTGTTGCTGGGCACGGAGGTCAAGGCCATTCGAGAGGGCGTGGTCAATTTGCGCGACAGCTACGTCCGCATCGAGGGCGGCGAGGCGTTTTTGTGCAAGGTCCACATCGGCCAGTACAGCCACAGCGGTTCGTCGGCGCATGATCCGGGGCGCACGCGCAAGCTGCTGCTCAATGCACATGAGCTGCGAAAGCTCATTGGCAAGACCGCGGAGAAGGGGCTGACGGTGGTGCCCACGCGGATGTACATCAAGCGCGGCCGGGTGAAGGTGGACGTGGCGCTGGCCAAGGGCAAGCAGTCGCACGACAAGCGCGAGACGATCAAGAAGCGCGAGGCGGACCGTGAGACGCGCGCTGCTGTAAAATCCCGCGTCAGATGAATCGTAAAGGAATCGTTCTTGCCGGCGGCTCAGGGACCCGCCTCTATCCCGCCACCCGCGCCGTCTCGAAGCAGCTGCTGCCGATCTTTGACAAACCGATGGTGTATTACCCGCTCAGCACGTTGATGCTGGCAGGTGTGCGCGACATCCTGATTATCTCGACGCCCAGGGACACGCCCATTTTTGAAACCTTGCTGGGCGACGGGCGAGACTGGGGCCTCTCGCTGTCATATGCCGTGCAACCCGAGCCGGGTGGGCTGGCGCAGGCGTTCATCATCGGGCGCACCTTCGTGGATGGCGGGCCTTCAGTCCTGGTCCTGGGCGACAACCTTTTTTACGGGCAGGACTTTGCCGATCGGCTGGCGGCCGCGAACAGCCGCGTCACCGGCGCGACGGTCTTCGCCTACCACGTGCAGGATCCCGAGCGGTATGGCGTGGTGGAGTTCGACGATGCCGGCCGGGCGATGTCCATCGAGGAGAAACCCTCGAAGCCGAAGTCGCCGTACGCCGTCACCGGGTTGTATTTCTACGATGAACGCGCGACGGAGTTCGTGGCGACGCAAAAGCCGTCGGCCAGAGGTGAGCTGGAGATCACGGATCTCAACCGCCGCTACCTCGAGTCGGGTGAGCTTGCCGTGGAGGTGATGGGGCGCGGCTACGCCTGGCTCGACACCGGGACGCACACGTCATTGCTCGAGGCGAGCCAGTTCATTGAAACGATCGAAAAACGTCAGGGCCTCAAGATCGCGTGTCCTGAGGAGATTGCGTATCGACAGGGGTGGATCGACGGCGCGCAACTCCAGCGGCTGGCGAAGCCGTTTGGTCCCCACAACGAATACGGGCGCTACCTGACGGCCCTTCTGGGAGGGCATTGAGCATGTGGACGAAGTCGCGATGGTTCGTGGTGGGGGCCGTAGTGGGCGTCGTGGTGCTCGTCCTGTGGTCGCGGTCCATGGGCTCCGGCACCGTGTTCGCGGACCTGGTCGATCACTTTCCGGGCGCTGAGCAGAAGCGGCCGAATGCCGAGGCGTTCACTTCGGGTGACGTGACCATCGCAGGCATGACGCTCAAGTCGATCGGCGTCTCGCAGGCGTCCCGCATCATCTGGAAGGAAAAGGTCCCCTCGAACGCATGGCTGGAAGTCAGCCTTGGTCTTCGCGAAGAGGTGTGGTCGAAGCCTGGCGACGGCGTGTTATTCCTCGTGGGTATCAGCAGCGGCGGGAAGTATGACGAACTGGTGAGCCTGATTGTGAATCCATTCAACAACCCCGCCGATCGGCAGTGGTATCCCCTGATGCTGGATTTGTCGCCCTATGCCGGTCAGGAAGTGGACGTGATCTTCAACACACGCCCGGGGGCTGCCAACGCGACGGCTGACAATGATTTAGCAGTCTGGGGCGCGCCGAAAATTGTGACGCGCTAATTTGTATGGATGCCGTACCTTTGCAAGTCGGCATCCACCATCATGGTCACCAACTGGGTGAAATCCACTTGAGGCGTCCAAGCGAGCTGCGCCCTGGCCTTTGACGCGTCGCCAATGAGGTGATCGACCTCGGCGGGCCTGATGAACGCCGGGTCGAGCACCACGTGCTTTTGCCAGTCGAGTCCGGCGTGCGCGAAGGCGATCTCCACCAGTTCCTTCACGGAGTGGCTCTCTCCGGTGGCAATCACGTAGTCATCGGGCTGGCCCTGTTGCAGCATCAGCCACATCGCTTTGACGTAATCACCGGCAAAGCCCCAGTCGCGCTTGGCGTCGAGGTTGCCCACGCCCAGCTTCTTCTTCAGGCCCAGCTTGATCAACGCGGCGTTGTAGCTGACCTTGCGCGTGATGAACTCGAGGCCGCGGCGGGGAGACTCATGGTTGAAGAGGATCCCGCTGACCGCGTAGAGGTTGAACGACTCGCGGTAGTTCACGGTGATGAAGTGGCCGTACGCCTTGGCCACCCCGTACGGGGAGCGCGGGTA
>JBKJJZ010000020.1:0-34311 GCA_046597705.1 Vicinamibacterales bacterium | reverse complement strand
GCCAATTTGGCGCCCCTGAAGGGACGCCCTACGTACCGCCTATGTCGTGCGTAGCGCGATCAGGGGATCAATCGACGCAGCACGTCGCGCGGGAATGACCGCGGCGAAGACGGCGGTGACGCCGATGAGCGCGATCGCAATCGCGTAACTCGCAGGATCGGACGGGGTCACGCCGACCAGCACCGTTGAGAGCGCTCGTGTCCCGAACCACGCAAGAACGGACCCGAGCGTGGCGCCCGTCAACACGAGCACGAGCGCTTCGCCAAGCACCTGGCGAATCACGAGGCTGCGCGTGGAGCCCAGCGCCATCCGGATGCCGATTTCTCTGGTGCGCCGTGCCACGCCAAACGCGATTACGCCATAGAGACCCAGCCCGGCCAGCAACATCGCGAGTCCTGCCAGACCGCCGAACAACGATGCGCCCAGGCTGACGGCCAGGAGCGAAGCGGCCACCAGCCGATCGAGCGCGCCGAGTTCGAGGAACACGAGTTGAGGCTCCATCTCGCGCAAGGTTCGCTCAACACCAAGCACCGTCGCCGCCTGATCCGCCGCCGTCCGCACGATGAGGCTGCCGGCCGACGACGGCCGCTGCGCTCGATAGAAGTGCACCACCGGCCGGGCGCTCTCGGCGACCGATCGGACGTTGTAGTCGCGCGTCACGCCGATGATTTCCACCAGTGGGCCGGACTGATCGCGTCGCCGCAGGCGCTTGCCCACGGCGCCATCGGGAAAGTAGCGCGCGGCAAACGCTTCGGACACGATGGCGACCAGCGGTGTCTCTGGCGTATCGCGCGTATCGAACCCGCGTCCCTTCAGCAGCGGCACTCCCATCACTGCGAAGTAGTCGCTGGTCACCGCGTTCGTATCCACCGACAACCCCTGCGGGGGCGTCGCCTCAGGGTGGCCGTCGATCACGACAGTGGTGGTGTGGACATTGGGCGAAAAGGGGAGGCGGTCGGCGACAGCCACCGACTGCACGCCCGGCAACTGGCGCGTGCGCTCGAGCGCGCGTTCGAAGTACTGCTTGGCGCGCGGGGCATCGTAGCCGTGCATGTCCAGGCTGAATGTCGCAACGATGAGACCGCGCACGCCGAATCCGGGATCGGTGTTGAGTGCGGCGGTCAGGCTTCGCGTGAGGAGGACGCCGCCGACCAGCAGCACCACCGACACAGCGACTTGAGTCACCACCAGCCCCTGGCGCAGATTGAAGCGGCGGCTGCGCATCACCATCGCACTCTCGTCCTTCAGCGCAGGCACGAGATCGGGGCGTGACGCACGGAAGGCGGGAAGCAGTCCGAAAAGCAATCCAGTGATCACCGACAGCCCGCCGGTGAACGCTACCAGACGCCAGTCCACGATCATCGCAAACGTGATCGGCAGTTCGATCGGCAGCTGCCGTGTCACGATCCATGACGTGCTCCATGCCGCCAGCACCAGACCGGCGGCGCCGCCCAGGATCGACAGCACCAGACTCTCCACCGTGAGTTGCCGGATGAGCCGCATGCGATCGGCGCCCATCGCGGAGCGAACGGCCATTTCTTTGGATCGCGCGGCACCCCGCGCCAGCAGCATGCCAGCCAGATTGGCGCAGGCCACGAGCAGCACCAAGCCGACGGAAGCCAGCAGCACCAGGCCCGCGGGTTTCAGGTACTGGTCAACGTCGGGATGAAACCGAACCGTGCCGGCCGGAAGGACGGTGGCCCGGCGGTCGCGATTGCTCACTGGATACGCGGCTTCCAGACCAGCCATCACGGTGCGCAGTTGCTCTCGTGCAGCCGCCGGCGTCGCACCCTGCCGCAACCGTCCCTTGACGAAGAGCCAGCGCGTGCCCCGCCGCTGGAGACGCGTATCCCCCGTGGACGACGGCACCACATCCATCTGCCCCGCGGGTTCAACGTCGTCCACCATGCTGATGGGAATCCACAGATCGGCTACCACGCCGGGCATCATGCCGTTGAACGACTCAGGAGCCACGCCGATGATGGTGTAGAGGCGGTTGCGAATCGTCAGGTGCTGGCCGACGACATCGCTGCGACCGGCGAAACTGCGCTGCCACATACGGTGGCTGATGACAGTCACAGGTGATGCGCCTTCGCGAGTTTCCTCATCAGCCTGGAATCCGCGGCCGATGGGTGGTCGAACGCCCAGCATGTCGAAGTAGTTCGCCGTCACCACTTCTCCGAAGGCCAGCCGATTGTCTCCGGCGATGCTGACCGCGCCGAACATCATCGAGTGCCCTACCAGCGAGTCGAATGGCAGATTGGAGCTGCGCCAATCGAGGAAGTCGGGATACGACGTGGAGCCATGCGGTTCGCCGCGCTCATCCGTCGTGTAGACCGACACCAGCGTTTCGGGATTGGCAAACGGCTGGGGTCGAAACAGCAGGCTGTCCACCACAGTGAAGATGGTGCTGTTGAGGCCGATGCCGACCGCGAGCGACAACACGGCCACGACGGTGAATGCAGGTTGCTTGCGGAGCGTGCGGCCGGCGTAGCGGACATCCTGCCAGAGCGTGGACAGCATCAGGGTTCTCCATGTAGGAAGGCGAGTGGTGACTGCGCGAAGCACGCCACTCAGTCGAAGGTGCGCGGGTTGCGCCACATACCAGAAGTGGCGATGCCGCGTGCGCCGGGCGAAGTCCTCGTCGAGGTCGCTGAGCATCCAGTCGCGCGTCCCTGCCGGGAGAAGTCTCTCCACCAGCCAGCGAAGCCCGCGCGGCGGCACTGGCGTCACATGGACTCCAACTTCGGTTTCAGTCCGCGTGTCATACGCGCCCACGTTTCGTAGGCCTGGCCGAGGGCCGCTCGTCCTTCCGCCGACAGGCTGAAGACCTTGCGCTTCCGCTCCCCGGACGTGCGGCTTTCCGCGATGGACGATGTGACCAGTCCCTTGTCAGTCATCCGCTGCAGCGTGGTGTAAATGGCGCCAATCCAGACCGTTCGGCGGCTGCCTTCCTGTACGGCTTCTCGAATTGCTGATCCAGATGCGTCATCGCCGAGCCGAAGGATGGCCAGGAGAACAAGCTGTTCGAACTCGCCCAGGTATGTGCCCACGGCCTGATACTACGTTGTAGTTTTATCTTCAGTTCCGCCAGTTCCGCCAGTTCCGCCAGTTCCGCCAGTTCCCCAGTTCCTCACCTACAATTCCCTCATGCGAACATCAGCGGTCATCGTCATCTTTACGCTGGTTGGTGGGTTGGGGGCGGCTCAGGAGCCATCGCGCGAGCGCGAATACTCACCGCTCGGCTACTACGACCTCCGGGCGTATGAGCAGTCGTTTCCCGGTGTGATTGGCAGCGCCGAGGTGCGGGCGGCGCAGGCGCAGCGATTCTGGGCGTTCCAGGGCCTGGCGTATCGTTCGGGCGCCAACCCGCTTGAGCCCGTCTGGACCAGTCTTGGCCCTGAGACCGTCTTGCGCAGCACAACGTCCGGCCTAGCCGACAGTGTCTCGGGCCGCGTATCGACGCTGGCCATCTCACCGTTATGCGAGCGCCAGGGTCGTTGCCGTCTCTGGGTCGGCACGGCAGGCGGCGGCGTGTGGCGCACCGAAGATGCGCTCAACACGGTGGATCCGAAGTGGCGTTGGATCGGCCGGGGCCTGGGCACCAACAGCATCGGCGCGCTCGCAATCGATCCCAACGATCGCAGTGCCAGCACCATCTTCGTCGGCACCGGCGAAACCAACCAGCCCAACAACTCGGCCGCTGGCACGGGACTCTATCGATCGACCGATGGCGGCGATCGCTGGACCCGCATCAGCACCATGGTCCTCGACCCGGCGGTGTCTCCCGCGCTGATTGACTTCACGGCCACGCGCGGCATCAGCACCGTGATCATCGAGCCCGGCAATTCGCAGACGATGTATGTGGCGACGGCGACGGCAATGTACGGGATGACCGCGGTGCGCGGCGGACAAAGCCAGATCACCGGATTGCTGCAGCCGCGGACCGGCCTCTACAAGACCGATAACGGCGGCACCACGTGGTCGCTTGTGTGGGTGCCTCCTCTGGCGCCAATACTTCCGGTCAATCCTCACATTGGCGTTGGCGTCGGTGACACGCTGACGGGTGTCCGTCACGTCAAGCTGGATCCGCGTAACGCGAAGATCGTCTACGCCTCGGCGTGGAACAACGGCATCTTTCGGTCGGCCCCGTCGCTCGAGGGCGGCGATGCCTCGTTCAAGCGTGTGTTCGGCATCGTCGGCCTCCAGCAATTCCAGGATTTGGCGATGTTCGATCTGACCGTCAAGGATGGCCGTACGCGGGTCTACGTCTACAACGGCACGCAGGCGACCGCGACCCAGGGGTTGTGGCGGCTCGACAATGCCGAGGTGGCGGCCTCGGCGCTCTCGAGTGGTCCCACTGGTTCAGCGAATTCGTCGGCGTGGGTCGGACTAACCTCTTCGAGCGCGACGCAACCGGGCTCCACAAGCCAGGCCATCTGTTCGTCGCAGTGTTTTTATGACCTTGTCGTGGCGGTGCCCGAGGGGCAACCTGACACCGTCGTCATCGGCGGCGTGCAGCATCCCACGTTCGGGGAACCGACGATGAGATCGGTGAACGCCGGTGTGAGTTTTTCCGCGCATGGCAGGGACGCCCAGAACCCTCGCGTGGGCGGCCACGTGGACGTGAGGGCCGTCGTGTTTCACCCGCAGGATCCCGACATCGCGTTCGTTGGATCCGACGGCGGCGTGATGCGCACCGACGGGTTGTTCGTGGACATCAGCAGCCGTTGTTCCACGCTGTTTCCGAATGCGGCACAGTGCGCCACGATGCTGGCGCGAGCGCCCAATCGCGTCATCTTCATGAACCGCGGGCTGCAGACCATGCAGTTCTACAACGTGTCGATCGACCCTCGTGATCCTCTGAAGCGCCTGATTGGCGGCTTGCAGGATAACGGGACCATCTGGCAGGACGGGATCGGAGAAGCTCGCGTCTGGAAGCCGTTCTTCGCATCCGGAGATGGCACGTCAGCATCGGGCTTCCATCCCACCCGGCCCGAGGTGGGTTTTGCCAGCTTCCAGAGCAACAACTATTTCGTGAATTTCAGGAACGCGGACCAGACGCGGTGGACGCGGATCGGTGATCCCATCACTGGGTCCGCTGAGCGGGCAACCATCACCGCATCCACTGGCCGCCAGTTCATCTCGTTCGATCGAATCAACCCCGACACGCAGTTCACCGCGTTCCAGCACGTGTGGCGCACGCAGAACAACGGCGGCGATCAAACGTTCCTCGAGACGAACTGCCGCACATCGGGCGCTGTCGCAGGCTCGGTGTGCGGAGACTGGCGGCCGCTGGGAGTGGCCTATCCGTTCGCAACGGGAAGTTCACCGGACTCGGCTTCGCGCCAGCCCGGCGACCTGACATCGGCGTTCTACGGCAACGATCGTGTGGGCGGTCTCATTGTCGCTGCGGAACGGTCCGTGGCTGATGCGGGAACGCTCTGGGCGGCCACCAACTTCGGGCGCGTGTTCATCTCGAAGAACGCGAACGGCCCGGCTGCGAACGTGACGTTCAATAGGATCGACACGCCGTCGATGCCGAACCGGTTCGTCACACGCATCGTTGCGGATCCGGCGGACGCGAACGCCGCATTCATTTCGTACTCGGGCTTCACCGCCATCACGCCGTCCACGCCAGGCCATGTCTTCCGCCTGGTTTACGACCCTGCCAACGGATCCGTCTCGGTCACCTCGTCGGACTTCGACCTCGGTGATCTTCCCGTGAACACACTGGCCTATGACCATGCGCGCGGCAATCTTTACGCGGCCACGGACTTCGGTCCGTTGGTGCTGAAGCAGGGCACGTCGAAGTGGGTGCTGGCGGGGCGCGGGTTTCCCGAGGTCGTGATGGTGGATCTCGAGATCTCGGCGGATGCCGGTGTGCTGGTTGCAGCCACCCACGGCATGGGCATCTTCTGGCTCAACTTGCGCTGAGCAACCGGGCATTGTTCGCGGCAATGCGCCGCATGTCGTCTGAAACCGTAGGCCCGTCGCTTGCGTTGTGCCAGAACGCGAGCGCCAGCGAACGCGCTTCGTCCCAGACATCCAACGCTTCGGCTGCAGGAGTGGGTGGGACGAAGTGGCGGACGGGAACGCTTCCGTCCCCACTGGGTGCATACAGCATCGGCAGTTGATCGAACGCGGGCGCCAGGCTGTAGCCACTTGCCACTGGGAAGAACACGATGTTGTGGTGATGCCGATCCGTGTTCGCGATGAGCGCGCCAAAAACATCCAGCAACCGCAGCCGCCTGGCATCGTCGGCCGAAATCCTTCGCGTCTCGAACAGCCGATTGGCTGCACGTGACCATGAGTCAACCGGGTTTTGATGAATCGCGGCAAGCGTCATCACAGCACGGCGCCCGCGTTCGCCAATGCGGTCGAACCGTTCCACCTCGAGGAACTTGTACACGTCGGACGACAGCAACTGCGCGGGCGCCGCAGGCACACCGTGCTCGCGGAGCACGTCCAGTGCCAGGGCCTCGAGCGCCAGAAGATCCCGCCAGCGATGTGTCGCAGCATTATCGGCGCCGGCGTGCCCGATGAACTTCACCAGGACGTGCCGCCCGTCCGCGTAGGTGCCGAACTTCGGACGCTCGCCTCCGGCCGACGATCCGATTTGCTGTCCGGCCAGCGCTGCATCAGCCAGGTCGGGATAGTTTTCGGGAGTGGTCATTTGAGGCCGGTCGCTGAACCAGCGATCCAGTGAATCCTGACCGACGAGCAGATTGCCCGGCAGGTCGTCGCCGCGCCGGGTCACCGCAAGGAGGATGTGGTGATCGGACCAATCGGCCACGCGTGGGGGAACTCCGATGTCTGCGTGCTGTCGAGCAAACAGCTGCCCGATGAAACCAGAGGGACTTGCATCGGAGATCTCGATCGGCAACCCGTCGAAGACCTCGCCTGCCGGGAGCCATACCGACTGCCGCGAGGCGAGGGTCACCAGTTCGCCAGCCGAGCCCACTGAGCCAGCCTCATCGATTCGAACGAGCGGAAACCTGGCGGATTGAAGGCCGGCCCAGGTCTGGATGAGGCCATACCGCGTACTGCGGCCCAGCCCGAATCGCAGCACGTCTCCGGGATTCTGCTGGAGCTCCCGCGTGAGGGTCGAACGCGAGAACTGGAGGGAATCGATCAGTTGCCTGGCTGACAGAACACCAGACACAAGACGATCGGAAACTACGCTCATCTATGAAACGATTATAGCCTAGTCTAAATAATTGTATTTATTATACTTAGATGGCTATAATGGCGAAATACACGACAATTATGAAACGATTGTGAAACGTAAAAAATAAGCTTAAAATCTAACAAAAATGCCCGCAGACAGGATGTAACGCGTCTGAAGGCCGTCGGTTGAAAAAGCCTTGAATCCGTTGAGGGGCTCGCCCGAAAGACTCGATTCGCGTCCTGTGTTGCGGCTGTTGCTGAACTGGATGCCGGGCGTAGTGAAGGACTCGATGAATCCCTCGGGAGTGCCTGTCGTCACCGCCGGCGTTGAGTCGAGTCTGAGCGTCAGCGTCTGCTGGCCGAGCAGGAGGCGGGCGTCGAGCGAAAAACCTAGGCGGTCCGTGAGCGTGCGTCGAACCCCGGCGCCGACGAGCCCGACCAGCGCGGTGCCCTGGTCGTAACGCAGTCGCAGTGTGTCGGTCTCATTGATGGGCACCGTGCTTTGAATGCCCTGGACGGTGAATCGGTAGTTGCCCGTCAGGGTGACCGAGGGGAGATTGCCGACCTTGTGGACCAAGCCACCGCCGATCGATACATAGGGCTGCAGGGATTTGGCCCGAAACGTCCACTGCGCGGCGATCGTGGTGGCAAGATCGCGGCTCGACTTGGTCGACACGGCCGCGGTGGCAGTCACGTTGGTGTTCGTGAACGGGCCGGTCGCGAGCAGTCCCGTGAAGGCCGAGACAAAACTTCCTCGCGCTGCTTCTATCGCATCCAGCAGTTTCGGCGACAACTCGCGCGAACCCGGCATCATGTCGGCGCTGAACTCCAGCGTCAGGTGGTCGTTGAGGATGCGGCGCGCGCGCAGACCGAAGGCCGGGGCGTTCGTGCCGGTCAGGCCAAGCGTCGCCAGTGCCGAGTCCAGCGGAGCGATCCGGCTCGCTACGCCGAATTCCGCGTTGACCCCATTGAGCAACAGCGCTCCGTCACCAAGGAACCATGTCGGGACCTTGCGGCTCTGACTCAGCGGTCCCGATGTCATCAGTGGAGCGCCCGGCGGCGGCAGGTTCGACGTGCCGTCAGCGGGGAGATCGAACAGCGACAGCCCCGCAAAACCTTCCACCTGCCATCGCCGCGCGGCTGTTGCGGTCTGTGCGGTCGCAGGCACGGCACCCATCGCGAAAACGATGGCCGCGATCGCAATTCGCAAGTGTCGGGTTCGGCTCCATCTCATAACGACGAGACTGTATCAGTTCTATACTCGCTACTCGATGCAGCTGGTATTGCCGTGGTTGAAGACCGTCGCACGGGTGGCTCGGGCCGAGAAACTCCCAGTCGTCATCGAGGTCGGTGCCCACACCTATCCTGTGGCGATCGCACGGCATCGGCGCGCCCGCCGCTACGTGTTGCGCATGACGCCGGAGGGCGCGCTGCGAATCACCGTGCCGCGCGGCGCTTCCGTCGCTGGCGGGTTGGCATTCGCAAAGGGGCAAGGCGCGTGGATCGCCCGTGAACATGCGCGCCGGCTCATTCGCAGCCGCGCGTGGGCCGATGGTGGGCTCGTGTGGTTTCGTGGCGAGCGCGTCTCATTAATCATGGGCGACACCACGGTCACGTTCGGTCCAGAGACCATTGCACGCCCGAAAGACGATGGGAAACTACGCCTGGCGTTCGAGGCGCGCGTACGCCTTATCGCCAAACTCGAGCTGCCGGCCCGGTGCGCTGAACTGGCGCTGCGCCACGCTCTTACCGTGAGCAGGGTCACTATCCGCAATCAACGTTCGCGATGGGGCAGCTGTTCGTCTCGCGGCGCCATCGCGCTCAACTGGCGGCTGGTCCAGATGCCGGCAGAGGTGAGCGATTACGTCATCCTCCACGAGCTGATGCACATGAGACAGCCCAACCACTCGCGCAAGTTCTGGCGCGAAGTGGCCGCGGTCTGCGCGACGTGGCGCGACTCCGAGCGATGGCTACGCACGCATGGTCGCGAGCTTCTGTAGCCGGGAACCTCGAACCTCGAACCTCGAACCGGTTAGCGCCCTATGGCGTTGAGCTCCTCGATGAGCTTGTCGAGTTCCGCCTTGAGGACGCCGTAACGTTCGATGGCGTCGCGGCCAACCTTTTGATCGACTCCAAGTCCGAGGCGCGCGATGTATTGAATGTGTGCCTGCAGGCCGGGCTTGCCGTAACGGATGGGTTGCGTATTGAGCTTGTCCGCGATCGCGTTCACGATCTTGAGCTTTGCCGGATCCGCCGTGGCGCCGCTGCCGAACTGCGTCTGCGCCGCACGCACCTTCGCCACCGTCTGCGTGACGCTCGTGACCAGCGCGTTCATCTTCACGCCGTGATCGAACTGCTCCTGGAGGTCCGCGGCTGTGACGCCGTCTTCGGCCACGTTGGGATCGAGCAGCACTGTGAACGATTCGGTCAGCGACGCATCGCCAACCTTGACGCGTGCCTGGAACTGCCCCGGTGCCATCGTCAATCCGTTCGAATGCCGCACATCCCACACGAAGCGATTGAAGCCCGCGGTGCGGGTCACGCGCCCCACCGGCTGGGCGCTCGTCGGCGCCGTGCGGCCGGCCATCATCGGCGCGTCAGGATCGATCGGCGCCGCCGGGGCGCCGCCTCCACGGCCGCCTCGCCCGCCCCGGCCCGCGCCTGCGCCCGCCGGCGCGGCGCTGCTGTAGCTGTTCACCACCTGGCCTTTGGCGTCGAGGATGTCGATGGTGACGTGCCCCTCCGGCGCGGCGGGCAGGTAGTAGTCGAGCGTCGGCCCAAGTGTCTCCGGGCTCGTGCGCGTGCGGTAGCCATCACGCGGCTTGAACAGTTTCGGCGAGGCCGGCGCCGTAACTGGCCCGGCCGCCGCGCCCATCTGCTGCAGCGCGCTGAGATTGTCGAACACCCAGAACGCCCGGCCCTGCGTCGCGATGATCAGGTCCTTCTTGTTGATGGTGATCTGGTTGATCGGCACGTTCGGCATGTTGAGCTGGAACGATTTCCAGGTAGTGCCATTGTCGAACGATATGAACATGCCGAACTCGGTGCCGGCGTAGAGCAGGCCCGCGCGATCGGGATCTTCACGCACGACGCGCGTGGGCCAATCGGCGGGGATGCCGTTCTTGCCGTCCGTCAACCGCTTCCAGGTGGCGCCATAGTCGTCCGTGCGATAGATGTAGGGCTGGTAGTCACCCAGCAAGTACCGATAGACCGCGAAGTACGCTGATCCCTTGCGGTGAGCGGACGCGTCAATCCACGCGACTCGTCCACCGGTGGGCAGATCCTTCGGCGTGATGTTCTTCCACGTCTTGCCGTTATCGCGTGTGACGTGGAAGGGCCCATCGTTCGACCCTGTCCAGATGACGCCTGGTTCCAGTGTGGATTCGGTGATCGCATACAACGTGCTGTAGAACTCTTCGCCCGTCACATCGCGCGTGATGGGCTCGCCGCTGCCGCCCTGGCAGCACGCCGGGAACGCCGTGAGGTCCGGTGAGATCTTTTCCCATGTGACACCGAGGTCGCGCGAGCGATGCACGTACTGCGACCCGTAGTAAATCACCAGCGGATCGTGCGGAGAAAGCGCCATCGGCGACACGCGCTGGAAGCGATAGATCAAATCGCCGCCGTCGTTGCCATAGAGGGACTGGCCGCCAATCCAGTAGTTCTTCGTCTGGCCCGTCTTGGTGTTCATCACCGCATACTGGCCCTTGCAGGAACCGTAGATGATGTTCGGCTTGCTCGGGTGCGGAATGATCGGGCCCGTCTCGCAGCCGGGGCCGCCCCTGAAGTCCATCGCGTACGGATCGCTGTCGCTCGAAAAGTACAGCGTGCTGTCGTCCTGCTGCGCGCCATAGATGTTGTACGGGAATTGCTTGTCCACTTCCGCGCCGTAGAACTCGCCGGTCGGCTGGTTGCTCTGGGTGGACCACGTGCGGCCGCCGTCGGTGGACACGTTCGCGCCGCCGTCGTTGGACTGGATCATGATCTGCCCGTTGGTCGGGTTGACCCAGATGTCATGGTTATCTCCGTGCGGCGTCCGCATCGTCTGGAACGTTTTGCCCGCGTCGGTGGACTTGTAGAACCCTTCGGCGCCGCCGTACACCACGTCGGCGTTGGTCTGATCGGCCCCGAGCGTCGTGTAGTAGAACGGGCGCTGAATCATCGACGCCTGCGTGTTCGCGGGCGCGCCGGTATTCGCCCACGTCTGCCCGCCATCGTCCGAACGGTAGAACCCGCCGCCTGGCTCCGCTTCGATCAACGCGTAGATGCGGTTCGGGTTGGCCGCGGTCACTGCGAGGTTGGCCTTGCCGACCAGGCCCTGCGGCAATCCGGTGACGATCTTGGTGAACGTCTCGCCGGCGTCGGTGCTCTTGTAGAAGCCGCCGACCTTGCCGCCGCTGATGATCGTCCACGGCTTGCGCTCCAGACGAGACATCCACGTATAAATCACGTTCGGGTTGCCGGGCTGGACTTCCACGTCCATCGCGCCGATTTCGTCGGAGATGTAGAGCACCTTCTTCCAGTTCTTTCCACCGTCCACCGTCTTGAAGACGCCGCGCTCGTTGTTGGCTTTGAAGATGTCACCCGTGGCTGAAAGCCACACGATGTTCGGGTTGCTGGGATGAATGCGGACCGCGCCAATCTGCCCCGAGTTGTAGAGGCCGGCAAAGGCCCAGGTCTTGCCGGCGTCGGTGCTCTTGTAGACCCCGCGGCCCGTGGACACGTTGCTGCGCACGCCATCCGAACCGGTGCCCACGTAAATCGTGTTCGGGTCGGAGTCAGCCACGGCAATCGCGCCGACCGATCCCAGCGGCATCTGGCCGTCCGTGATGGGTTCCCAACTCTGCCCGTTGTTCGTGGTCTTGAAGACTCCGCCGCTGGCCACGCCCATGTAAAACGTCGCAGGCTGCGTGGGCACGCCGGTGACGGCAGTGACGCGTCCGCCGCGCGATGGACCCACGCTTCGGTACTTCAATCCCTGGAACATTGGCTCATCTGCGGGGCGCACCTGGCGCGCTGAAAGCCGCGGCAGCATCGTCGCGGGCAGAATCACCACGGCGGCGCACAAAAGAAGGAGTCGAGTGTGTCGAGTAGTCATGGATCTCAGATTATAGATTGCCGATCAGTACGTTTTCCTGGCTACCCATTCACGGAACAGTGAGTCCACCATGGTGTAGCGAGGGCCTTCTTTCGTCACGAGATCGGCGCGCACAAGGGCCGCCAGGGCCGATTGCACGCTGGAAGCACTGGTCAGCCGGTGCCGCGCGCGCACGCCGGCCGAGAGCACCTCGCGCCCCTGTTCGAGGACCAGCGCGCGCAGGGTGCCTCGCTGCGACAGCGTCAGCCGCTGCCACGCCTCTTCGAACATCGGCCCGCTTTCCTGCAGCAGGCGCGTCAGCGTGGCGTGCAGATCATCGAGCGTGGCTGTTTTCCGGCCAGCGGCCCTCAGGTCATCCCACATTTCGTGCGCCAGGCGCTGTACGTCATACGGCACGTTCCCCGCGAGTTCGACGATGGCGGCGCCAAGGCCGGGTTCGGGGCGCTGGCCGCTGCCGGCAAAACGGGCTTCGAGGAAGGTGGCAAAGTCGTCCTCGTGAATCTTCTCGAGGCGCATGACCGGCCCCGCCTTGTAGAACGGCCGCTTCGAGGTGAGCATCCGTTCCATCAGCGATGGTTCAGAACCCGCAAACACATAGCCGACCTGCCGCTGGTCCTGCACGGCCGCCCGCAAGGCATGCTCGATGCTTCCGCCATTGAACTCGCCGATGGCCTGAAATTCATCAAGCGCGATGGCCATCCGCCGTTTTCGCGCCGCGGCGATGCGCGCCGGCAACGTAAACACCTCGTTGGCGAGGCGCGTGATGTCGCGATCCGTCTGGACGGAAGGGAAGGCGACCGCGAACCTGGACGTGCCACCGGGCTCGGCTTCGAACCGCACTTCCGGCCGCAGCGCCCGAAGCAGGTCCGTGGTCCATTGCTTCAAGCGGCCCACCGGCGTGTCCGCCATGATCAGCGCACGAGCGTAGGCTTCGAGGAATCCCACGTACGAACTGGAACTGGCCACCGTGACCTCCACGGTAAGCACGCCTTGCTTCGCCAGGCTGCGCAGCACGTGGCGCACGAGTGACGACTTGCCGTACCGGCGCGGCGAAATCAGGAACACCTTCTGGCCCGCCAGCAGGTCGCGGGCGAGCCGGTCGCGTTCCACTTCCCGGTCGGCAAACGCCGCCGCCGTCACGATTTCTCCGTATACGAAGGGATTGCCGGCCATTACCTAAAACTCAATAATCATTACCTAGAATAGCGTAATGGGACTGTCGTCTGCCAGTACGGGCGGGGGGCCTGGGCCGAACGCCGGATCCAGCAGTGCGCAGAACTCGCCGAGCACCATGGCCGTGGCGCCCCAGACCTGATGAGCGTCTTCGTCGCCCAGAGCCCCCACGGCGAAGTAGGGCACCGTCACCGCAATTCCGGCGCTGCTCGTGGTGCGCCGCTGCCGGCGCTGCCAGCGCCGCCGGAGGGGATCCTGCAACACCGCCAGGGGCACCTCGATCAGCGATTCGACCTCACGCGCGCACGCGACGAAGTCCGGCCGCGTGTCCGATACGGCGATGATCGGGTGCATCACGAAGCCGCTGACGAGCACCCAGAGGGAGGAGAGCGGACCCACGAGGCGCACGGCGGAGTGGTCGAGGCCCACCTCCTCGTTGGCTTCCCGGAGCGCCGCCCCGGTCAGGGTCTCGCCCTCGTGCACGCCGCCTCCCGGCAGGCTGATCTGGCCCCCATGATGCCGCAGGTTGGCGTGACGCTCCGTCAGAACCAGCGCGGGACCCTGCGCTCCGGGATAGAGCAGCACCAGTGACGCCGCCTGA
Source organism: Vicinamibacterales bacterium (assembly GCA_046597705.1). Classification (GTDB taxonomy): domain Bacteria; phylum Acidobacteriota; class Vicinamibacteria; order Vicinamibacterales; family SCN-69-37; genus SYFT01. Next base: position 20,269 of record JBKJJZ010000020.1, on the reverse strand, counting down.
CGGGCGTGTGCCGGCCGCGCGGCGGGGTCCCACGACTCACGGTTGGGCCGTGGCGCGAATCGCCGCTGCACTTCGGCGCCGGGCAGCGGCGCGCGGAGCCGGTGGTGGAGTGCGGCTTCAAGAGAACGGAGGTCGAATCCGGGCAGTGGAGGCACGGAGACATTATGAAGAATTGGGCAATGAGGCAATGGGGCAATGAGGCAATGAGGCAATGAGGCAATGAGGCAATGAGGCAATGGGGCAATGGAATGAGGCAATTCACGATTGAGACAATTGCCCCAATGCCTCATTGCCCAATGCCGTGTGGCTGACGGTGGTCGGACTACTCCGATCGAAGCGCCGTTGTGGGAGCGATCCGCGTAGCCCTCCGCGCAGGCACCCAGCTGGCCACAAGCGCTGCGCCGGTGAGCGTCACGAACGCGGCAGCCACGATCGGCAAATCGAATCCACCGCCGCCAAAGACGAAACTACCCACGCCGCGGACCGCCACGGCCGACAAGGCCAGGCCCAGGGCGAGCCCGGCCGCGGTCAACCACACACCGTCACGCATCACGAGCGACAACACGTCCTGTGAATTCGCCCCCAGGGCCATGCGGATACCGATCTCCCGCGTCCGCCGGGACACGAGGTACGCCTTGACGCCGTAAATGCCCAGCGCCGCCATGAACAGCGCCACCGCGCCGAACACGCCGAACAACGTCGCGCCCGTCCGAACGATCCACAACATGGCGTTGCGCTCTCGGAACATCGGCGCGGTTTCGAGCGTGACGACGGGCAATTGCGGGTCGATGCCGCGCAGCAGCGCCCGCAGCGCGGGTAACATCGCGGCTTCGCCCTCGCCAGTCGCCGTGCGAATGTGGAAGTACACACCCGATCGGAAGTTCTGTGCGAATGGACGATACAAGTGCGGTCCAGGCTCGCCGTCTTCCATCTCGTGCCGCATGGGGGGCGCCAGGCCGATGACCTCGATGACCTCGGCGGACTCATCGTCGCCCGTGTTGGTCTGAACCAGGCGGCCGATCGGATCCTCCTGGCCGAAGAGCTGGGACGCCAGCGCCTGATCGATGATTCCCACCGGCGTGCGGCCCGGCGTTTGCCATTCGGCGTCAGTGAAATTGCGGCCGCGTGCGAGAGAGAGTCCCACCGCCTGGAAGTAGTCGGGTGAAATGCCCATGGTGACGGCCACGACCGTGCCGGTGGCATAGGCCGGGTCTGCTGGACGGAGAACCGGACCGGCTTTTTGCACCCGCCCCGATTCTTTGATCTCGCCAAAAGGCATCTGCGTGGCAAGGCCTGCTTTGGTGACGCCAGGCACCTGACTGAGCCGCTCCAGCACCTGCGAGTAGACCGTTGTAGCGCGCTGGCGGTCGTAGTTGGCCAGGCTCGTGTCGAGGTTCACGAGGATGCCTCGATCGAACGAGAATCCGGGATCGACGTCCGCGGCCACGGCGGCGGCGCGAATGAAGGCCCCTGCTGTGGTGAGCAGCGTCAGGCTGAGCGCGAGCTGCCCCATGACCAGCACGTTGCGCGTGGCAAACCGCGTGCGCCGCGCGACCTTCAGTTCACCGGCATTCTCCTTCAACTCCGGCAGCACGGACGTTCGCGCGGATGCCAGCGCCGGTCCGAGGCTGGAGATCAGCGTGCCTGCCACGGCGAAGACCAGTGTCGCGACGAAGATTCGCCAGTCCGGCGCCGCATCAATGCTGATGAGGATTGGCAGCAGGCCGCTCATGCCGCTCAGCAGACCGCGCATTGATGCCCATGAGGCCAACAACGCCACGACCCCTCCGGCCAACGCGAGCACCATCCCCTCGGTGAGCAAGAGCCGGACAAGTCGCGCGCGGCTGCCGCCGATCGCCAGTCGAATCGCAAACTCCTTGCGCCGCGCGCCGGCACGCGCCAGCTGCATGTTCGCAAGGTTCAGGGAGGCGACGAGCAGCACGATGCCCGACATCACCAGCAGGCTGACGGCCAGGACGCTGATGGCCGAGTCGTCGCTGGGACTCGTGCTGACCGAAAAACGGGAGAGCGGTCCTGCCACCAGGTTCTGGTCCTTGTTTTCCACCGGGTAGGCCGACTCCATCGAGGTGCTGGCGGCCGCCAGCAGTGGCTCGGCACTCTTCAGAGTCACGCCGTCGCGGAGCCGCCCGAAAACATGCAATGCGTGATGGCGCCGGTCGGCGAGGTTGCTGGTGGCCCGATTGTTGGCAAAGTCGTTGACGACGGTTTCGTAGACGCCCGTTGGCACCCACAGCTCTGGCGAGACCAGAGCGATCGTTCCGCCAAACCCCCTGGGCGCGACCCCGACGACGGTGAAGTCGCGCTGGTTGATCTTCACGGTGCGTCCCAGCGCATCTGCCGGCGCGCCCATGCGCGTCCAGGTGATGTGGCTGAGAATCGCGACTGGGATGTCAGCCCGGGGCCGTTCCTCGCTGCGGGTGAACGACCGGCCCATCACGAGCGGGACGCCGAATGTATCGAACAGGTCGCCCGTCGTGACATCGATGAAGGCGCGGCGGGTGCTGTCGCCTTCGGAGATTCCCACCAGCGCGGGGATGTGGGCCGTCAGCGACGCAAATACTTCCGTTCGCGCGCGCAAGTCCGCGTAGTTGTCGTACGAGAAGGCACGGAATGTATCGGGCGCCGCCCTGTCCTTTGAATAAACCGCCACCAGAGCCTCCCCCGCACCCAGACGCGGCTTGAGCACCAGCGAATTCACGAGGCTGAAGATTGTGGTGTTGGCGCCGATGCCCAGGCCCAGCACCAGGACTGCGACGAGTGCGAACCCCGGCTGATGTCTGAAGAGGCGAAGGCCGAGTCGCAGGTCCTTGAGGAAGTCGGTCATGGGCTACCAGACGGCAAGGGCGAGGCTCAGGTTCATTAGCCTCGATGAGCCGCTCGTTAATTTCGCAATTGGCCAATGAGGCATTGGGGCAATGGAGTGGGGCAATGCAACAAACGGGCAATGCCAATGATCGAATGGCGATTACGCACTGGTGCCCGATTGGTGCACACGCGATCTGAGTGTTGCATTGCCCCATTCCATTGGCCCATTGCCTCAATGCCCAATTGCCCAATTCTTCCCCTCGTCGCTGTACAATCGCCCCGTCCGGAGGGACCACTATGCGACGAGTTTTGACGGTGCTGGGCTGTGTGCTGATGCTTGCGATGGCCGTGCCGGCCGGATTATCCGGGCAGGCAGGCGGCGGACGCGGGGGCGGGCAGGGTGCCGCCGGCCTCCGCACGATTGCGGATCGCACGAACGGGATGCAGAAAATCGATGGGTTCTTCCCGATGTATTGGGAAGAGTCCACCGGAAACCTGTTTCTGGAGATCCCGGAGTTGGGCAAGGAAGTGCTGTGGTCGAAGGGCCTGTCGGCCGGACTGGGGTCCAACGACATCGGCCTGGATCGCGCGCTTCTTGCCGGCACGGCCATCGTCAGTTTTCAGCGCGTCGGTCCGCGGGTGCTGATGGTGGAACCCAACTACGACTACAGGGCGACCACGACGAACCCCGCGGAAAAGAAAGCCGTCGAAGACGCGTTCGCCAAATCGGTCCATTGGGGCTTCACCGTTGCGGCCGAGAATGGCGGACGGGTGCTGGTGGACGCCTCTGACTTTCTCATGCGCGACACCCACAATGTGGCAGGGCGCCTTGGCGCCGGGTACCGGTTTGATCGAACGCGCAGCGCCATCAATCTGGCGGAGACCCTGGGCTTTCCAAAGAACACCGAAATCGACCTGACCGCCACGTTCGTCTCGGATGGCGCGGCGGCGGGCGGCGGCGGTGGCGGTCGTGGAGGCGGGGCCGGCGGGGGCTTGCCGGGCGGTCGCGTCGGTGACGTGGCCCCCAACGCCTCGGCCGTGACGATACGCCAGCACACGTCGTTCATCGAGCTGCCTGATAACGGTTACACGCCACGCGTGTCCGACCCCAGGTCGGCATTCGGCGGCGTCAGTTACGTTGATTACGCCGCGCCGATCGGCACCGACATGCGGACGCGATACGTCAATCGCCATCGCCTGCAGAAGAAGGATCCCACCGCGGCGATTAGCGAGCCGGTGAAGCCAATCATCTACTACGTCGATCGCGGCACGCCTGAGCCTGTGCTGTCGGCGCTGCTTGAGGGGGCACGCTGGTGGAATCAGGCGTTCGAGTCGGCAGGATTCCGCAACGCCTTCCAGGTGCAGGTCATGCCTGAAGGCGCAAGTCCGATGGACGTGCGTTACAACACGATCACCTGGGTGCACCGGTCCACGCGCGGCTGGAGCACAGGAGGATCAATCAGCGATCCCCGCACCGGGGAAATCATCAAGGGCCACGTCATCCTGGGCTCGTTGCGATGGCGGCAGGATTACATGATCTTCGAGAGCCTGCTCTCGCCCTACGTGACCGGCAACGAAAAGCCTGCGGTGCTGGAGGAGACGGCGCTCGCGCGCCTGCGCCAGCTCTCGGCACACGAGGTGGGGCACACGCTGGGCCTGGGCCACAACTACTACAACAGCTCCAAGGGGCGAATCTCGGTCCTCGACTACCCGCATCCCCTGATCACGTTGCGTCCTGACGGCACGATGGATTTTTCGAAGGCGTACGAGACGGGCATCGGACCCTGGGACAAAGTCTCGATCCAGTACGGCTATTCCGAGTTTCCGAAAGGTACGGATGAAAAGGCCGCGCTGACGAAGATCATCAATGACGCCTGGGATCAGGACCTGCGTTACATGTCCAATCAGGACCTGGATCTCAACCCCAACGTCGACCAGTGGAACAACGGCACCGATGTGGCAGCCGAACTCACGCGCATCCTTTCGCTGCGGCGTGCAGCGATGGAGGGCTTCGGCGAGCGCGCGATTCAGGTGGGCCGGCCGATGGCGCAGATCGAGGAGGCGCTGGTGCCGCTGTATCTGCACCATCGCTACGCGGTGGACTCCGCGGTGACGGTCCTGGGCGGCCAGGAATACATCTACGCCATCCGGGGCGACGGACGAACGCCGACGAGGTGGGCGCCAGCGGCCAGGCAGAAGGCGGCACTCGACGCGCTCATGAGCGCGCTTCGTCTGGGCGATCTCGTCCTGCCCTCGGCCGTGGCAACCACCATCCCCCCAAGGCCACCGGGCTTTGGGCTCACGCGCGAGACGTTCCCGCGCAACACCGGCGGCGCGTTCGATCCGGTGTCACCGGCCGTGTCTGCAACAGAGATCGTGATCTCTGGCCTGCTGACGCCCACCCGCGCGGCGCGCATGGTGGCGCAGAAGGCGGTGGATGCGTCGCTGCCCGGATTGGATGAGGTAATCGGGCGGGTGGTGGCCACCGTATTTGATGCGCGGCCCGCCAACGGGTACGAGGCCGAGATCAAACGCGCCATGGAGCGCGTGGTGTTGAGCCAGTTGATGGAACTGGCTGAGACCGCGCCGATGACGCAGGTGCGCGCCATCGCCACGCAGGCGTTGAAGGGACTGCCCACGCGGCCTTCAATGATGGCGGCCGCCGCGACCGGTGCCGATCGCGCCAGCCGGCAACTGCTGTCCGATGACATCAAGCGTTTCCTGGACCGCCCCTACACCGAGCTTCGCCCCATGGCGATTCCGACGCCGCCGCCGGGAGCGCCGATCGGCGACTCCGGCATGGACTATCTGCTTGGCTTTGACGCCTGCGGGTGGCGGCGGCAATGAGGGCCGCGGTTGCGTCGCTGTTCGTCCTGTTGGCCTCCACGCACCTTCTGGCCAATTGGCCCCAGTGGCGGGGCCCCACGCTCAACGGTGTCAGCACCGAGACCGGCCTGCCGGTGAAATGGAGCGCCACCGAAGGCATCGCATGGAAGCTGCCCATGCCGTCGCGAACCGGCGCGACGCCGATCATCTGGGGCGACATCGTCTTCCTCAACGTCGCCACGGCGCAGAGCAGCGGAGAGCTGGAACTCTGGGCCGTCGATCGCAACAAGAAGGACGTCATCTGGAAGCGGTCGATTGCGGGTGGCAACAATCAGCAGCGCAAGCAGAACATGTCGTCGCCCTCGCCAGTGACCGATGGCACGCACGTCTGGGTGATGAGTGGGGTCGGTATCCTGAAGGCGTTTGATTTCGCGGGCACGGAAAAGTGGTCGCGCGACATCCAGAAGGACTATGGCGCGTTCGGCCTCAACTGGGGTTACGCTTCGTCGCCGTTGCTGCATGCGGGTGCGTTGTACGTGCCGGTGCTGCACGGCATGAAAACCGACGATCCGTCCTACATTCTGAAGATCGACGCGGCCACCGGCAAAACGCTCTGGCATGTGGTGCGGCCCACGAACGCCATTCGCGAATCGCCCGACGCCTACATCACGCCGGCGCTGCTGCAGTACGGGAGCAGGACCGAAATCGTCATCACGGGCGGCGACGTCGTGACCGGCCACGATCCGGGCACCGGCCATGAGTTGTGGCGCGCCGACGGACTCAATCCACAGAACAACCCGGCGTATCGAATCGTGGCCTCGCCGATCGTGGCTGGTGATTTGATCATCGCGCCGACGCGCGAGCGTCCCATCCTGGCCATACGCCCCGGTGGGAAGGGAGATGTGACCGGCACGCACATCGCCTGGAAGTTCGAGCAGCGCGGGCCGGACGTGCCCTCACCGGTCAGCGACGGTACCTACGTCTACCTGGTGACGGACAACGGCGTCGTGTGGTGCCTGGATCGAAAGAGCGGCGCGGTCGTCTACGGTCCCGAACGTCTGGCGAACGATCTCTACAGCTCCTCGCCCGTGATCGCCGACGGCAAGATCTATGTCACCAGCGAAAACGGCGGTATCACCAGCGTCTACAAGACGGGCCCGAAGTTCGAACTCCTGGCGCAGAATTCCTTCGACGACTACACGCTCAGTTCGGTTGCCATCTCACAAGGGCAGCTCTTCATACGCACGCAGTCCGCGTTGTGGGCGATTGGCGACAGGCGCCAGTGAATGATGGCGCAGGGACGTAGGGCGTCCCTTTGAAAGATGGCGCAGGGACGTAGGCGTCCCTTTGAAAGATAGCGCAGGGACGTAGGCGTCCCTTTGAAAGATGGCGCAGGGACGTAGGGCGTCCCTTCAGGGGCGCCAATTGGCGCGGCTGGGGTAGAGCAAGCCTGTTGTAGACTCCCAGCGTATGAGCGAACCCATTCCATCGTCCGGTTCGGAGATGAAGCTGCACACCAAGATCCTGCTGGGCTTGACCATCGGTCTGGCGCTGGGGATCACGACGAACCTCACCCTCGGTGTGAACAATCCGACCGTCGAGTGGGTGAACAAGTACATCGCCGGCCCCGTGGGCCAGGTGTTCCTCCGCATGCTCTTCATGGTGGTCATGCCGTTGGTGTTCGCTTCGATTGCACTGGGGGTGGCCGGCCTCGGAGACATCCGGAAAGTGGGCCGCGTCGGCGGTAAAGCGATCGGCTATTTCTTCATCACCACGTGTCTGGCGGCCACGCTCGGCCTCGTCGTGGTGAACGTGACGAAACCGTGGGAGCGGGTCACACCTGAAACACGGACCGCGTTGATGGCGCGGTTCGCCGGCGATGCGTCGACACGCGTTGAGGCCGCAGCCACCACCGGAAAATTCGGTCCAGAAACGTTCGTCAACATCGTGCCCCGCAATCCGATCGACGCCGCGGCAAAGACCGACATGCTGGCGATCATCTTCTTCGGGCTGATGTGTGGCGCGGCCCTGACCCTGATCGCACCGGCCAAAGCCCAGCCCATGCTGGCGTGGCTCGAGGCGCTGAACGAAATCGTCATCCAGATCATTCACTTCGCGATGATGCTCGCTCCGTACGGCGTGGCATGCCTCATCTTCACGGTGTCGTCCCGATTTGGTTTTGATTTGATGATTGCCGTTGCAGCGTTCGTGGCCACGGTGCTTCTGGCGCTCGCGCTGCACGTGTTCATCACACTCTTCAGCATCCTGCAGTTCTACATCGGCTTGTCGCCGTTCAAATTCGTCTCGCGCGTGAAGGCCGCGCTGATTACGGCTTTTTCAACCAGTTCCTCGAGCGCCACGTTGCCCACCGGCCTGGATGTTTCGGAGCATCTCCTGGGCGTGCCGAGAGGAATCGCCGGCTTTGTCCTGCCCATCGGTTCAACGATGTGCATGAACGGTACGGCCATCTTCGAGGGGATCACGGTCATCTTCCTGGCGGAGATCTTCGGTGTCGACCTCACCATCCCGCAGATGGCCATCGTCATGATCATGTCGGTCATCACGGCCATCGGCGCCGCGGGAGTGCCCGGCGGATCGATTCCGCTCCTGGTCGGCATCCTGACCATGTTCGGCGTGCCCGGGGAAGGGATCGCGATCGTCCTTGGTGTCGATCGCATCCTCGATATGTCCAGGACGACGGTGAACGTGTTTGGCGATCTCACGGCCACGGTCTACGTGGCGAAGAGCGAAGGACTCTGGTCGCCGAAGGACTTGCCGGCGGTGTAGTTGACCAGGGTGTCCATCCGCTGAGCGTCGCTTGGGCTGGTACGTCGCTCGGGCTCGACAGTAGCTCGGGTTGTTCCTCAGGCCCGAGATTTGCGGTCGCCGAACCCTGGTCGCCCGTGGGGGATCGACGGATCGCCTCCGCGGAGCTGCCACGGGAAACCGTTCGCTTCGTCCGCTTGGCTGCGCCCTGTCGCCCATCGGGCCACTCCGCAACGGCGGAGCTGGCCCTCGCAGCCTGCGCTCCCTACGCGACGGTTTCATACTGGCGCGTGTCGCGGCCCTCCGAGTCGGCGTTTCATCGATCCCCCACGGGCGACCGGGGCCTGTCAATCCGCTGCGCGTAGCCTGGGCTGGTACGTCGCAGTCCGGCAGGGCAACACAGAGGTCGCCAACATCTGCAGTGCATTGGGGACCCGACGCACCAAGAGTGAAGAGAAGGTCATCGACGACGGTGTTGAAGTCGGCCATGCCTATCTCGTCAAACACGGCTCACGACGACACTTCAAGATCGGCCGCACGAATAACCCTGTCCGCAGAGAAGGCGAGGTTTCTGGCGCACTGCCTGAGACATTGAAGCCGGTTCACACCATCACAACTGACGATCCGGCCGGCGTCGAACTCTACTGGCATCGGCGTCGCGGTTCGAGCTCAAGCCGCCGACGTGTTCATTCGCCGCTGCGGTTGAAGCAGGGCTTCGGTCTGACGTGAACCCGTGACACCAGGTTTTCAGGTAAGTCGCGGTCGTCGCTGACGCTCGACTGCGAGCGACGCGACACGGGCACTACAAAAAGCACCAAGGATGGGGGCGACAGCGGGTGGGGATGGGGGCCCCCACCCGAGATCAAGGGCGAACTCCCTGGAGTGGTGGTTTTTCCGCGTCGTCGAGCCGGAGAGCGGCAGCGGCGACCGCGGCTCGCCTGAAAACCTCACCGACACGTGCCTCGGCCTTGAGAACCAAGCCGAGCTACGTACCCGCGCACTTCAGCCCTGCGGCTTGAAGTAGAGCACGAGCGAGGCGCCAACCGCGACGAACATGAACCCGAGCCACAGCAGCGGATTGGGTGACACCTTCGGCGGATGGAGATACATGGTGAACAGGACGTTCACGACCGGCGCACCGCCGAAGACGAGCGGCATCACGTATGTGGGCAGTCCGCCCGCGCGGAACGCGTAGATGATGAAGACCGCGCCCAGCGCGCCAAGGGCGCCGGCCCCGGTGGCGCCGAGCGCGCCTTCAGTGGACCAGCCCTTGTTGAGTTGGCCCTGCGCCATCAAGGCCACCACCGGCACGATCACGCCGATGACGAAGTACGCGATGCCCACGCACAGCAGCGCGCGGAATGGGCTGCCCAACTTGACCTGCCCCTGATGCAGCGAGGGCCCGTAGAGCCCCCACGACAGTGCCGCGCCCAGTGCCAACGCTACCCAATGCATTGGTTACTCAGACTTGATCCGCATCGAGTAGAACGAGCGCCACACGAAGAAGACCGAAATCAGGAAGAAGCCGAGCGCAAGGGCGTGCGTCAGGCCGGCGCCCTGTTCGCGCGTCAACTGCACGGCCAGTTCCACCGCGAGCAGGCCGAACAGCGTCGTGAATTTGATCACGGGGTTCATCGCGACAGACGACGTGTCCTTGAAGGGGTCGCCAACCGTGTCGCCCACGACTGAGGCGTCATGCAGTGGCGTGCCCTTGGCCTTGAGTTCCACTTCGACGATCTTCTTCGCGTTATCCCACGCGCCGCCCGCGTTCGCCATGAAGATGGCCTGGTAGAGGCCGAAGAGCGCGATCGAGATGAGGTAGCCGATGAAGAAGAACGGCTCCGCAAAAGCAAAGGCCAGTGTTCCGAAGAACACGCCGAGGAAGATGTTGAACATGCCCTTCTGCGCGTACTTCGTGCAGATCTCCACGACCTTCTTCGAGTCTTCAACCGACGCCTTGGTTGCGCCCTCAAGCTTGATGTTCGCTTTGATGAACTCCACCGCGCGATACGCGCCGGTCGTCACGGCCTGAATCGACGCGCCGGTGAACCAGTAGATCATCGCGCCGCCCGTAATCAGGCCCAGCAGGAACGGCGGGTGCAGGATCGACAGGAACCTGTAGAACTCCACCTGAAGTCCATTCGTGAGCGACACGATGATTGCGAAGATCATCGTGGTGGCGCCGACCACAGCCGTGCCGATAAGCACCGGCTTTGCGGTCGCCTTGAATGTGTTGCCGGCGCCGTCGTTCTCCTCGAGGTTGTGCTTGGCCTTCTCGAAGTTCGCGTCAAAACCAAACTGGCTCTTGAGCGACGCCTTGATGCCGGGGATTTCCTCGATCTGCGACAGTTCGTACACGGACTGCGCGTTGTCGGTGACCGGGCCGTAGGAGTCCACCGCGATCGTCACCGGGCCCATGCCCAGGAAGCCGAACGCGACCAGGCCAAACGCGAAGACCGCCGGCGCGATCATGCCGATGCCTTCGAGGCCGAATCCGCTGACGTAGTACGCGGCCGCCATCAGCAGCATGATGCTCAGGCCCAGCCAGTAGGCCGAGAAGTTGCCGGCGACAAGGCCCGACAGGATGTTGAGCGACGCCCCGCCCTCGCGCGACGACGACACGACTTCGCGAACGTGGGCGGATTCAGTGGACGTGAAGACCTTGACCAACTCCGGGATAATCGCGCCGGCCAGCGTGCCGCACGTGATGATGAGCGAGAGCTTCCACCACATCGTGGTGTCGCCGCCCAGGTTCGGAATGAGCAGGTAAGACGCGAGGAAGGTCAGCCCGACCGACACGATGGATGTCAGCCACACCAGGCGGGTGAGCGGCGCCTCGTAGTTCATCTTGTCGACGTTGATGTACTGCGCCTTGGCCATGGCTTCATTGACCAGGTACGACACGCCGGACGCCACCACCATGATGATGCGCATCATGAAGATCCAGACCAGCAGCTGGACCTGCAGGTGCACGTCGGCCACGGCCAGCAGGATGAACGTGATGAGCGCCACGCCCGTGACGCCGTAGGTCTCGAAGCCGTCGGCGCTGGGGCCCACCGAGTCGCCGGCGTTGTCGCCCGTGCAGTCCGCGATGACACCCGGGTTGCGTGCGTCGTCTTCCTTGATCTTGAAGACGATCTTCATCAGGTCCGCGCCGATGTCGGCAATCTTCGTGAAGATGCCGCCGGCGATTCGCAGCGCCGATGCGCCCAGCGACTCGCCGATGGCGAATCCGATGAAGCAGGCGCCCGCGTAGTCACCCGGGACAAACAGCAGGATGAACAACATCAGCAGGAGCTCGACGCTGATGAGCATCATGCCGATGCTCATGCCGGCCTTGAGCGGAATCGCGTAGCAGGGATACGGCTTGCCCTTGAGGCTGGCGAATGCCGTGCGTGAGTTGGCGAACGTGTTGACGCGAATGCCGAACCACGCGACGCCGAAGCTGCCGGCGATGCCGACCAGGCTGAAGAACAGGATGATGGAGACCTTGGCGATCGAGAAGTGCAGGAGGAAGAAGTAGTAATAGAAGATGATCGTGCCGATGAAGAGTTCCAGGACCAGCAGCAGTTTGCCCTGCTGTATCAAGTACGTCTTGCAGGTCTCATAGATCAGCTCCGAGACCTCCAGCATCGACGAGTGCACCGCCATGTTCTTGAGCTGCGTGTAGATGACCAGGCCGAAGAGCAGGCCCAGCGCGCAGACCAGCAGGCCCACCATCAGCAACGTGCGGCCATCGGTGCCAAGGAACGAAACCTGGCCCAGGTCGGGCATCACCAGATTGGCTTCGCCGCCCTGATGTACCGGAGCGGTTGGAGCCGGGGCCGTCTGGACCTGCGCTGCCGGCGCGGTCTCCTGTGCCGAAATCTGAGTGCTGTTGCTAATCGCCAACGCCGCGAACACGACCAGTCCGGCGGTCACCGCCAGGCGAATTCCTCGAGTCGTCATCGTCAAACCTGTCTCCCTGTCGCGCGGCAGCCCACCCGCCGCGTCGGTCATCATCCCCCGAAGGCGGTTGTTCTGTCGAGGGGTAGGCGTCCTGGCCCTACCAGCGAGGCGCTCGGGGGTTGCGATAAGGTCTTAGCGATGGCACATGCGCACGCAAAAGCGTGGCTGGTCGCGCTAGCGGGTTCTGGGCTCATGGCTTGCAGCGGGGCTCCGGCTCGCGAACGGCCACCGGTCAATATCCTGGTCGTCACCATCGATACACTTCGAGCAGACCGGCTGGGCCGGGGCTTCACGCCGACACTCGACACGCTGGCCACGCAGAGCCTGAGGTTTGCCAACACCCGCAGCGTGGCGCCCTTGACAGGGCCCGCGCACGCGACGATTTTCACTGGACTGCACCCCCCCGCGCATGGTGTCCGGCTTAACGGGCACGTTCTGGCCGCCAGCGCATCCACCATGGCGCAGCGACTCAAGCAGGCGGGCTACCAGACGTCCGGCGTGGTCGCGGCGTTTGTCCTCGATCGCCGCTTCGGCTTTGCGTCAGGATTTGATGAATACGACGATGCCATCAATCGCGATCCGGAAGCCGTCGATCGATTACAAGCCGACCGGCCAGGATCCGAGGTTACCGGTCGGTCCATCGCCGCCCTGAATCGCCTGTCAACCGATCGGCCGTGGCTGCTTTGGGTGCACTTCTACGATCCGCATGCGCCGTACGATCCCCCGGCCGATGCTCGAGCCCGGGCGGGCGGGGATGGCTACAACGGCGAAATTGCGCACGTCGATGAGCAAGTCGGACGATTGCTGTTGGCCGCCGGCGCGAGAGCGGACGCTTCCCGGGTCGTCACGCTGGTTATGGGCGACCACGGCGAGAGCCTCGGCGACCACGGTGAGTCAACGCACGGCATGTTGCTGACCGACGCGGCTCTCCGTGTGCCGTTGATCATCCATGTGCCTGGGCAGCCGGCCGCCGTTCGCACGGACCCAGCAAGCCTTCTTGATGTAATGCCGACGGTCCTGGCGCTCTGCGGCCAGACGCCCGGACCGCTTGCGGGTCGTGTGCTGACGGGGCCGGCTGCCCCCGAGGCCGAAGCGTATGCAGAAACCGAGTACCCGGTGGTCGCGGGATGGTCGCCGATGCAGTCGTTGGTGCAGGACCGATGGAAGCTGGTGCGTGCAGAACGGCCCCGGTTGTTCGATCTCGCGGCTGATCCCGGAGAAACGATCGATGCGGCCGCGTCGAAGGCCTCAATCGTGCGCGCGATGATCAGGCGGCTCGATGCTATTGGTACCGTTGACGCCGCCGGCGCGCCCGGGGCGCGAGTTTCGCCAGACACCATCGAGCGCCTGCGCGCGTTAGGTTATGTGTCGCAGGCCGCACCACCCACTGGTCCAGCAACCGGTATCTACTCTGGCGACATGATGTCTGACTGGACAGCGTTCGAGCGAGCGCAGGCTTTCGTCGTCCAGGGACAGGCGTCGAAGGGTCTCGCTGCACTCGCGCAGGTGAGCGGCGCCCATCCGTCGTCTCTGTTGTTTGTCTCAACTTATGCGCTTGCGCTCGCCTCGGCCGGCCGATCCGCGGAGGCGTTGGTGCACTTGCGCGCGGCGGTCAAGCGCTGGCCGTCCCACGCTGCGCTGTATCACGATCTTGCGGTGGTCGCGCGTGGTCGGGGCTTTGTTGCAGAAGCGCTTCGCGCGGAGGACGCGGCCCTGGCCATCGACTCCACGCTTGCATCAGCGCGCCACGGGAAGGGACTGATCTTGTCGGAATCGGGCCGGCATGCGGAGGCCGCCGTGGAGTTTGCGGAAGCCGCCCGCGTTGACCCGACCAACGTCGTCTACCACTCCGATCTTGGGAACGCCCGTCGCGCGCTCGGGGATCTCGATGCCGCGGCTCAGGCGTATCGCACTGCGTTGGCGAGGGCGCCGCAGTTTTCCAATGCGGCGAACGGACTCGGCGCCGTGTTGATCCAGCAGGGCAAGGCCGCAGAGGCAGTGCCGTGGCTCGAACGTGCCGCAGAGGATAGGCGTTTCATCGAGGCGCAGCTCAATCTTGGTATTGCCCTGCAGGAGTCCGGGCAGCTGGCGCGCGCGCGGGATCAATACCGGCAGGTGCTCGGCGCGCCCGGTCGTCACCCGAAGGAGAAGGACGCGGCACGCGCGCTCCTCGCGCAGCTGGACAAACGATGACGCGCGCCGCACTTCTATGTGTGTTGACCGGGATCGCGGCGTGCGGCTCACCTGCAGCGCGGCCTCCCGGACCGGCCAGGCCGGTGTCCGTGTTGCTCATTACCATCGACACGCTTCGTGCCGATCGCGTTGGTAGCTATGGGGCGACAGAGGCGCGAACACCGGCGCTCGATCGCCTCGCGGCTGAGGGCGTCCGCGTGGAGCACGCGTGGGCATCGGCGCCCGTCACGCTGCCTTCACACGCCAGCATTCTCTCTGGCCTTTATCCACCGTCACATCGAAGCCGCCACAATGGCATTGCCGTCCTCGACAGCGTTCCAACATTAGCCACCGTGCTCAAGGCCAGAGGGCTCGCCACGGCCGCGTTTGTTTCCGCATTCCCTCTCGATCGCAGGTTCGGACTCGCCCGCGGGTTTGACGTGTACGACGACGAGATGCCGCGTCCCGAAGGCGGTGCTCCACTCAATGAACGTGCGGGACCGGCCACCGTGGAGCGGGCCACGGCCTGGCTCGCGTCTCACGGCGCGCAACCGTTCTTCCTCTGGGTGCACCTGTTCGAACCACACGCGCCGTACGGCGATCCGTCAGCCGGGGGAAGCCCTCGCGCACGGTACGCGGCCGAGGTTGCGACTGCTGATCAGCAGGTGGAGCGGTTGTTGCGGGCACTGGGCCCCGTCGATGCCCAGACGCTGGTGGTGGCCACGTCCGATCACGGCGAGGCCTTCGGCGAACACGGTGAGATCGGACACAGCGTGTTCGTTTACGACACCACACTGCGCGTGCCGTTGTTGTTTCGCGGTCCAGGTATCCCCGCAGGACTTGCGATCAAGGGCGACGTTTCACTGGTCGACGTCGCTCCGACGATCATCGATGTCGTGGGCGGCGTCCTGCACGCGGACGGCCGATCACTCGTCCCGGCCTTCACGTCGGGCCGCGCCGATTCGCGCACGATTTACGCAGAGTCATTTGCGCCGTTGTTGGACTTTGGGTGGGCCAGCCTTCGAAGTATCCGCGCCGATGGATGGAAGTTCATCGCGGCACCGGCACCGGAGCTCTTCGATCTCCAGCGGGACCCGGCGGAAACGCAAAACGTGATCGCCGATCAGGCTCCTCGAGGCGCCGGTATGGCAGCGCTGGTATCACGGTGGAGCGGTCCGGAGTTGTCAGCGCCTGCCCAAGTGTCGACCGACGCGGCACGCCGTCTGCAGTCGTTGGGCTACCTCCAGGGATCGCCATCGTCTGCGGGCGCCGGCCGGCGCGCGGATCCCAAGGACAGAGTGGCCGTGGCCTCGCGCATTGCGGAGGTGACGTCGGGCGAGATTCACGGCGCAGCGTTGATCGCTGCGCTTGACGCCATTCTCCGCGACGACCCGCGAAATCCCCAGGCGCATCTGCGGCTCGGTTACGCCCACATTGCCGAAGGTCAGTGCCTGAAGGCCGAGCCCCACCTGCGCGCGGCCATGGATGCCGGCGTGCCCAGTGCCGACGCTGGTCTGGGTCTTGCCATCTGCCGCAGTCAGGCGGGCGATGGAGCTGGCGCTCGGCGGGCCTTGATTGCCGCTCGGGCCTCCGAACCTGGCAACCCCGTGGTGGCGGCCAATCTTGGTTTGTTGGCCCTTGAAGAAAATCGGCTGGATGAGGCCACGCGCGAACTGCGCGTCGCGTTGGACCGGGACCCGTTACTGCACGAAGCGCGGTTTGCGCTGGCGCGGGCCTTGGCCCGGGCTGGAAATCGAGCCGGCGCAACGGCCGAAGCACAGGTTTTGCTGGAACTGCTCGCGCCATCAGCCCCCCAACGTCCGGAAGTGGAACGCTTCCTGCGGGCCCTTCGCTGATGGACAGTGCCGTGATT
The DNA here is from genome assembly GCA_046597705.1 of Vicinamibacterales bacterium. GTDB lineage: Bacteria > Acidobacteriota > Vicinamibacteria > Vicinamibacterales > SCN-69-37 > SYFT01. Next base: position 3,858 of record JBKJJZ010000020.1, on the reverse strand, counting down.
CTGGGTTGACAGCTGAGGCTGAACTGCTCATATTCGTGCACATCGGGAGTATTCGTGCTCGACGAGTACCCATCACAGGAGGAAAACATGCGTTCAATTCGTAAGGTTGCGTGGGCCCTGGTCCTCGCATCCATCGTCACCGTGACGATCTCTGCCCAGCAGACGACAGGCACGATCACCGGAAGCGTCATCGACGCGCAGGGAGCCGCTATCCCCGGAGTCACTATCACCGCCACCAGCCCAACCACGGGTTTCACGCGCACCGTTGTCAGCGACACGGACGGCACCTATCGCCTGAGTGCGTTGCCGATTGGTCAGTACAATTTGAAGGCGGTGCTCAGTGGCTTCACCACGGTGGACACCAAGGGCATTGTGGTCAACGTCGGGCAGATCGCCGCGGCGGACTTCTCCCTGAAGGTGGCATCGCTGTCCGAATCCGTGACGGTCACGGGCGAGGCGACGTTGATCCAGACGACGGCGTCGTCGGTCGGAGGTGTCGTCGACATCGCCCGAATCGAATCGCTGCCGCTCAATGGCCGCCAGTTTGCGAACCTTGCGGCGTCCATTCCGGGCGTGGGCCTCGGCGTCCACTCTGACCCCACGAAGAGCACGCAGTTTTCGCCCCAGATCAATGGCGGCAACGGCCGCAACGTGAATTATCAGATTGACGGCGGTGACAACAACGACGATACGGTTGGCGGCCTCCTGCAGTTGTTCCCGCTTGAGGCGATTCAGGAGTTCAGCTTCGTCACCTCGCGCGCCAAGGCCGAAAACGGTCGGAGCAATGGCGGCGTCATGAACATCGTCACCAAAAGCGGTACGAATTCGCTGCACGGCAGCTGGTTCACGATGTTCCGCGACGACAAGATGAACGCCATTACGACGACCGAGAAGAACGCCAGCTCGAAGAAGCAGGACTATCGCCGGTATCAATACGGCGGCAGCCTGGGCGGCCCGATTGTGAGAGACAAGATTCACTACTTCGGGGCGTTCGAGCGTACGCAGCAGGACACGTTCCAGGTCGTCTCGACGTCGGGCTTGTTCCCGGAACTCGATGGCACGTTCGGCACGCCGTATCGAGAGACCCTGCTGAACGTGAAGGTCACCGCCAATCTTTCCGCGTCGCAGTATCTGTCGGTGCGGTATGGCCGGAACCAGAACTCGCAACCGTATGGCGCGGCGTCGAACAAGCCGGTCAATGGCTGGGGCAAGAGCGACAACAAGTTCAATTCCCTGAACGTCAACCACAACACGGTGGTGGGCGGCGACAAGCTGAACGAGTTCATCTTCCAGTACGCCGACTTCGGCAACTTCATCAGCGCCAACAGCAGCGACGTCTTCCAGTCGTTCCCCAATGGCGTGAATGTGGGGCAAAGCCCGAACACGCCGCAGACCACGGAGCAGAAGAAGTGGCAGTTCCGCGACGACTTCTCGTGGCACGTGACGGGGATGGGCGGCATCGGTCACGACATGAAGCTGGGCGTGAACTTCATCAATGAGCCTCGCCTGTTCATCACGTTCAATTCGGGCAAGGGCGTGCTCCAGCTCACTCACCTGGACAACACGATCAATGGTCCCATTTCCGTCGTGAATCTGAACGACGGCGATGCGTCTGCCAACATCCCGCTCAAGCAGTACGCGGCGTATTTCCAGGATGACTGGCGCGTCACCAACCAGCTCACGCTGAACCTGGGACTGCGGTACGACCTGATCGACGGCTACCAGTTCGACCAGTCGAAGAACCCCAACTACGTCATCATGCAGAACGCCGGCAAGGCCGGGTTGCTCGCGGGCATCAAGGGGCTGGAGAATTTCGGCCTGACGCCGAAGAACGACACCAATAACTGGCAGCCACGCGTCGGCTTTGTCTATAACATCAAGGGCGAAGGCCGCGACGTGATCCGTGGCGGATGGGGCATCTACATGGACATGGCGTATACGAACTCGAACGCCCTGTTCGCGGCGGCAGACGCCACGGGCAAGGGATTCGGCGCCGTGCTCTCGGTAGACAACCAGAGCGGTATCCGGAATGCGGACGGCACGTTCTACCGCGTCGGCCAGCCAGTGGCCAACATCCAGAGCCAGAATCAGGCCAACCCGAACGTGAAGCCGCTCTTCGGTCAGTTTGTGGATCCGCGACTGCAGATGCCGTACACGCGTCAGGCCAGCCTGGGATGGTCGCACGAGCTGATGAGGAATACGGTGCTGACCGCGGACCTCGTCATGGCGGATGGCCGCGACCTGAACACGCGACCGCGCATCAACACGCGTATCGCTCCGACCACGACACGGCGGCTGGCGTTCCTGGGCATCAACCCGAACGCGATTGGCACGCGCCCGGCCATTTCGGCCGGCAAGAGCGAGTATCGCGCGGCCATCTTCGGCATCAGGCGCCGGATGACCAATGGCCTCGACTTCAGCGCGTCTTACACCCTGGCGAGCGCCAAGAGTACCGCCGGCACGGCCGTCGATGAGCTGAACGCGAACAACCTGCAGGACTCGACGCTGCTGTATGACGATCCCAAGGTGTTCGGCCCGACGGGCCGCACTGATTCACGGCACTCAGGATCGATCACCGCCGTGTGGACGTTCCGTGGGTTCTCGGTGGCCCCGTTCTTCACGTTCAAGTCGCCGCTGCCGGTGGCGATCACGGAGGGGCTGGATACCAACCTGAACGGCGAACGCAACGACCTGCCCGTGAAGGCGTACCAGTTCGACGGCGTCGGCAAGGCTCCAAAGGAGATTGGCGACTGTAAGACTTGGAACTGTGGCCGCGGCGCCTGGCGCACGTTGGTCAATCTGCGCGTGTCCAAGGCGTTCAGCGTCGGCGTGGGCAACCACTCGCTGCGCATGGAGGCCATCGGCGAGGTGTTCAACATGTTCAACGCAAGCAACCCCTCGGGTTTTGTGGCCACCCGGCTGCTGGGCACGGGACTGCCCAATCCGAACTTCCTGCAGCCCACGAGCTATTCAGGCGATTTCCAGCAGCCTGAGCAGCGCGTCGGTCAGATCGGCTTCCGCATCAGCTTCTAAGGTCAGTGCACTGACACGTCGGGCGCGGCAGAGGATCGCCGCGCCCGATGTGTGTACGGCGACCAGGCGATGTAGTATCCCGTCATGCGACGGCTCCAATGGCGCAGCAGCGTGTGGGCGGTTACGTGCCTCCTGGTTGCGCCGGTGACGGCACAGACCCCGGAAAAGCAACTGGTCCTGACCATCACGAGCGACCAACTCAAGTCAGGCGTGGTCTCCGAAGTGACCTGGGATGGGGGGACATTGGTGATCCAGGGCATATTTGCCGATGCCCAGGGCAAGCTCACCCCTCAGTACTTCGCCAAGCCGGCAGACAGCATCACCCTGGTGCAGTGGAGGGATCACTCGGCCGCCTCGCGGAAATTCTGGGAGACCAAGTCGCGTCGCATCAGCCCCACCGGTCTGGGCCGTATTGAGCTTGGCAGCGATTCCCGAATGCCCATGTACGGCATCGACAGTTTGCAGCACCGTGTGATGGATGCGGCCACGATGGGCGGGATGATCACCACACACATGCTCAGGCTGAACGGCCTGACGATTCACGAACGCGTAAATCCTGTCCCGCCGTACGACGGCGAGGTCTGGTCCTGGTCGCCGCTTGAACTGAACCGGATCGCTTACGTGGACGGCAACGGCGATCTGTGGGTGGCCGGCGCTGACGGCCGCCAGCCGCGGCGACTCGCGCGCGGCGACTTCACCCTGCCTGCGTGGTCCGACGACGGCCGCTTGATTGCGATCGCCGAACGGAAGACGGACCGGTGGGAGGTGTCGGTGATTTCCGTTCCCGCGGATCTGAGACGACAGTCAGACGCCCACCATGAGTCG
>JBKJJZ010000012.1:0-3097 GCA_046597705.1 Vicinamibacterales bacterium | reverse complement strand
GTCAGGGCCTCGACGACATACAGCGGACGCGCAGCGAGATCGGAAGTGTTGATGTTGGTCCAACCTGCCCGGGTGCCATCGGCGGCACCCGAGTCGTAGTACCCAGCGGACTGCCGGATGGCGATATGCGCAGGCATGGCCCGCACACCGAATGGCGTCCTGGGCAGGATCGAGAACAGCCGCGGCAATGCTCCGTCCATCCGCTTGGCCGCCATCGCGACGGCCTGCAGATAGGCCTCCTCGGTTGGCACATGAAACTTCGGGTCGGTCTGGAGAAACCGCATGAATTCAGCCAGTGTCCCGGTGAAGCCCGCCCGGACCTTCACCTGCTCCATCTCGGCGCGCAGCCTGGCGACCTCGCGAAGGCCGGTGTCGTGGACTTCGCGCGGCGAGAGTTCGAGCGTCGTGTGCATGCGGATGCGGTGGCGATAAAACGCATCACCATCCGGCATCGCCGACAGACCCATGGTCGTCGGCGCCCCGGGGATGTACTCGCGGCGCAGAAAGACGAGAAAGTCCTGGAGCGCCGGCATCACGGACTCGCGCAACGCGGCCGCGCCGTCGCGTCGGATCCGCTCGCGGTCCTCTGCCGGAAACCTGTCGGGCACCCGGGTGAAGGGCTGATACAGCGGGCTCGTGGTGACGTCGGCCCGGATTTGCGCTGCGACGGGCGCGTCGTAGTCGTCGAGCACCTGCCGAGGCAGGGCGCGACCCGCTTTCAGTCCCGCGCGCAACGTCGCGATGCGCTGTGCCGTGTGCGCGCGGAAGGACTGCAACGAGGCGATGTAGTCGTCGTACGCCGTCACCGAGTCGAACTGAAAGCGGTCGGGCAATGCGGGCAGGCTGAAGTGGAATCCTTCGCGGCTGCCGATGGGCATCTCGAAACCGCGAAATCGCAGTTCGTTGATGCGGTCCCGCAGTTGGCGCCCCAGGATCTCCGAGTCGGTCTGCGCCGCCGGTGTCAGCGCACTGCGGTCAAGTGCCGCCAACCGTTCGGCAAAACCGGTCAGCGCGGCCGCTTCGTTGTCATATCGCTCCGCGGAGACGTCCTCCATCCGCCGCGCGTACCGCGCCGGTGTGCCCGGCGGTGCCGGCAGCGTGAAGTCACGCCCCCGATAGGCCTGCACATCCTGCAGCACGCGCGCAAGCGAGTCCTGCGGCGTCGTGGCCGCCACGACCGTGCCGCACGCCAGCACACAAAACACGACGACCGACCGAACAACCTGAGTCATGGACGCATCTTACCAATGAGGACGTGAGCGGCCATGCCGTTTGGCCAATATTGGCGGGAAGGCAGAGTTGCAGGATCTGGCGCACGGCGGGATGATTGCGCCAGCATGACCACACGCCCGCCCGGCTTGGGATTGCAAAAGGAGGATCCGAGGTGATGAGACAACGAACGGTGTTGCCCGTACTGCTCACGGTGGCCCTGGTCTGCATGGGGATCCCGGCATCGACGGCCGGTCTCTTCGACACGACGGAATACGCCGCGCGCCGCGCCCGCGTCATGGAGGCGATCGGCGATGGCGTAGCCATCGTGCCTGGCGCCTCTACACCCGAGGGCGATGTGGCATTTCGTCAGGGCAACGACTTCTTCTATCTCACGGGTGTGGACGTCCCCGACGCGACACTGGTCATCGACGGCCAGCGCAGGGAAAGCATCCTGTTTCTGACCATGGACGAGAAGACGGCCGACGGGCTTGGCATTCCGGTCGCACTGGTCCGAGCGCCTGCGGCGTATACCGGCATCGAGCGGGCGCTGCCGGGCGACGGGCTGGCCGGCTTCCTGTCGGGCCTGTATCGGCGCGGGCCCACGCTCTATACGCCCTTTCGGCCGGAGGAGATCGGGCCCGAAAACAGCAACGAGAAGTTCAATGCCCTCCAGCGGTCGATGACGACCAATCCGTGGGATGGACGGCTGACGCGGGAACTGCAGTTCGTGACTCATCTGCGCGAGCGGTTCCCGCAATACGAGACACGGGATCTTGCGCCGATTGTGTGGAACCTGCGCAAGTACAAGTCGGCCGCCGAACTGACACTCATGCGCGATTCGGCGCGGCTGGGCGCTGAGGGGCACCGGGAGTTCATCCGCTCAACACAGCCTGGCGTGGCTGAACGATCCCTGGCAGCGGTCTTCGACTTCGTCACCGCGCTCGGCGGCGCGCGCGGGCTGGCGTATTACACGATCATCATGTCTGGCAAGAACCACGCCTACGGTCATTACCATGCCTACGATCGCGTGCTGGCCGACGGCGATTTCCTCATCCTCGACGCCGGACCCGACCTGGGCAACTACCACGTAGATATCTCGACGTCGTTCCCCGCATCGGGCCGGTTCTCGCCGCGGCAGCGTGAGCTCTACGAGGCCGCGCTCGTCATTCGCAACGCGGCCATCGACAACTATCGCCCGGGCATCACGCTTCGCCAGGTCGGACAGAAGATGGAGGAGGCCCTCAAGGCGAACAAGCTCGAACGTTTTGCTGCCGACTTCGCCAGCATCATCCGGTATGGCGGCTACAACCACTCGATCGGCATGGCGACGCACGACGTCATGGGCACATTCGCGGGTCCCGACGAGGTGCTGCAACCCGGCTTTGTCTTCGCGTGCGACATCCAGATCTACCGTGTCGACGAGCAGATTGGCGTGCGCATCGAGGACACCGTCGCCATCACGGCGTCCGGGCGCGAGGTGCTGTCTGAGGGCGCCCCGCGAACCGTAGTCGAAATCGAGGCGCTCATGAAGGAAGAGGGGATGCTGCAGAAAGTCCGACGATAACCATCCCGGACCCCACGAGCAGCGCCGCGCCTTGGCGTGCTCTGCCCGCAGTTGCGTGCCGCCGGGTCAACGACACGCTGGCGGCGACGTCATCCATGGAGACCAGTCCGCGATGACGGGTAATCGTCTCGACGGCGCTTCGAATTCGCGCATCGATGCGAGCGGGATCCACCCACCGCAGCAGGGCGCGCTGCATTTGCATCACTGCTACGTCGAGGTCATCAGTTGAATCGCGCAGCGCATTCAACTGATGACCTCGACGTAGCAGTGATGCAAATGCAGCGCGCCCTGCTGCGGTGGGTGGATCCCGCTCGCATCGAT
>JBKJJZ010000410.1:0-6736 GCA_046597705.1 Vicinamibacterales bacterium | reverse complement strand
CTCGCGACGTGGCCTCGCGCAACGCGAAAGCCGCGTGTGATGAGGGACGCGGCGTTGGCGAAAGCGGCCTGGCCGTCTTCCTCGACTTCAAGAACGCCATCGATCGGCTCGGCCGGGACACCGTCGCCGGACGCTACGGCAACCTCTTCGACATGTATCGCAAGATCACGAACGAGGATCCGTACCAGGAACCCATGCGGATGTATCCGGCCATCCACTACACGATGGGTGGCCTGTGGGTGGACTACAACCTCATGAGCACCGTGCCCGGGTTGCATGTGATGGGCGAAGCCAATTTTTCGGATCACGGCGCCAATCGGCTCGGCGCCAGCGCGCTGATGCAGGGACTGGCAGACGGCTACTTTGTCATCCCCTACACACTCGCCCACTACATCGCGTCGACGCCGGTGGAGAAAGTGACCACCGAGCACGACGCGTTCAAGGAGGCGGAAGATTCGGTGCAGGCGCGCATCAACATGCTGCTGAACGTGAAGGGCTCGAAAACGCCTCGTGCGCTCCATCGCGAACTGGGCCGGCTGCTGTGGGACGAAGTGGGCATGTCGCGCACCGATGCGGGGCTCAAGCGCGCTCTTGCCCGCATCCCGCAATTGCGCGAAGAGTTCTGGCAGAACGTCTCGGTGCCGGGTGACCCGAACAACCTCAACAAGAACCTCGAGTACGCCGGCCGCGTGGCGGACTATCTCGAGTTCGGCGAGCTGCTGGCACTCGATGCGCTACATCGGACTGAGTCGTGCGGCGGCCACTTCCGGGAAGAGAGTCAGACGCCTGACGGTGAAGCTATGCGCGATGACGACCACTTTGCGTATGCCGCCGCGTGGGAATTTCAGGGCGTAGGCACGGCGCCCACGCTGCACAAGGAACAACTGGTCTTCGAGAACGTGAAGCCCTCCCAGCGGAGCTACAAGTGATGGCAATTGGGCAATGAGGCAATGAGGCAATGAGGCAATGAGATGAAAGTGCACCTCAAGGTCTGGCGGCAGGCGGGTCCCACCGAAAAGGGCCGCCTTGTGGACTACACCGCTGACAACATCAGTGCCGACATGTCCTTCCTGGAGATGCTCGACGCGGTGAACGAGACCCTGATTGCGAGGGGCGACGACCCGATCGCGTTTGACTCGGATTGCCGCGAAGGCATCTGCGGCACGTGCGGCGTCATGGTGGACGGCCGTCCGCACGGCCCGGATCCAGGCACCACCGTCTGCCAGTTGCACATGCGCCGCTACAAAGACGGCGACACCATCGTCATCGAGCCGTGGCGGGCACGGGCATTCCCGCTCATCAAGGACCTTGTCGTCGATCGCGGAGCGTTCGACACGATCATTCAGGCCGGTGGCTACGCCTCGGTGAACACGGGTGGAGCGCCCGACGGCAACGCGATTCTGATTCCGAAGACCGTGGCGGATGACGCGATGGATGCGGCCGTGTGCATCGGCTGCGGCGCGTGCGTCGCGGCGTGCAAGAACGCATCGGCGGCGCTTTTCACCTCCGCGAAGATCTCGCAACTGGCTCTACTGCCCCAGGGCCAGGCCGAGGCGCCCCGCCGTGTGGTGAACATGGTCGCGGCCATGGACACATCCGGGTTCGGTGGCTGCTCCAACGAAGGCGAGTGCGAAGCCGTCTGTCCGAAAGGCATCTCACTCAAGCACATCGCGACGATGAATCGGGAATACAGAAAGGCGCTGTTCAAGAACGCGTAGAGCAGTTTGCACTTGCCTGTAGTACGCAGGGCGTGGCTGTAGCCGCGCCAAGCCCTGGCCACGGCCGAGTGCTACCAGCCGGCTCTGACTGCGAACCATACGCCCGCTCCAATCAACGCGCCAACGATGAGCATGCTATTGAGGCTCGAGACGAAATAGGGGTAGATCTTAGGTTATAGTCGGCCAATGACACGCACCTCCGGCGCCATCGGACTGGCCTTCGCCTTCGTGGCGGCCGCCTGCTCGGGCTATTCGCCGACCACCGTATCTCCCTCTAACGCGAGTTCGCTGCTTGGCACATGGGCATCGGTGTCGTCCGCCCCCTCCACTGCGGGAACGTGCGCGAACTTTCAGTGGTCGGTCAGTGACATCTCGGGCCTGACCGGGTCGGGCTCGTTTTCGGCGACGTGCTTTGGCACTCTGCAGGTCACCGGCACGGGCACGGGCACCTTCAGCGGCACGTCGATTGACTGGAAGGTGACGGGCACCGCCACAGGATCGGGCGCGGCGACCTGCGCTATTTCGGCCTCGGGCAGCGCGAGCATGCAGAGCGACGGCGGAATCTCCATCCCCTACTCCGGCTCGACCTGCCTCGGCCCCGTCAGCGGCACACAAGTCATCAGGAAGCGCTAACTCACCGGCCGGTCTTGCTTCGGCGGTGTCCAACCTGTATCAGAGGGATACCGTATGCGCTCTGTCATCTGTCGCCTGTCGCTCGCCATGGCCCTGCTTGCGGCGATGGGCGCTCTTGGTTCTTCAACCCTGTCCGCGGACGCGGTCGTGCCGGACTTCAGTGGTCACTGGAAACTCGATGCTGCCAAAAGCATGGCGCTCGCCCGCGAATCCAAGGGAAACACGGCGGCCGTCGTCTTTGGCGACGAGTGTGTGATTACGCAGACCGCTGAATCTCTCACGTTGTATATCGTGGCGGGTGGTCTCAAAGTCGAGGTCACGTATCGGCTTGATGGAAAGCCGAGTCCCAACCGATCTCCCGGAGCGCGGGGGCAAGCCGACATCCCGATTCTCTCCACAACGAGATGGGTTGGAGAGACGCTGGAGATCACGACGAAGAGTCAGTCTGAAGTTGGCGGCGTCAACGTGCCGGTTGAGTCGCTGCGCAAGATGTGGACCACGCCCGATGGGCACCTTGCGGTGGAGCGTCACGGCACACCCTCGCAGGTGGTGTCAGACGCGTGGAACGTCTACGAGCGCGTGAAGTCCTGAAAAAGACAAGGCGTACGAGACGCGGTGCGCCTCGTACGCCCAGATTGTAAAACGCCAGTGAGACTTAGGCGACGCGGATGTTTTCCGCGCGTGGTCCCTTGGGGCCCTGGCCCATCTCGAACGTCACCGACTGCCCTTCGTGCAGGCGGTCGAACTGACCGTCACACGCGGACTGGTGGAAGAAATACTCGTTGCCGTCCGGACCTACCACAAAGCCAAAACCCTTGTCGGTAACCAAACGCTTGATCGTGCCCGTCACTGCTGCTGCCATATCAACTCCGATGCGAACTCGTGTCTGTCGCGTCTACGTCTTATCGCGTTATGCGACGAGACGACTTTCCTACTTAACCAGCCTACTCGGTTCACCCCGCCTGTGCTGTGCAAACTGAGACAGTGGCCCCCCGTTCATCGAATGGCCCAGGACGGGGCAATTACTGTCAGCCGGTCGCGTCCCTTGACGGTAACACGCCTGGGGAGATTCGTGGCCTCTGCTGCCGCAAACGTCGCCGTTAACGGCGGTTCTGGAGCTTTGCGGTGGCCAGGGGCGCGACGAGCGGCCCTTCGAACCAGAGGCGTGCGAAAGGCGACGCCGCGGCTTTCGTGAATGCCGCTTGTGCGTCCGCGGCGCGGCCCAGTCCTTCGTAGGCCAGACCATTCAAGTACGCAATGGTCCCAGCGGACACACCGGCTCCATCGGTCGCCTGCACATCCTTCAACGTCGCGAGCGCATCGTCCCAGTTGCCGAGGCGAAGGTGCACCACCGCAAGGTTGATCGCGGCGGCAGCTTTCTGGACACCGGCCGGCGCGGAGGCTGAAACGCTTTGCAGATCAAGGAGCGCCCGGTTGGCCAGGATCAGTGGATCGCGAACCGCAAGCGTGTCGACCACGAGCGTCACAGGCGTCGAAACCTTCTTGACGACACCAGCGGCACTCTTTGCTTCAAGCGCGATGGAAGTCGCTGAACTGCTTTGGGCGAAAAGCACCGTTCGAAGATCGGAGACCGATGCGACGGGCTTGCCCGCCGCCGAGGTGACGACATCACCATTTGCGAGGCCCGAGCCCGCATTCGCCCGAACCACCACGGCGCCCGGCGTGCCCTCAACATCGACGACCGCCGTGTCGAGTGATGGGCGCACCAACTGGGACGGCGACGCACTGAGACGATCGACGGCGCGCCCCTGTGAAGCCGCGTCCGCCAGGCTCAGCGTCAGCACATCAGGCTCCGCGCTGCCGGACGCAAGCAACATGAACGTCACGCTGGCCGAATCTGCGCCGACGGTTGCGGCTGCAAGTCCCTGCACGCCAAGTCGAGCCGCAAGACGGCGTCCCATGTCGCGAAGCACTTCCTTGGGCAGGCGCTGGCCGGCGTCTCCGGGACTCGGGTTGAGCCAATCGGCGGGAATATTTTCCTGCTTCATCGCGGCTTCGAGGTCCGATGGCGCCGGCGAGTAGATCAACAACCGCTTGACCGGAGCGAGCGCCCGTTCAAGAGCGGTGCGCAGACGTTCAGGCGTCATGCCCGCCCCGGCCGTGGCAATGACGATTGGCACCGCCGGCTTCAGCTCCGCGGCGAGCGTCACGGTTTCCCCGGTCTTCCACTCGCGGCGGTCGACAAAGCGTCCGGTAGCGCCACGAATCTCGACCGCGTGCGTGCCCGCGCACACGGTGACATCGCCCAGGATCGGGCCGTGGACCTGGCCGTCAACCACGAGCACGGCCTCTTTGTCCGAGGTCTGAATCTTCACCGTCGCCACCGCAGGCGTGAGTTGAAGGGGCTCGGTCTGCACGTCCTCCGCGCGCAGGGTGACCGGCACTTCCAGATCAACGAAGCACTCGCGCTTGAGCTTGAGCCGGTGCGGGCCAAGAGCGACGTCGGTAATGGTCAGTGGCGAGGAGACACCGGCCGTTCCGCCCTTGACCGTCCTGCCCTTCGAGACGTCATCGAGGAACACTTCGACATCTTCGGGCGTGGTGACCACCGCGAGTGAGGCCGAGGTGCGCTCGAGCGCGATGGTCAGCACCACCACTTCCCCAGCCTTGACGGACACCTTCTGTTCGAAGGGCGTGTAGTTGGGGCGCGAGGCGTTGACCACGTGGTCGCCACTGTTGATATCGATGCGCAGCGGCTCGGCCGGCACCGTCACGCGACGGCCGTCGATCAACACGTCACCGGGTGGCGTCAGTTGAATGCTAATCTGGCCGATCGTCAGCTTACGGACGTTCTCGAACACGCTGATCACGCGAGGCGACACGCCTGCGCCGGGTTTGAAATCCGGTTTGAGCACCAGCAGCGCGCCGAAATCCTGTTCGGCGCCCGTTGTGTCGCCAAGCGAAAACCGCGCGCGCGCGCGCAGCTCGTACGCCTGCACGAGCAGATCGGGCTTCTGAATTTCAGCGCCCGGTCCGCCGGCCGTCATGGTTTGAATCAAGCGATCCAGCAGCGGGACGGCCTGATCGTACTGAAGCGCATCAAACAGGCGCTTGGCCTGATCGAACAGAAGCTCTGGAGCGCCAGCCGGATCCTGAGCCTGCGGGACCGCAGACGCCGGCAGGGCTTGACCGGCGATGCCCGGAGCAATCGCCGCCAGCCAGGCCAGACCGATGAATGCGATCCTCGCCCGCTTCATCGGTACACCATGACACGCTCGGCGCGATCATCGTAGAGAAACACCGCGCCTGTTTGATCCAGCGCAAAAGCCGTGGCGCGCCGGAAGCCAGCCACATCGTTTTGTGGTGTTGCGAACACCGTGATGAGCCGATAGGCGGTCGTGCGCGTCGCCGCGGGCCCCGGCGCTGGAGCCGCCGCGGCGGCCGCCGGCGATGCAGGATACGGACTGAAAATCGCGATGGCGCCTCGATCCAGCACATAGACATGGCCGAACGAATCCACGGCAAGGTCTTCGACGTTCTGCAAGTCGTAACCCCCGCCTCGTAGCGGTATGCGCGCTGTTGTCTTGCCGGTGCTGTCAAAGACCACCACGGACTTTGCGTCCTTGTCCACACCAACCACGTCATCGGTTGCCGTGACGACCATTGGTGCCAGCCGGCCCGGCGCGAACACGCCGATATGCACGCCGGCGCTGGAGAAGCGCTGGATGCTGCGATCGTTGCCGTCCGAGATGAGCCAGTCGCCGTTCGAGAATTGCGCAGCCCCTTCAATGTCAGACAGTGGTTTCGGCGTTCCGCCCGATTGCGGCAGGCTGAGCGTGATGGGCTGCCCCGTCGCTGGGCGCAAGGACGCCGCGTCAAAGGCCACCACGGCACCGGTCCGATCCACGACAAGTCCGCGCGGCCGCAGCACCGTCTGGGCCCGGTCCGGGCTGGCGTTCGTCAGGATTCCAAGACCCGATTCACCGGCGTAATACAACGTGGGCCGGCTCGAGAGCGCAAGCGCCACCACGTTCTGCAACTTGGCGGGGCCGATGGTTTCAGAACTCAGTACGAATGCGGGGCCGCTCCGCGCTCGAACGTAAAGACGATGCAGCAACGTTGTCTGCGCCAGGGCCGTAGCGGCAGCCGGCGTGTTGGGCCACCGGTTACGAACCTGCTGCACTTCTTCCATCGCAAGGGCGGGCTCCCCTCGTGCAACAAGTACGCGACCGAGCGTCAGATAGGCATCAGCCGCAGAGGTGCTGGTGGGAAACTCGGCGATCGCGCGCGTCAGATACGTCAGCGCCTCGTCCTGCCTTCGCGCGTACCACATCGTTTCTCCGCCAAGCGCCAGCGCACGGGGCACGGCCTCCGACGAGGGAAACAGCCTGGAGACCCGTTCGAAGTTTCCGTGGGCCGAATCA
>JBKJJZ010000358.1:0-11889 GCA_046597705.1 Vicinamibacterales bacterium | reverse complement strand
GCTATGAGCCCGGAGGAATATGCCGGGAACGCGCCTAGACGATGTGATGCAGAAGACAGCAGTGGCGACGTGTACATCCCCTGCGCATTCGTCTCGGTTTCTCCCCTGAACGATCCGGCGCTCGAATAGAACTGGACTGTTACGCCCGGGACTGGTGCACCGTTTGTCGCATCGGTCACCGCGCCAATTATCCTTGGCGCTCCTGCCCACGTGATGAACGTGCAGTCGTTCCATTGCCAGCCACTGGCCAACAGAGTCCAGAGTCTCGCGTATAGGGGTCCACCGGTGCTCGGCAGGCCGGTCACCAATTGCGAGGTCGCTAGCGCTTGGCTGGCGTCATAAATATCCGAGGACCCCGGGCCGGTCGTACCCAGCTGGAGGCGGTACTCAAGGGCTCCAAGTCCGGTGGTCCAACCGAATAGCGAGGAGGCACCCGGCAGCACCGTCCCGCAGTACGGGCTCGTGAACGCGGCGGTGATCGCGCCAAGGTTACTCACCGTCACGTCAAAGGCATTCCCGATGCGGTTGCCGACCGCGACGCTGAAGCCGTAAGTGCCGTTCGTGTACGTTTGGCCCGGCACGAACTGAGCGTCAAACAGCGCGGCAGGGTTCTCAAATCCATCGGAGCTGCATTCGATAGCGTCGTAGTCCCCCGGATTCGCGTCGAGAGGCATCGCCCATCCAGACTGGCCGTTCCCGACGCAAGGGCCATTGACCGAGAACTGCTCTCGTCGCACCTCGTGGATGATGACGCCATCAGCGGGAATAGCGTTGTCGTACTGCGATGGTGTGCCAAGTGCCTTGATCCGAGCCTCAACCGTAAAGTAGCGCGCGGTTGACACCGCCGGGTTGCATGAGAACCCAGGCAGGCAAATCTTGATCATCTTCGCTGCGGTTCCGAGTGGCAGCGACAAACCTTCGAGCGCGGCGTTAACCGTCGATGTCGTGTCGGTAGTGACGAGGTTGGCGCTGGGAATCCAACCCAGGAACTCCATATGGGCCGAGATGAAACCACTGCCGGGCGTCTCGCAGTAGATGGTTCGGCTCCCCCCGGGGTTCGCCGAGTTGTACGACCCGCAGGCCTGAGAGTTCTCGCTTGTGCGATCACTCATCGTGTCCCAAGGGCTGTCGTAGGCGTAATAGACCCAGCCTGAATGGGGTAGGCCAAGGCTGTGCCCTAACTCATGCGACCAAACGTTTGCTTCATGGCCCCACGGCGGTTCCCAGGTAGCGCCGTAGCTCTTGCCATCAAATGAATACCCGCCGCCCTGTGCGCAACAACCGAAGGTGTTGCTCAAAACGAAGTTGATGTTGTCGTAGACGGTGAAGTCGATTCCCGCGGCCTTGCCGAGCGCAATCGCATCATTCGAGAGCAGTGATAGACCGTTGCTCTCGTAGAAAGTCTGTGAGCCTGGCAACGTGAGCCATCCGCCCGGAGCCCCAACGCCCCCCACCCCTCCGACATCGCCGACCCACGAGAACTGATTCCACGAAGTCTTTTTGAAGAACCCATTGATGGTCGTCGGAAACAGTTCCCCCGCCGGTGGCGTGTCGGGATTACTGAGGTTGAGATACCAACTCGGCGGGTGTGGCACGACATCCCCGGCGAACCCCACGAGCAAATAGATCACTTTCTTAGTGCCGACCGCGAGAGAGGCGGAGTCTTGAAGCGCTTGCGGTGCGGCCGGATCCAGCGCGAGCGACTCGACGACGAGCAGTTCCTCCTGCCGTGCCGTTTGGCCGCCGAAGGCGACGGGCCGGTCGGCCATCCGGCCGGTCACCACGACCGGTTTATTGAAGAGACTAAGTGCCTCGTTCGCGAGCACCCCCACGTCAAGTGTCAGCATTCTGCCGTCCGGTGTTGCCAGCAGGTACTCAATTGTTCCAGCGGACACGGAGTCCGGATGCGGATCGCCCCAAATGATGTGCAGAGTCCCCGTCAAGCTGGTGGGAACGCCAAGTTGCACTATCACCTGCGCCTGCTGGGCACTCACCTCACGCGATGGATTGAATGGTGCAGATGCCAGCACGAACAAGGCTGCAAGCGCTGTCGCCGCGGCGCGAGGTCTCATCGCACGATGACCTGAACGTCGATCCGCTCGCCGCCACGCTCGAACACGAGCCGATACGCCCCCAAATAACCGGCCGGCGGCGTCCACGCGAACACCGAACCTGCGAGCGTCGAGCCCACCGGCAACGCGCGCAACTCGTCCCCAACCAACAGATAGCCCTTCTCCACCGGCGCTCCGAGCCACAGTTCGACGCGCTCGAGTTGCGGGAGTTGCACCTTCAAATCGCCGTCCCCCGTGGGAAGCTGCCGCGCCCACGGCGCCGCCAAGGCGAAGCCGGTCCGAGTCCACACACCGTCGGTCACAGTGGCGGTGGCCTTCAGGGTGGAGACCGAACCAAGACGCTGCGCAGGGGCCGCCCGCATGTCCGCCTCGACCTGCGGACTCACCGCACCGTTCGACACGAGGAAGAACCGCGAACCGATGCCTTCGGTGCGGCCGGCCGAGTCCGTCACACTCCACGCAATCGTGTGCAGACCGTTGGTCAATGTCGTCGTGTCGAAGGTGAACGCGCCAATCGCCGCACGGCCCGCGTCCAGGTTTCGGAACAACGTTGGGTTGCTCGTGCGTGTCGTCAGCGGCGCCAGCGGTATCGGATTGCCGAAGATGTTTGCGACGTCATCATTGCAATACAAACCAACCGGAACCGGGTTGCCCACGCTGCCACGACATTGGTTGTACGCCACCAGCGCGGTCGGCAGGCCGTCGATGAACACGGTCATCGTGGATCCGTTGGTCGGAATCACGATGTCGTCAGGATCTCCGCCCGTCGTGTTGGTATCTGGCGTCAGCGCCCATCCGAAGTTGTTGAAGACCCCGCTAATCGTGCCGCCTTGGCCCGGAGTGTCTATTGCGCCAAACGGTTTCGCGATCGTCGCATTCGACATCGTGATGGCCGTGGGCGTTGTGTAGTCCGAACTCTGCGAATCCGACGACCGACCCAGCAGTGTTTTGTTTCCAACGCTGTCGGTCGCCACCGCATACAGCGTGAGCGCGCCTTGTCCGCCGTACGGCAGGCTGTTGGTCACGTCCGGCAACATGGGCGTCAGCATCAGATAGCCCCAACCAGCGCGAGCGTTCTGCGGATACGTCGGGAACGCGGCTGCCACATCCGGGCGCGCGCCGGCAAGGAACGCGGCATCCCCGACGTACACCACGCTCTGGCCGAGCACGGTCTGACAGTTCTGCGGTTCGAACAGCAAGCAGTTTCGGAAGATCTCGACCTTCGTGACGCCGACGTCATCGAGTGCCCATCCCGTGACGCCAATCGCGCCCTGCACCCCCGCGGCATTCTGCGAAGGTGTATCGACTTGACCGAACGCTGGCGCGGGCAGCCCGGTCGTGAAGCTCCAGAACATCGTCGGGGTTCCGTCTGAATACGTCGTCCCGCCTGCGTTCAAGGCACGCACCTGCCAGTAATACGTCGAACTCGCGGTGAGTCCGCTCAGCTCGACGGTGGTCGCAAGCCCCGTGGAGAGCCAACCCGCGCAGGCGTTGTCGTTCGTGGTGTCGTAGCAGTACTCGTAACTCGTCGCGCCACTGCTGGCGCCCCAACTGAGCGCCGGGCTCGAGGGCTGCGCCGTAGAGCTATTCGCTGGTGCGCTCTTCCCAAACGCGGCCGGCGGATCCATGTGTGTGGTGAAGCTCCAGAACGTCTCAGCATCGCCTTCGGCATAGGTCGTGCCGCCGATGTTGATAGCCCTCACGTGCCAATAATACGGAGTCCCTGCGTTGAGGCCGCTGAGCCCAACGTTTGTGGTCGCGCCGGTGGAAGTCCAAGCCGTATCGCAAGTGCCGTTGTCTGTCGTATCGAGGCAGTACTCGTAACTCGTCGCACCAGCGCTGTCAGCCCAGCTCAACGTGGGGCTCGTCGATGTGCCGATGGCGCCGTTGGCTGGGCTGATGTGACTGAACAACTCCGGTGCGGCAACAACTGTGACTGTCTTGGTCGTCCGATTTCCCGCCGCGTCGTAGGTGTAGACGATGGTGGTGCCGTTCGGATACGCAACGCTTGTCAGGCGATTCAGCGCGTCGTAGGTGTACATGGCAGATTGCGCTGCGGCATTAACGCAGAGCAACACATAGATGACAAGGCCGGTCAGTGCCCTGGGGCCCTTCAGAACCTTGATCCTGGCTCTGACCTCAGGCGGACGCGGAGCAGCCATGGCGGACTAGCGACCTCCTCCTAGGCAATTAGCGGCCTCGCCGGCCGCTAAACAAATGTCTCGAGCACGGTTAAAAACGACCTTGTCAAGAATTCTCATGGTGTTGCTGCCGACGACACCTCCGGTAATCGTGTCTGCCTTTCCGCCAAGACCAGAGCCCATGCCAAAGTTCAAAAGACTGTTCACGATAGTGCGCTCACGCGAATACGTCTCATCGAGTTCACCGCTCTCGACACGCGACTGGGTGTCCCGATGCGACTTGTAAACATCCACTCCCGTGCGAAGCCAACCGATGAGCGCACTGCCGTAGTTGGCGTCGTCAAGAAGTTCTCGGACCCTCAGGAACTTCTCCGACCAACTCCCCGCGGTCGCCAGGGTTTTAAGGAGTCCGGCCAGACCAGAACTACCCCACGGACTTCCAATGCTTGGCGATGCAGTCCCCCCGGATCGTTCGTTGCGGTGTGGGCTGAGGCCGCTTGGATCTGTTAAAAGCACCGGGTTGTTCACGACGTAAGAGTACAGGTTGAAATCTTGAGGCGAAACGACGACTGGCGCTGGATCAACGCTCAAGAATCGGCCGGCATCGGGCAAATAGTACCGCGCACGCATGTACTGAAGTCCGTTCGGCTCTTGTACGACGCCGTCTTGCCCGACGTACTGGAAGGGCTGGGCGATAGATTCCTGCTTCTGGCGCACGGCGCCGAATTCGTCGTAGCCGTAGCTGTTGACCAACGCCTGGGCAGCGTCAGTCATTGCGACGGTCGAGCCCCGGGGATCGAAGTGATAAGTCAGGGCCGCCCCGGCAGCGTCCACTCGTGAGATGAGGCCCAGACCATAAACGTAGCGTGCGACAGCGGCCCCGGCTCCGTCGGTCTCGACAAGCAGTTGTGACAGCGAGGGCAGCGTGTCGACGACAAACCGAGACGTGACACCACTGACGGTGCGGCCCAACCTGGTACCCACGCCGTCATAGAAATACTGACTCGTGCCCGCAGGACCGGTAGCCTGAGTCAGCCGATCGTGCACATCCCATGCGTAGGAGGTGACGCCGCCCGGCAGCGTCCGGCTGGTCAGGTTGCCGTTGAGGTCCGAGATGAACGTTCCGGCGCCGGCCGTTTGAATCTGATTCGCGGTGTTGTAGCTGTACGACTCGGCTGCGGCAATCGGCGGCACATCAAGCGGCTGCTGCTGCAGCACCGACGTCCGGTTGCCGACAAGATCCAGGGTGTACTCGTACGACGCCAGCACACTCGCGTCGGCGCGCCGATGCGTCAGATTCGCCAATTGTCCCGCCGCGTCATAGGCAGATGACGACGTCGTCCCATTCGCGTTCGTGGTTGAGGTGACCTCTCCACCCGGGTTGTACGCATATTGGGTGACACGCGAGGCCCAGTCCGTGACAGTCGTCAGCCGATTGAGGCCGTCAAACACGTACGTCACCTGTTTGCCATCGGGATACTGCAGCAACGTCCGATTCCCGACCGCGTCGTACCCAGAGCCGATCGTCTGGCTAAAGGGATCCACATATTGGGTGAGGCGGTTCAGCGGGTCGTACGTGTAGGTCGAGGCACCGAGTCCATCACTCATCCCGGTCCGGTTCCCGGCTGCGTCGTATGAGAAGGTCGTACCGGGCCCGAAAGACGGCTGCATGGAGGCCATGCGATTCACCGCGTCGTAGACGTAGGCGATCGTCGCACCGTTCGCGTCAGTAACGGTCGCCCGATTTCCCACCGAGTCGTAGGTGGTGCTCGTAACCCTGCCCAACGGATCGGTCGACGTCTTGACGCGATTGGCGGCGTCATACGTGAGCGTCGTCGTGCGGTTGTTCGGATCCTTGACCGTGAGGCGATTCCCCACCGCGTCGTACGTGTATTGCGCGGTTCCGCCGGCCGGGTCGGTCACGAGCGTCAGGCGGCCGGCCGCATCGTACGCCATCGTCGTGACGCGGCTCGCCGCATCCGTCGTACTCGTCACACGGCCCAGCGCGTCGTAGGCCTGGTAGTTCTTGCGACCGAGGGGATCCGTCGTCGAGATCAATCGGTCGAGCGCATCGTAGGCAAATTGGGTCGTCCGGCCGTTTGGGTCCGTGACCGACTTCCTGTTGCCCGCACCGTCGTACGTGACCTGCGTGATGCCGCCGAGCGGATCCGTTGTCTGCGTCACCCGGCTTTCGAAGTCGTAGCCAAAGGTCGTCACCTTCAGGCGCGCGTCGGTGGTGCTGATGCGACGGTCCAGCGCATCGTACGCGTGTTGCGTCACGCCTCCGAGCGGATTGGTCATCGTGGTCAGCAGGTTGTTCACATCGTAGGTGAACGTGGTCTCACCCCCCCGCGGGTCGATCGTCCGCGCCAGGTTCCCGTTCGGGTCGTAAACGTTCGTGACGACGTGGGTGAGGGGATCGATGGTGGTCAGCACCCTGCCGGCGCCGTCATACGTCATCGTGGTCGTGAATCCGCGAGCATTGGTGATGGAAAGCTGGCGACCGATGGCGTCATGGGTGAACGTGGTCACCTTTCCAAGCGGGTCTGTCACGGAGGCCAGGTTCCCGGCAGCATCGTACATATTCGTGACGACGCCGCCTTTCGCGTCGGTGACGGTCAGTACCTGACCGGCGCTGTCGTACGTCATCGTCGTCACCTGCCCGAGGGGATCGGTGGTGGTCAGAACGTTGCCGCTTGCGTCGTAGGTGAAACTCGTAACGCCGCCAGCCTCATCCGTGCGTGCGAGGGGATTGTGTTTCGCGTCGTAGGTGATTTCGGTGGGCTGCCCCTTCGCATTGACTTTGCCAATGACGTTACTGAACGTGTCGTGGGCATAGGTCGCCGCGTGGCCGTTCTTGTCGGTGATACTCGAGCGATTGTTCTGGGAATCGTAGGTGTAGCTGACTGACTTGCCCAGGCGATCGGTCTGCTTGATCAGCCGGTTGAGGACGTCGTGCGCATCGACGCTCGAGTGCCCCAGCGGATCGGTAATCGTGGTTTGCCCCGTCGTGGAGTTGTAGACGAACTGGAATTGATTCCCTTTTGCATCCGCCTGCCACGTGACGACTCGCTTGGCGGCGTCGTACGTATTCGTCATGTACACCGCACCACGTGGGTCGGCAGCCGTCAGCATCTGTCCGTTCGCATCGTAGGTAAACGCTTCAACGCCACCGTCGGCGTCGGTCACCGTCTGAAGGCGACCGGCAGTGTCGTAGCCGAAGGTCACACTCCGCGGCAGCGGATCGGTGATCGCCGTGATTCGGCCAACACCGTCATTGGTCAGCGTGAGCGTTCGGCCGCCCGGCTCTTCGATGGTGACAAGTCGGCCCGCGCCGTCATACCCGAAACCAACGACGTTGTTGTTGCGATCGACCATGGTGTCCAACCGGCCATTGGGCGTGAAGCGCCATTGGGTCTGTGACTTCTGCAGGACCGTGAACGTGCCGTCACCCGCCTGGGTCAAGGTGTCGAAGACACCTGGATACTTCGCCACGTAGCTGGAACCCACCTTGTCGTAGTAGTCCACGTGGCCGTCGCCCCAACGAATGGAGACGGATTGGTCAGGATTCACGGTCAGCGCGACGTGGTAGTTGTGAGTCCAGCCGGGGCCGAGTGGGCCGGGCGTGTCGTCAAGCGAATTGTAGAAACGTGTGAACGCGAGTCCGATGCCGCGACCGGGGACCGAAAGGTCCGTGTGCTCCGCGACATAATTGCCCGTCGCAGTATTTACAGGATCTGCGTTAAAGGCCGAGTTCCGGGCAGTGCCTAGCTGACTGGCGGGTGGGGGGACCGCAGTCGCGAAACCAATCGTGACTGCTGCGAAACCGTTTTCCCCGTCCCCGCCTGATGCGTTCTGAAACGCGATCGTTGTGCCGCGACCAAGCGTGGTACCACCGTCGGTGGCGAAGGCAACAGTGACGCCACGGCCCAGGGTGTCGCCCCCTTCAGCGGCAAAGCCGATTGTCACGCCAGCGGACGCATAGCCGGGGTCCTGCGCCATCGCAGACGCGGGAAAGGTGGCTACGAGCCACGAGCCGATGAGAACAGCGCGGACGAGCAATTAATCGCCTACTGTCGGAACGGCTTCAGGACCTGCGGGGGCACGTCGCGTTCGTTGATGCGGCTGCCGTCCTTGCGAAGGAACGCGAATTGTGTCGCGCCACCTGGTGGGGAGCTGGCCTTGATCTGCGCCACCTGATTCGGTCCCTCGGGGTTGCCTGCTGCCGCCCCTTGGGCCACCGAGAAAGTCGCGCTCACGAAGAGATATGCCAGTTGCGTCCGGTTCAATCCGGAGACCGTCACCGTCGCAGATGATGATGACGTCGAGCCAGCCAAGACACCTGGTGTCACACTTCCTGCGTTCGTCGTGCCGAACTGCAATTGCACTGGCGTTCCGACCGGTATGTTGCTCGCGGCAACTAACACATTGATTGGTTCTGGCAACTGCATCGGCAGAATCAGATCAACCGTATCGGTGCGTTGACCTGAGTAGGCAGGCACGACGAAGCCACCGACGGAGACGATCGTGAGGGACGCGGTAGCCGATGCCACGATTGCGGGATTGATTGGCGCAATGATAGCGGCGGGTTGGGTAAACCCGGTTAGGTTTACAGCACCTAGCGGCGCCTCGAGCCGAATCATCCCTTGGTACGCCGGTTGGCCAATACCTCCGTTTGCTAGGAGGACGCCGGGCGCAATAACGGCGATTGAATTCGCCACCAGGCGGATTGCACCTCCTGACCCGTAGCCGTTGCTTGAGACACCCGTGCCGTTCGCATAGATACTTCCCAGGACGGAGATCGAGGAGGACGAGGCAACGACGATCGCGCCTCCACCCCCGCCACCAACATCGCTGGCTGTGCAACAGGAGGGCCCGGACCCGCCGCCGCCGGACCCACCTATGATTGGCACCAATGAGAGAGGGCCAGCCCATTTCGCGTGCCTGAGGGTGCCGCTGCCGCTCGCCAGCCCACCGGCTGGGCCGAAGCCCGGTTGCCCGGAGGAACCACCTCGAAATCCGCCAGGTCCCGGGAGCGAATAGTCGATGCTGTTGGGACTATTGAGGGGAAAGTCACCACCTTGGATCTGAATTGCACCGGCTACGGTAACGTTGCCCTGCGCCAGAAGAACCACTGGCGTGTTCTGCAGGTTCTTCCGGAATTTTAGAACCTTGTTAGAAGGAATGTTTACGGTCGTGTAATTGAGGATGCCATTTGGGGGTAGCTGTACGTAGCAGGAGTTTGGATCACCCACCGGATAGGGACTCGTGCAGATGTTTGCCAGATCCAACGCCCCATCGGCGCCCGTCGAGCCGCTCGAGAATGCTTGGGCCTTCGTGGTCGCTGTTTCAGCGGAGGGAGTGGACAGTCCTACAGAGAGCGCGAGCAAAACTACGCCGCCAAGTCTTCCAAGATCCATTGACGTATCCCTTGCCAAATGAAGTTGCCGAACACTCATCGCCGATACTGCTGGAGAATTGTCGGAGGCACATCTCTATCGTTAATGCGCGTGCCGTCGTTTCGGAAGAAAGCAAATTGCGTCGCGCCTCCCGGAGGCGCACTTGCCTTCACCTGCGCGACTTGATTCGGACCCGCTGGATTGCCAGCTGCTGCACCCTGGGCCACAGAGAATGATGCACTGACGAACAGGTACGCAAGTTGTGTCCTGTTGAGCCCTGAAACGCTTACAGTTGCCGTCGACGATGCCGTCGATCCAGCGAGTACCCCTGGCGTGACACTACCGGCGTTGCCGGTACCGAACTTAAGGTCAACGGCAGTGCCAACCGGAATGTTACTGGCAACAATAACGACGTTAATCGGATCAGGCATTTGCCTTGGCAACAGCACATCGGCCATATCGATGCGCTGGCCGGTGTAGGTGGGAACCGAGTAGCCTCCGACTGAAACAATTGATAACGACGGAATGGCCGTCGGAACAACACCGGGGTTGAACTCGGCAATAACTGCCGGCGGATACACATAACCGCTCACCGAAACAGCACCGGGTCCCGCTTCCAGTCGAATCACGCCATCGTTAACAGAGAGGCCCGTGTTCCCGCCTGCGATCAAGAAACCGCCGACCGTCACGGAATTCGCAACGAGGCGAATCGCACCACCTGAGCCTAGGTCAACAGCACTAACACAACCTGGTGCACCGTTACTTTGAGCATCAATGGTGCCGGACACTGCAATGGATGCTGAGGATGCGATCGCTAATGCCCCACCCCCGCCGCCTCCTCTGGAACAGTAGTAACCGGCCCCGCCCGCCCCTCCTATGATCGGAATCAAGGAGAGGGGACCAACCCATTGTCCGTGTCTGGCATTCCCGCCCGTTACCTGACCACCACCTGGACCCAAGCCCGGCTGGCCGTTTGGGCCACCTGCAAAGCCTCCCGGACCGGGCAGCGACTCGTCAAAGTTGTTAATAGTCGGGTATGCGTAGCCACCATTCCGCACCTGAATTGAGCCCGCGACCGTCACGGGACCTTGGGCCAACAGAATCGCTGGCGTGTTCAAAGAATTTTTCTTGAACTTCAAAGTCTTGCCGAACGGAATGGTGACGGTCGTGTAGTTCAGAACGCCGTTCGGCGGCAACTGCACGTAACAAGACGCAGGATCGGCTGGATAGGGGCTCGAGCATGCGGTTCCCAAGTTAAGTGCCCCATCTGACCCAGTCGATCCGCTCGAAAACGCCTGTGCCGCCGCCAGCGACGCCTCGCCTGCCGGACTCCAAAAGCCAACAGTGACGGCCAACAGCACGACACAACCTGTCCTCACGACTCCCATGTTTATGCTCCTGACTTCACCAAGGTGCATCCGTCGGAACGATACGCGGCGCCGAGTCTACACCGGACTGACGATCCGTCAGCGGACGGTGATTTCCAAACTGCGCGCGTCTTCCCACCGTGCGGTCCGCTCATTCCACACATAAGCCGTCAGCGTGTACGTACCGGGGCCGAGCGATGCGGTCAGTGTGAACCCGGGGTGACTGGGTGCATCGCGTAATCGACGCGCCAGTTCCGGTCGCGCTTGATCGAGCGTGGCGATACCAAGGAAGGACGGCGATGACGCCCCGGGACGTCCCGGCTTGCCTGCGCCTTTGACACCATCGTCCATCCGCGTCGCCCATACATGCACGGCACCAATGCCCGAGCCGGTGGCGGCATGCGGATCAAACGCCCAGCCTTCGACGCGGACGGAATTGCCGCTCGGGGCGAGTCCTTCACCTCGCTTGCCGTCGGCCTTCCGGATTTGCACCGGCTCCAGGCTCATCCGAATCTGCGCCTCGCCGTCGATCACGCGCGGTGCCGGCAGCACAGTTACCGTCACAGTGATTCGCTCGTGTCCACGCACGAAAACGAGTTGGTACGGACCGACGTAGCCGGGAGGCGGCATCCACCCGAACCGGGATTCAGAAAGGGACGAACCGATAGGAAGCGGCCGCAGTGTCCCGTTCGCAACGAGATAGCCTGTGTCAACAGGGGTTCCAAGCCACAACTCGAGCCGCCCCATCTCGGGCAGTCGCACCGCGAACGTCCCATCCTGCTTCGCATGCATCGTCTTCCACGCTGTAGTCAGGTCGAAACCTGTTCGGCCCCAGACGCGCTCCGTAACTGGAACCGCGTGATCCAGCGTGGCTGCCTCACTCCGCGTCTGTGTGGCCTGGAGCGTGATC
>JBKJJZ010000231.1:0-8639 GCA_046597705.1 Vicinamibacterales bacterium | reverse complement strand
GCCGACACCGTGAGAAGAACGCAAAATTTCTGCTGCGACTGCTTGACCAACGCTACGCGCAGGAGTGGGCCCTGTTCGAAGTCGAATGACAACTGGCGAGATTCGGCGAGCAGTGCGTCGATGGCATCTTCCTGGGACGAATCAGTGCTGCCGCTCAAGTCATGTTCGACGACGGAGGCCGGCCCAGGCTCGCCGACAACCTGCAGCGGAATGGTCAGGCCAGGCAGGCAACGGAAAGACGTGCGCAGGATTTCATGCCGGGCCACCAGCCCGTTCAGCGCGGAACGCATCGCAGTGGCGTCGAGGCGGCCTTGAATTTCCAGCCGGCACTGGACCCGAAACGCGAGCGGTGCATCCCGCTGTAGAAGCCAGATCCTCTTCTGCTGGGGCGACAGCCGAAAGCCCTCGAATTCCTGTATGGTCACGTCGTCCTCGAAGTCCTCTCTGAGACAGGTCTTCTCTTGACCCGCTTCAGGTCGAGCGAGCGCCCCTGCTTGCTTTTGTCGACCAGCGTCCGTTTGAGCCCATCCAACCGGGCATCGGGCGTGGAGATCGCCGCTTGCAGGAGGGTTTGATAGTCCCGGGCGATGCCTTCGATGGTTGAGGCCTCGAAAAGGTCAGTATCGTATTCCAGTTTGCCTCGCAGTCCATCTGCGCTGTCCCACAGCAGCAGTGCCAGATCCATCCTCGCGTGCTGGCTTGCGACGTCCATGAAACTCAGAGAGAGCCCTGGCAATTCGATGCTGGGGACCGGCGCGTTCAACAGCGTAAACCATACCTGGAACAGCGGATTGCGACCGAGCTTTCGATCGGGCTTCAGTTCGTCCACCAGTCTTCCGAACGGGAGATCCTGGTGACTGGACGCGTCAACGGTCATTGCCTGCACGCGAGCCAGCAGTTCACGGAACGTTGGATTCCCGGAAAGATTGGCTCGCAGCACGACCGTGTTGACAAAGAAACCAATCAGGTGCTCGATCCCGCTGTGGGTGCGTCCGGACATTGGCGTTCCGACCAGGATGTCGTCCTGGCTTGAGTAGCTGGAAAGCTGGATTGTGTAGACGGCGAGCAGCGTCACGAACGGCGTAACTGCTTCGCGGTGGCTCAACGACTGAACCGCTTGCGTGAGGCTCCTCGAGAGCCACACATCATGACTGGCGCCCCTGTATCGCTGCAACTCGGGCCGAGGGTGGTCGACTGGCAGATGGAGCTCTGGGCGACAGCCACAGAGCTGCTGCTTCCAGTACGCCAGCTGCGTCGCGAGCAGCGCTCCCTGAAGCCTGCTGCGTTGCCAAAGCACGAAGTCGGAGTACTGGATTGGCAACCGGGGCAGGGGAGAAGGCTTGCTCCTTGAAATAGACTCGTAGAGGGTCGCCAGTTCTCTGAACAACACGCCCATCGACCAGCCGTCCGAGATGATGTGGTGGATGACGAGGATCAGGACATGCTCGTCGTCGGAAAGTCGCAGGAGCCGCGAGCGGAAAAGGGGTAAGCGCGTGAGGTCAAAGGCCTTGCGGAGATCGTCGGCCGCCAGGTGGTGAACCGCGTGCTGGCGATCGGCGGTCGCCTGGTCACTGAGATCAATCCGATCCAGTGTCACGTCGATGGTCCTGGCCACTCGCTGTACGGGTTGCCCGTCCTCGCAGAGAAAGGCGGTGCGAAGGATTTCGTGCCGGCCGACGATCTCGTTCAGGCAGCGCTGCAGGATGGCTGCGTCCAGGTTTCCGGCGAACCGCGCACCATAGCAATCGTTGTAGAACGAACTGCCCGGGGCGAGCTGATCGAAGAACCACAGCTGTTCCTGCCCGAACGACAGCGGAGCCGGACCCGCCTCTGCCCGCGCGGGAATCGTCCACCCCGGATCTGTAGCGAGACCTCGCTCGCGAACCAACCGCGAGAAAAGCCTGCGCCGTTCCGATGAAAGGAAACGTGCGCCGTCTGGAGAATCTTCCGAGACCATTCCGCCTTGTCACGCCTCCAGCCACTGTCTGCAAATTGACCCTGTTACAATACCCCGAAGGGAATCGAGCATGACGACCCAGCCAAAAGGTCCCGGGGGCAAGACACTCCCCGCGGCTCATCGCAGGAGTGTTCAGACCTCGACGCAGGACTGGATTCGCACGGGCACGTTGCGCGGGGGGGAGAAGATCCCGCTGCTGGTCGAACCGGCTCTTGACGGCGTGGATCCGATCGCCTGGGCCAACAACAACCGTGCCCGCGTGGACGCGCTCTTGCTCGAACATCGCGCACTCCTGTTTCGTGATTTTCCGATCAAGACTGTCGCGGACTTCGAGGAATTCGTTCGAGCGACATCAACCGGAGAGCCGCTTGCCTACCGCGACCGTTCGACGCCACGCGAGAATCGGGGCCAGAAGGCCTACACGTCGACCGTTTATCCTTCCGATCAGATCATTCGCATGCACAACGAGGGCACCTACTGGATCACCTGGGCGCTCAAGATCTATTTTTGTTGCCTCAAGGCGCCGGCCGAGGGCGGAGCGACCCCCATCGCCGATGTGCGTCGCGTGTTCGAACGTCTCGATCCGGCGATCCGCGAGACCTTCATGCGCAAAAAAATGATGCTGGTCCGGAACTACAACGACGGATTTGGCCTCACCTGGCAGGAAGTGTTTCAGACTCAGGACCGCGCCGAAGTCGAAGACTACTGCCACAAGAACCGGATCGAGTTCGAGTGGAAGGATGGCGACCGGTTGAAGACCCGTCAGGTCCGCCCCGCAGTAAGAATGCATCCGCACACCGGAGAACCCGTCTGGTTCAATCACGTCGCTTTCTTCCACGTGACGTCACTGGAGCCCGAGGTGCAGGAGACGCTGCTCGCGGATTTCGGCGAGGAGGGCCTTCCGTACAATACCTACTACGGTGATGGCACCTCGATTGAACCCGCCGTGGTCGACGAGATCCGCGCGGCCTACGTCGCGGAACAGATCGCGTTCCCATGGCAGCCGGGCGACGTCATGCTGCTCGACAACATGTCGGTCGCACACGGCCGGGAGCCGTTCAAAGGCGAACGTGAAGTCGTCGTCTCCATGACGGAGCCGTGCAGCGACGAACCAGACTGATCGGGCGAAAGGCCCCGGACGGATTCATGCTTCGTTGCTGCCGGTGTCGTCCGACGCATGCAGCGCAGCCTTGACTTCATCGGCCGACATGCGGCTCACCTGTACAATCAGACAGCCGATCTCCTCGGCGTCCACGCCGGCGTCCAGGCCGGCCGCCAGGATACGGCCAGCTTGTTCCTCAATTGACGTTGAGCCCAGGAAGTGGCGCAGCGGCAGGTCGATCGAGAAGAGCTCATGGACCCGTGACTGCACCTGGGTGGCCAGCAGCGAATGGCCGCCGAGTTGGAGGAAGCTGTCCTTGACTCCGACCTGAGAGATACCGAGAACATCACCCCAGATACCGGCTACGGCCTCCTCGACGGCCGTGCGGGGCGGCACCAGCGGCAGCTCCCGCGCCGACCGGGTACTTTCGGGATCCGGAAGGGCGCGCCGATCGATCTTTCCGTTGGGCGTCAGTGGGAGCTGGTCCAGCATTACGAATACCGACGGCACCATGTACTCCGGCAACCGGTCTGTGACGTAGCGGCGCAACGCTACCGGAAGCACCTGCTTGAGCTTGGAGCCGAGCGGGCTGTTCGCGTAATCGTGCCATGGCCGCGGCTGGACCCCGGCCAGCGGAAAGCTCGGCAACCCGTTACTGGCGTCCCTGAACAGCAGCGCATCGAACTGGTCACACCGTCCATTCGCCGACCAACCAACCTGCACGGCAAGGCCGGTGTCGTCGCCGATGGCATAGAGATCTTCAGGATCGACGCCGTGCGGTTCGAGCCGCCTCAACTGGTCCCGCAGCCCCGCTACGTCGCCGGGCGCCCTGTCCGAGTCCAGCAGCGCCACCAGCGTCGTCGACTCAAACAGTCGCCGGTTTGGAATTCCGTTGACTCGCAACCACGTCGGCCGGGCGCCTGACACGTAGGCTCGCAAACGATCGACCGTGAGGCCGGCCGTGGACCAATCGAGTACCTCAGCGTCATCCTTGAGCGGCGGGCCGTCACCGATCTCGAGGAAGACGTCATAGCGATACTGGCTCATCTCGTTCACGCGGCGCCCGCGCTTGAGGAGTGTCGCTACCCGGCCGATTCGACTCAGGCGGTGCTGCAACGCGTCGAAGAAGTCGGCGGCGATCACGAGCTGACCCTCTTGGACCATCGCTTCGTCTACTCGGCGCCGGAGTTCGGTGCGGCTGACGTCGCCTGGTGCTTGAAACAGCCTGATCGTGCTGTGCAGGTGCCGCTGATGGGTCCAGCTGCGATTGTCTCCGACAAAGATGAATCCGCCGCCAGCGACCAGGCGGGTGGCCCCTTCGAGAACCGTCACCAGGTAATCGATACTTGGGAAAATCTGCGTGACTGAGTTGAGGATCACGCAATCGAAGGTTCCCTCGGCGAAATCGCCGACGTCGTCTGCGGCTGTTGTCCGAAGTTCGACCTGGCTGAGGCCCCGGGTCGCCAGCTGGGCCCGAATCCCGTCGATAGCGATGTCAGAGAAATCGATGCCGACATAACGCTCGCAGTGCGGCGCAATCCGAAACAACAGCAGCCCCGTGCCGCACCCCAGTTCAAGGACTCGCCGAGGTTTGCGCGCCAGGATCCGCTCCACCGTCGTCTCGACCCACTCCTTCATCTCGGGTTCGGGGATCGGCACTCCGGTATAGCTCGAGTTCCAGCCGATCACGTTGAACGTGGAATCATCCTGCGCCGATGGCTGGCTGTAGGTCTCCTGGTAGATCGACTGCCATTGTCCGATCTGTTCCGACTGCAACTCCTCGAGACGCTCGATGGCGTCTGCCTTCGGTACGACATAGGCAATCAGTCGCTTCTCCTCGGCCCGTTCGCCGCGAACGACGACCACGGCGTCATCCACCGCTGGATGGCGGTTGAGCGTCGCCACGATCTCCCCGAGTTCGATGCGATGACTGCGGATCTTGACCTGGTTATCGATGCGGCCGAGGAGTTCCAGATTGCCGTCCGGGAAGTAGCGCACGAGATCCCCCGTTCGGTACAGGCGCTCGCCTGGCGCACCATAGGGATGAGGCACGAACCTCGCGGCAGTGAGGTCCGGCCTTCCGAGGTACCCCCATGCGACACCGATGCCGCCAAGATAGAGCTCGCCGGGAACGCCTGCGGGGACCAGGTGACCGAAGCTGTCGAGGACGAAAGCCAGCTGGTTGCGCATCGGAAAACCGTAGGGGATGCTCTTCCACTCGGCCGAGACCTGGGCAATTTCATAGATGGTCGAGTCCATCGAACACTCGGTGGCGCCGCCCATGCTGATCCTTCGCACACCCGGGACCAAAGCCTTGATACGTTCGGGAAGGTCGAGTGGGATCCAATCACCACCGAGCAGCACAAGCCGCAGCGAGTGAGGTGCCGACATCGGACGATGCTCGGCATAAGTGACCAGCATCGCCAACAGGGCGGGAACCGAATGCCAGACGGTCACACGATAGTCAGCCATCAACCGTGCCCACTGCGCCGGGTCACGTTCTTCCGCCTGTGTCGGCAGGACGATCGCGCCGCCGGCCATCAACGTGCCGAAGATGTCGTAGGCGGTCATGTCAAAGCTGAGCGACGACAGGGCCAGCAAGCGATCGCCCGGGCCGATCGCGAAACGCTGGTTGAAGTCATGGAAGTTGTTGACCCGTCCGCGATGATCCAGCGCGATGCACTTGGGCCGACCGGTGGACCCTGAAGTGAAAATCACGTACGCGAGGTTCGAAGGGGTGACGACGCTCTCCGGCGGTTCGGCGCGTTCGCTCGCGATCGTTTCCCAATCGTCGTCAAGGCGGACGACGCGCGCGTGGCTCGAAGAAAACCGCTCCGCCAGGTGGCCCTGAGTCACAAGGACCGTGGCGCCGGAATCCTGCAGCATCAGCATCAGGCGCTCATGGGGATAATTGGGGTCGAGGGGAACGTACGCGCCGCCGGCCTTGGCAATGCCCACCAGCCCCACCACCATCTCGATCGAGCGCTCAACCGCCAGCGCGACGGGGTCGTTGGGGCGAATACCGAGGCCTCGCAAGTAATGAGCCAGGCGATTGGCTCGCTGATCCAGGTCGGCGTAGCTGTACTGCGTGCCGGTCATAACCACCGCGGGAGCGTCCGGCTGCGCACGGACATTTTCTTCGAAGAGTTCATGCAGGCAACGGTCGGCTGGGAACTCCGCGGCCGTGTCGTTCCATGCCGTGACGAGCAACCGACGTTCCTCAATGGGAATCAAATCGATTGCGGCGACCGGAATGTCCGCCGCGCCACTCAGGCCGATGAGCAGCTTGTCGAAGCGGCCGGCGATGCGGGCGATGGTCTCCTCGTGAAACAAGTCGGCGTTGTAGACGAGCGTGCCGGTCGAGTTTCCTTCGGGCAGCAGGCAGATAAGATCGAGCGGCACGGCACCCGGCGGCGTCTTCGGTTCTTCGGCGGCGGCGCCGCCGACGAAAGCGACTTGAAACAGTGGATGGTGCCTCGTCCCGGCGACGGGCAGTAGCTGCCGCGTCAGCTCGGCCAGTCCCAGAGGCGGGCAGACTCGAGTATCCGCGCCGGCCCGAGCCACTCGCCGAAGGACCTCAGAAAAACTCGGCAAACCTGATAGATCGAATCGCCACGGCATCGGCTCGACGTCATCGCCACGCGCCACACCAAGGACGACTTCGTCCTGGCTCGTGTGACGGTGGAGAAGCGCGAGGAAGGCGCCCAGCATCGCCTCATCGGCCGCGCACCCTGTCGCGGCCGCGTGCGCGGCGACCGCGGTCAGTCCGCGGCGATCGAGGCGGAACTCGGCGCGTCCGCGACGATAGGATTGCACCGCCTGTCGAGGCCGGTCGGTGGCCAGGTCGATGATGGGCGGTGCATTCGAAAGCAGAGATTGCCAGTGACGGCCGCGCTGATCATCATTCGAAGAGGTCGTCATGTCTCGTCGTCCTCGAGAGTGGATGGTTAGCGTAACATGGGGCTCGAACGCCCAGTTGTGACGGAGGCCCCGGCCCGACATGCAGGATCTGGAAGAACTCGAAAGCAATATTGACTACCGTGTGGTAGTCAACCACGAAGAACAGTACTCAATCTGGCCCGTCGATCGTGAGTTGCCGCCAGGATGGAGTGAAGCGGGAAAGCGCGGCCCGAAGATGGACTGCCTGAAGCACATCGCGGATGTGTGGACTGACATGCGCCCCAAAAGCCTGCGCTGACGCTCTCCGCTAAGTCACCATAGTGCGGCGGCACTACGCCTTGTGCTGCGAGCGCAAAAGTTCGCAGTCGGCCCGCCAGCTCAAGGGCAGATCGTCATAGCGCGCCCCGACGTACTCGTAGACGGGACCGTAGCGGGCGACAACCAGGTCGCGCTGAGCCTCAGGAAGCGGGATTGATTTGCTGGCGTTCACCTTGTGCTGGAGCTGCGGTTCCACAAAGTCGATGCCGAGAAAGTTGGTGATCTTCCGCAGTTCCGTCTCACCCGTTGCCGCCGACATCAGGTGCTCGAAGAAGACGACGCACACGCGCTCGGCCGGCACCTCTCGAAACAACGCCTCGAGCGTCCGCGGGTAGTCGGTGCGTTGCGTGAACAACGGCATGGTGAGGCTTGGCTGCAACCCAGAGGCGGCGTCGAACGACTCAATCCGGCGCGTTTCCGCCGCGCGCAAGTGCGACCAATGCCGGTCCGCGGGATTCCGCATGATGAAGATGAACTTCGCGTCGGCGTAACAGCGGAGGATGCGCCCGAAGCCCGTTTCGTCGAGCAGCGAATACGACGGCGTAATTTCACCGAAGACCCGCTGCGGCCCATCGCAAATCAGGTCGAAATAGTCGCGGTAGTCGTCGTCGTTGCGGTTCGAGGCTCCCCGGTGGAGGTACTTCGTCAAGGCCTCCTTGCGGCTGCCCGACGCTCGGTCCCTCCGGTTTTCGAGCCGGTCGAAGCGCGCCAGCCGTCGCTGGGTGGCATTCGCCGTTGTCGGCGCCGTCGGCGGCGCGTCGAAGTAGTGAAGCTCCTTAATCGGACTGAAGGCGACCTGGGAGTGTTCGAGGAGATATTGGGACAACCAGGTTGTGCCAGCCCGATGCGCACCGATACCCACGAAGTATTGCCTGCCATCCGTATTACTCCGCATCGTGACCTCGGTTCCTCGGTTCCCCGCCATTTCCCTATGGCAGATTTCCGGCTGGGCGCCGTGTCCGGTTCCATTCGGCCCATCGTCGCGCTTGGTCTTTGGCTTCGGCGGCGGTCGCCGGCGCCAGGATGCCAGGCGACAAGTTGACCACTTCCCGATAGAGGCGTTCGGCAATGACCCGATGTCCTTCAGCATTCGGGTGATAGTCCGCGTCGTTCAGGATCAGCGACTCAGGATCACGCCCCATATAGACGTCTTGCATGTCGATGACCAGAAAGCCGGCGTCAACGGCCAGGGAAAGGAGGAGCTTCGCGGCTTCGGGACTGTCGCGCGTCTTTTCTTTGGGCATTGGAATCAGCGCCCACACCGGTTGCGCGCCCATCCGCCGCACCTCAGTGGCGAGGCTCTTAAATGCCCAGCTGGCCAGGTCGTTCAAGTGCGGCCGCAGTTTCCTGTCAATTTCTTCG
>JBKJJZ010000206.1:0-2566 GCA_046597705.1 Vicinamibacterales bacterium | reverse complement strand
GTCGCGTTCGAAAAGACCGGACAGACGCTGCCGGTGGAATTGCTGGACTCGGTCACGCGAAACAAAGTGGCGCTCAAGGGCCCGTGCACCACGCCCATTGGTGAAGGGTTCACCAGCGTCAACGTCGGGCTGCGCAAGGCGCTGGACCTCTACGCGAATCTGCGGCCGGTCAGCAATCTTCCCGGCGTCACGGCGCGCTGGTCGAACGTCGATCTCATCATCGTCCGGGAGAATACCGAAGACCTGTACTCGGGTCTCGAGCACGTGATCGTACCGGGCGTGGTGGAAAGCCTGAAGATCATCACGGCTGTTGCATCAACCCGGATTGCGGAGTTTGCGTTTCAGTTCGCGCAGCGTGAAAACCGGAAGAGGGTTACGGCCGTTCACAAAGCCAACATCATGAAGCTCAGCGACGGGTTGTTTCTGGAGTCCGTGCGCTCCGTGGCCGCGCGCTATCCCGCTGTGGCGTATGACGAACGCATCGTGGATGCGGCCTGCATGCACCTGGTCATGAAGCCCGAGCAGTTTGACGTGATGGTGATGCCCAATTTGTACGGCGACATCGTGTCTGATCTCTGCGCGGGCCTGGTGGGCGGGTTGGGCCTGGTGCCGGGAGCGAATCTGGGCACCGAGGCCGCCGTCTTCGAGGCCGTGCATGGCAGCGCCCCGGACATCGCGGGCCAGGATCGCGCGAACCCAACCGCGCTGCTGTTGTCGGCGGTGATGATGCTCCGTCACATTGGCGAGACCGATGCGGCCACACGTGTGATGGCCGCGCTCGAACGCGTGCTGACGGCCGGCCAGGTCCGCACACGCGACCTGAGCGGCTCGTCGTCGACCACGGAGTTCGCGCGCGCCCTCAGCGAGGCGCTCTGATGTTTGCCGCCTTGCCGAAGGCAGCATTCACCATGCTTGCGGGCAGCGATACGCTCAAGGCGCTGGCCTCGCGGTACGGCATGCGGCGGCCGGGCAGCTTCGCGCGCCGGTTCATCGCGGGCGAAGAGGTGGAAGAGGCGATCGCCGCCGCGCATGAGGTGGAACGGCAGGGCCTGATGGTCACGCTGGACCTGCTCGGCGAAAGCGTGGCCTCGCGTGCTGATGCGATGACCGCCACGCTGGGATACATCGGCGTGATGGAAGCCATCGAACGGGCCGGCGTCGGCCGCAATATTTCACTGAAGCTCACGCAACTCGGCCTGGACGTCGATCAGGCCACCTGCATCGACAACCTCCGGCGGATACTCGACGTGGCGGCCAAGTCCGAATTCTTCGTGCGTATTGACATGGAGAATTCGCCCTACACGGATCGCACGCTCGATATTTTCGAGACGACGTGGGACATCGGGTATCACCAGGCGGGGCTCGTCATCCAGTCGTGCCTGCGGAGATCTCCCGCGGATATCGCCCGGCTCAACACGATGGGCGCGCGCGTGCGGCTGGTCAAAGGCGCCTATCTGGAACCGCCCGCCGTGGCGTTCCAGCAGAAGTCCGACGTGGATGCCGCGTTCGTCGAGTTGATGAAACTTCTCCTGGCCAATGGCACATACCCGGCGATTGCGACGCACGACCCGGCCATGATCGCCGAGACGAAGGCGTTTGCCGCGGCCAGCGGCATCGCAAACGAGAAGTACGAATTCCAGATGTTGTACGGCATCCGCCGTGACCTGCAGACATCGCTCGCCAAGGAGGGCCACCCGTTCCGCGTCTACGTGCCGTTCGGCAAGGAATGGTTTCCCTACTTCATGCGGAGGCTCGGGGAGAGGCCAGCCAACGTGGGCTTCGTGGTTGGAAGCCTGTTCAAGGACAAAGGGGCAAATAGAGTGTCGTACGTAGGGCGTGGCTTTAGCCGCGCCAATCGGCGCCCCTGAAGGGACGCCCTACGCACCGCAGCGCCACACTACCCACCGGTCCGCGCCCGTCCGTCGTCCATCAAGGACCGAAACGCCTTCGCATCGCGGGATGAAACCGCTGATGACACGCGGCTGATCGCGTCGGCCAGACGGCCCAGCGCGGAGGCTGAGTTCGGGTTGAGCGCCTGAATCTCGTAATAGACATCCGGGCTTTCGCGCATGAGCGCCGTTGACAGCGTCTGGAGCGCGCCCATTGTGGTGCTGCGGACCGGCACCGGCGCTTCGGGCAGGGCGAGCGCGAAGGCGATGACCGTGGCATGGGCCAGTGTCAGGACATCCGCCATCAACCGATCGTGCTCATCGAGCGGCAGGTGCAGCAGCCGTGCGGTGGTCAGCGCGAACAACTGTTCGACGACCGAAGTGGCCTCCACGTCACCGGTGTCGCAAATCACCACATCGCACTCACGCAGCAGCACAACCGACGGACCAAACATCGGGTGGAGCGACGCCACGCGCGCACCTGAGTCCTGAAGGCGGCGGATGGGGGCGATGAGCGGCGTCTTGATGCTGGAGATATCGGCGATCACACCGGTCGGCGGGTGCGACACCCATGAGTCGTACAACTGCGCGGTGGCGCCAGGCGGCGTGGCGTTCACCACCAGATCGGCGGTCGGCAGAGCCTGCCGCGCCCAGTCGTTCTCCTCGTCTGACCCGGA
>JBKJJZ010000118.1:0-19951 GCA_046597705.1 Vicinamibacterales bacterium | reverse complement strand
GGCACACCCTCCGCGGTCGTGATCAGGGATGGCAGGATCGCCAGCCGATTGGCCGAAGGCGCCGATCAGGTTCGCAGTCTAATCGTCCGAGCGAACCTGCCGCCACCCATCAAGAAGGGCCAACCAGTGCCGTCGCTCGAGTTGGTTGATCTCGACGGCAGTGCTTTCGATCTCTCGTCGCTGCGCGGCCGCAACCGAGCGCTCGTGTTCTGGGATCCGGCGGACTGCAGCTGCCAACAGATGGTGCCGGACATCAAGACGCAGGAGCAGAGCGGCCTGGCGAAGGCTCCAGAATTGATCTTCATCGCCGCAGGGACGGCTGAATCCAATCGCGCACACACGTTTCGCTCCCGCGTACTTCTCGACCCGCACCTGGCCGGACGCGCTCTGTTCGGGGCCGTGAACGTGCCCGCTGTCGTGGTCATCGATGAGCACGGGCGTGTGGCGACCGACGTGAAGTCGGGGTACGTCCCGTCCTTCGAACTAATCGGACTCGTACCCTTCGTCCCCACGGCAAGCGAGACCGTGGACGCCATGTTGAAGCTGGCAGACGTCAAGGCCAGTGACGTCGTGTACGACCTGGGTTGTGGCGACGGTCGCGTGGTCATCGCCGCGGCGAAGACGTACGGCGCTCGCGCCGTTGGCGTGGACATCAACCCGCAACGGCTCGATGAAGGCCGCGCGAATGCCAGGGCTGCCGGTGTGGAGCATCTGGTGAAGTTCGAGCAGGGCGATCTGTCAAACGTCATCCTCGATGAGGCGACGGTTGTGACGATGTATTTGCTGCCCAAGGTGAATATGCAGATGCGCGACAAGGTGCGGTCCGAACTGAAGCCGGGCGCGCGAGTGGTCTCTCACGGCTTTGACATGGAAGACTGGAAGCCCGATCGCGAGATCCTCGCGAATGGCGACACGCTGTATCTCTGGACGATCCCAGGCCAGTCTCGGCGCCCCTGAAGGGACGCCCTACGTCTTACAACAGCCTCCGCCACATCTCCAGCGTGAACGCCAGCGCGATTTGCAGCAACAAACCAACCTGAGCATGGGCGAGAGGAGCTGCAGGTATTCCGTCCTCAGCGCCGAATGACCTCGAAGACACCACGATCGAGCAGCCGTCCATCCGAAGCGCTCGCCTGGCCACTCCAGGGAATGTCTACATCCACGATTCCGCCTGAACCCGATGGCTTCGGAACTGGTGCATCCGCTACCGGCAATCCGTCCTTGCAGGACTCAGTCGTGGCAGTCAGACCTACCGCCGCCGTGAACGCACACACGTAGCGACGATTGCGGTCGATGGCCAGACGCGTTTCGGTGATGCCGTGGCCCTGACGCGGATACCTCACATACGTCACGTCCTTACCCAGGTCCTTCAATGCCTTGTAGAATTCGTCCGCCTGAGTGGGCGGCACGCGCTCATCTGCCGCGCCGTGCATGATGAGCATCTTCGACTTGACGTTCTTGACGTAGCGAATGGGCGAAAGCTTGCTGTAGACCGGCTCGTTGTCCCACGGCGTGCCGAAGAACCATCCGAGATACGCGGGAATGTCGGTGGTTGAATACATCGAGTACAGGTTCGTCAGGCCCGCACCTGGCGAGATGAGCTTGAAGCGATCGGTCTGCGTCGACATCCAGAACGTCATGTAGCCGCCGTAGCTCCAGCCGTACGCCACCATCCGATTCGGATCCGCCCAACCCTGGGCGATGACGTAGTCCACGCCCTTCATGATGTCGTCGTAGTCGCCAATGCCCCAGTTGTTCTGGTTGGCGTTCACGTGCTTCTGTCCGTAGCCCGTGCTGCCGCGAAAGTTCACCTGCAACACGAGGAAGCCGTTGGCCGCCAGCACCTGGTTGAATGAACTGAACCCTTCGGTTGAGGCGCCACTCGGACCGCCATGCGGATTGACGACGAGCGGATATCGAATCCCTGCCTGATAGCCGACGGGCCGAGTGAGCACGCCTTCGATGGTGCCGCCGTCAGAGTTCGTCCACCTGACGGTCTCCACCTTGCCCAGCTGCACCTGGTCGGCGGTAATCCAGGGGTTCGTGTTCGTCAGTCGCACCGGCGCCAAATAGCCACCGCCCTGCCGTCGAACCGCCCACAAATCAGGCGACGACGTGCCCGTGCTGTTGGAGAAGACCCAGCTGTTGTTGTCATGGGACAGCTGGAACGCGCCGCTCACACCCGCCATCGGCGCCCGCGTGGTGGTGAGTTCTCCGGTCGCGACATCCACGCCGAACAGCTCGGTCTTGGTACCCTTGCCCGTGGACCAATACATGAGCTTTCCATCGCGCGACCATGTGGGACCCGCAAAGTCGAGATCGAAATCCTTCAGGAGAACCTTCGGCGCGCCGCCGGCGGCCGGGAAGAGATGCAGCTTGTCGTACCACTGCGTGTTGCCAGGCTGTGGCTTCGAAGCGATCGCGAGGATGGTGCCGTCGGGCGACCACCGAGGGCTCGTGTCGGGCCCGCGGTTCTCGAAGAACTTGCGCGGTGTGCCCCCCATCTCCACAACCCACACATCCGACCACGCCGCATCATCCACCTTGGTCGTGGGACGTGTGACGTACGCCACCTTCTTCGAATCGGGCGACCACTGCGGGTCGCTCACGACGAACTGCCCGTCGGTCAGACGGGTCTCTTTCCCAGTCGCGATATCAAACGACCACAGGTGCGACCATCGGAACGTCTCGTCCACCACCACCGCATCGTCTCGATCCCGGCGGCGCCGGCGATCTTCGGCGGTGAGGGGATCCTGCGCGGTCAGCAGCAGCGTCTTGCCATCGGGCGAGATCGAGAACGCCGTCACGCCGCCTGCATGCTTTGTGGCGGGCCAGGCTTCCCCGCCATCGACGTGCATGAAGAACACCTGACTGCCGCCGCCATCAGAGTCCGCGGTGGCCGGCGCCGCACCGCGCGAAGACAGGAATGCTATTTTGTCGCCGGCCGGAAACCACTCAGGCGCGGTGGTGTTCGCATCGCCAAACGTCAGTTGCCGCGCACCGGTGCCGTCAATCTTCACTCGCCACAAGTGCGTCTTCGTCCTCCACTGCGCATCATCCCAGTCGCGAACCGTCTGGGTGTAGGTCACCCACTGATCGTCGGGCGAGATCGACGGACTGCCGACACTCACGAAGTTCTGGGTGTCGCGCACGTTCAGCAGCCGCCGGCGAGCCGCAGGCGTCTGCGCCTGCAGCGCTGGCCAAGCCGCGCCGGCGACGACAGCACAGCCAAGCGCCAAAATAGTCTTGCAGATTGGAGACATAGGGATCCTCCTGGATAGTTGGGTGAGGGGATGATACACGTCGCCGGGTCTAAAGACCCGGCCTCCTGCCGTCTGGAGGCCGGACCTTCAGGTCCGGCAAATTAGCGCACGGGCGCGGCCAGGAACGCGGGATCGGTCGGGGTGGAAAGGCCCACGTGTTCCAGAACGATCGTACCAGCCTCAGTGCGATCAAACAGCAGCCGTATCGTCGCCAGCTGCCGCGGATCGAACTCGGCTGACGTCTTCGCGAAATCCGCAATCGGCATCACAAACGTCTGCGGGATCAATTCGAAGATCGTGCTGAAGCGCTGCGCATCTCGCCCCTGACGACGGTAGAGGCGCGTGTCCAGAGGGCGGCGCGCGATGCCAAACTGGCTCAGCGGGAGGCGGACGACGTGCCCGGCGGTGTCGGTGAGTTCCACCGTGAGATCGATCGGCGTCTGGTCCGGCTCTTCCTTGGGACGCTTCGGTTCTTTCGGCTTCGGCGGCGGTTTCACCGCAGGCTTTTTCGGATCCGGCTTCTTCTCGTCTTTCTTTTCGTCCGCCCCTTCCTTCTTCGGGTCCTTCGGCCGGGCGCGGGGTCCAGGCTTGGTGTTCGTGGCCGCAAGCGACAGATAGAGGGCGCTGCGGTCGCTCACGCCCCATGAACTGCGAATCCTGTCGGACAGCGTGACGGCAAACGTGGCCGCCGGCGCAACTTCACCCTGCGCGTCCTTCCACACAGGCACGGGCTTTTTGGCCCTTCGGGCTTCCACTGAGGCCCGCGCGTATTCAATGGCGTGTGCGTCTTTGGCCTTCTCGTCGGCCGGGAAATGATTGTTCCAACCGAGGGTCACGGCGTTGTGATTCTGGTTGTCGCCTCCCCGCCCGCGAAATGGCACCGCCTCTTCCTTCCACGCGGAAAGACCTTCTCCCGCCAGCGTGACACCGGGTACGGACCCCGTTGTCAGGTCGACGTCCTTGTCAAAAGACGCGAGGGCCCTGAAGCCGTTCTCCTGGAACTTCGTGGTGTACAGCGTCTTTGGCAGCCAGGCCCCCGCCGTCCGATGGTCGCGGAACATCGGCACGTAGTCGCGCTTCTGATGCAACGTGGCTTCGAGGAAACCTGAGATAAACACCTTGGCCATCTGACGCTGCGCCTCGGGATCGATGAGCGTGCGCAGATCCAGTGACCGGCCGCTGCGCGGACCGTTGTCCTTGTTTTCCCAGACCGTGTTCCACTGCCCATGGTTGGCGCGATACATGAAGACCATCGACTTGAACCACGGTTGGCCATCCGTGAACTGCAGGCGTTCGTACTGACGCGCGCCCACCGCCGTGGACACATCGCCGTCATGCGAGCCATGGATGATCAGGTAGTTCACGTTCTCGAGCGGCGTAAACACGCTCGAGGGCTTGTATTGCCCATCCACCGGCGCAATGGCCACCACCGCCTTGATGTTGAAGTTGAACTTGAATTCCTGCTTGAAGTCGTCGGGGTAGTACTTCAACCGATTGAAGGCCGCGGCGGTTGCCGCCGCCTCGCCTCCTCGCGAGTGGCCCATCACCGCGATGTTGTCCATGTCCACGCGGCCGAAGAACGGGCCGTCGGCCGTCTCGTTGAAGGTCTTCCACGCCTCCAGGTGCTTGAGCAGCAGCCACGCGCGGCCGTCATTCTCGGCGCTCAGGCCGTTGATGAAGTTCTCATCCACTGAGACAGTGATGAATCCGCGTGACGCCAGCAAGTCGCCAAGGTATCCATAACCCGGATCGGAAAACTCTCGATAGGTGTGATTGCCGTGGACGATGAGCGCGAGCGGCCAGGGGCCGGCGCCATCGGGATACCAGACGCGGCCGTTGAGCGGGGCGGCCTTCAGATCGAACCCGAAGAACGCTTTGCGCTGCTTTGCGGCGTCCCCTGTCACCGTCGCGAACGGCGTGACGTCCACGGCCTTGGTCTTGATGGTGACACCGGTTCGAAATTCGGCACGCTGTTTATCCGTCCCCGAGCCGTAAAACATTGTCTTCACGGTGTGCGGGCCGCGATCCGCCGGGTTTGGAGCCGTAATGGTCTGCTTCGACAGAACCGCCACGGAATCGTCGTTCATGAATTTGAGCGCCTGCGTACAACCCGCGGCCGCCACGGCAGCCGCCAACACAACCGCCAGTGCCTGCCCGCCGTAGCGCGCAGCGCGAAGGTGGGTCATTGCTATCAGCGCCATCGCAGCGTTACTCCATTGGCGGACCTGCCGC
The DNA here is from genome assembly GCA_046597705.1 of Vicinamibacterales bacterium. GTDB lineage: Bacteria > Acidobacteriota > Vicinamibacteria > Vicinamibacterales > SCN-69-37 > SYFT01. The sequence continues at coordinate 14,456 of JBKJJZ010000118.1, read as the reverse complement.
CGTCAAACAAACGCACCGCGTACTCCACCGTCAACCGATCGAGCGTGAAGGCCGCGCCCAGTGAGAGGGGCTTCTCGGCCTCGGTCTCAGGACGTTTGACGCCGGCGCGGAGGGTCACGTTCACGCCCTCAATCCAGCTGTAGCCGGCCTCGAGTCCCAACGCCGGAGAGGTCCAGCCCTTGCGCACGGTCACCTGGCTGAACAGGCTCAGGTCGAGCGGCCCGGCCCCTCTCGAAGTGGACCACCCCAGTGCCACCTGCCTAGGTATCGGGAGGTAGACGCCCGCGTCGCGCGAATGGCGGCCGACATTCTGAAACGCAATAGCCGCGGCGCCGCCGAAGAGATTGCGCGCCACTCCGACGTCGGCAAGAAGGAGATGCTGATTCACGCGTGTCGGATTCAGCACGTTGGGTGCGGTGGAAACAATGTCCGTCACGTACTTCGCCGCGGCACCCACCCGAAAGCCCTTGAAGACGATGGCCCCGCCGGCCGTGACGAGCGCGCTGGTCCCTGTGCGTGAACCCGAAGCCAGCGTGAGTTCCTCCGAATAGGGATATGACGAGGCGGCGTCGGCGTTGAAGCCCACGATCTGGGCGCCCCATCCAAACGTGGCCGACCATTTACCGGCCGCATAGATCGACGCCATCGACACCATCTTCGATGCGGGGCCGAGCCGGGCCAGCGAGAGATCGAAACCGGATCTGGCGCCAATGAGCTGGGCGGGATTGTGAAACACCACATCGAGATCCCGACCCGCCACCCATGCGTTTGCCAGCGCTGCCGTGCGCGCGCTGCTGGGAATATGCAGGACCAGCGGACCTGTCGGAGGCGCCTGTGCGTAAGCGGGCACAGTTACACACACGCCAATGGCGAGCGCCATCGCTAAGAGACGAGGCAAGTGATGAAGCGTCATGACCACGGGAGTGTATCGCGACCCAGCCGAACGTCCCTTGTCGCAGAGGAAAACATCTTCCAACTGTAGGTAATCCGAAGACAGGGCTCATGTCTGTTCGCTGGCGGCAGAGGATTTCGGCGCAAAAGCCGGGTGGTATCAAAGTTGCACAAATGGCTGGCGAAGGTGAGGTCCATGGTGGCTCCATTTCCCAGACGTTTCGTTTTTCTCGGACTGTCGATCACGTCGCTCTGGGACAACACCCACGCGCCCGTGTATCGCACGCTGTTGCGAGCCCTGGTTGCGCGCGGTCATCACGTTCTCTTTCTGGAGCGTCTCACTGAACAGCGGGCGTACTCCCAGGACGTGACCGCCGCCTGTGGCGAGGTGCAGTTCTACGCCTCCATCGACGACCTCCGCGCACGGTTCACCCGCGATATCCGCACCGCGCATTGCGTGGTGGTCGGATCGTCGCTTGAAGACGGGGATCAGATTGCCCAGTGGGTCATGGAATCAGCACGAGGGGTGCGGGCATTCTACGACTTCGATACGGCCGCTACTCTGGCCTCGCTTGGTGCTACTCGTGGACGGGCGCCGCTCTCTGAGTACGACCTGTATCTCTCCCTGGCCGGCGGCTCGCAACTGGCCAGGATTGCCGGGCAGCTAAACGGGTACGCGCGGCCCCTCCATGGCTCGTTCGATCCTGCGTGGCACACTCCCATGGACGCGACCAAGCAATGGGAATTGGGGTACGTCTCGAGCGACGCGCCTCAAGAGTGCCCATTGGTGGAGGAGTTCCTGCTGGATGTCGCCCGGCGCATGCCGAGACAACGGTTTGTGGTGGCCGGCAGCATCTGCGATGACAGCCGGACATGGCCAGTGAATGTTCGGCGCATCGCGCCAGTCGCCAACACACACCAGCGCGGGTTCTACGCGCAGCAGCGATTCGCGCTGAACCTGACTCCTGACGCCGCCAAAGGCGGCGCGCCACACAGCCGGCTGTTTCAGGCTGCGGCCTGCGGCACGCCCATCATCACGGACTACTGGACGGGACTTGATCAGTTCTTCGAGCCCGGTGCGGAAGTTCTGGTTGCGGGCTCCGCAGAAGACGTCGCTCAGCATTTGTGCGACGTGCCTGATACCGTCCGGAAGGCGCTCAGCGTGCGCGCCCGGCGGCGCCTGATGCGGGCGCATACGCCCAGCCATCGCGCCCGGGCGCTCGAGCGCTACGTCGAAGACGTCACTCGTGCGGCGCAGCCCGAAGCCTGCTGACGGGTACCGGCGCCCCTAAAGGGACGCCCTACGGCCCCTAAAGGGACGCCCTACGTACCTCTGAAGAGGCCTGCGGCCTGGGTCGGGCCTGAGCGCCATCACGTCCTCCTAGAATTAGAAGCTCGGATTCAACGTGAAGACGAACCGCCAGCGCTTGTTCTGCCGATCGAGAGCGCGCACACCGGCGAGTTCAACGATGGCGTACCCGAAGGCGTTGACGCGCATCCCGGCGCCGACCGAAGTCACATACGAGTTGCGCTTGGCAAGATCCGGCCGTCCCGCAGAAGTCCAGGCCACGCCGGCGTCAGCGAACAGGAACCCTTCCATCGGGATGGGCCCGTATTTGTAGTCGCCAGAAAACAGGCCAAAGAGCGGGAAGCGCAGTTCGGCATTCCCCACGAGCAGGCGCGATCCCAGCAGCCGTTCGAAAGCCGGGCACGACCCCTGGTCGAAGCCCGCTCCGCACTCCTGCGCGTCGAAGGAATTCACGTCGTAGCCTCGCACGAGGGAGGAGTAGCCCAGGAACAGTTGAGACAGTCGCGCATCCTCCCCGTCGGACCCATAGCGGCCGATGTGCACACCGCGCACAGCTAAGGTCACTGGCCTGAACGGGCTGAGGTATCGACGGTAGTCCACCATGACGTTGGTGAAATTGAGGGAGCCTGCGGTCTGTCCCGCCTCGAACCGGAATCGCTGGCCCAGAATGGGGCCGACGGGACCAGACAGGGACTGGTCATACACCAGGGCGCCAGAAACGTCGGCGAGATTGAGCGTGGAGGGCGCGTCGAACGTCTCCACAGTTTCATCAATAAAGTCGCCGCTGTTGGCGTTGAAGAATCGCGTCCTGCGTTCGCGGTCGAACCAGATCCGGCGGCCGCCACCTTGCAGCTCAAACCGTAAGGCGCGGCTGAACGGATACATCGTGATGCCCGCCAGTTGAAGATCGGTCTGCCGGAAGACCAATTCCTCGTCAACGATGACCGGCACGCCGTTCGCGCTGGCCCGCGACTGACTGAAGGCGCCGGTGACGTAGGGAATGAGTCCCGCAACGCCGCCCCAATTCCAGCGTGATTTGCGGTTGAGGTAGGTGACCTGTCCGCCAAGGTCCCGCGCGCTTCCGTTGACCTGAGCCTGCACGCCGAGATTGTGCTGGCCGAGGACGTCGCTGAACTGCATGCCGAGGCCGCCCGCGGCATAGCCGCCGCGGCTGCTGCTGAATCCACCAACTCCGGCCGTGCCTCCGAGGAAGTCCAGCGCCAGCTTCGGCTGGTACGGATTCGTCTGGGGGTCGGCGGCGTGAGACGCCCTGGCGGCCGCCCGGGTCAGTTCCTCCATCGATTGCTGCGCCGCCGTGCTGCCAAACAATACCGATGCGCGAGGTCGCCCAGGCGCCGGCGTGGGCGGAGTGGCAACTGCGGCGGCGGCAGAAGAGGCGTCCGCCACCCGAATGTCATACCCACCGTCCACGAAGACTCCGTACGCAAACTGGTCCGCGCCAGCGGCGTACGACAACGCGGGACTGAGTCCCGTGATCCCGGACACACCCGTCGACACCGAAGTGAGTGGCGTGAACTGCCGCGTGGCCAGGCTCAGACGATAGACATTCGGCACGCCGTCGGGCTCGGCCACGAGAAGAAGCGACGCCCCGTCTGCGCTCCACTGAGGGTTGAGGTGTTTGCCGGCGTCAAATGCCGGCAGCGGCCGTATCGCCCTGGACGCGACGGTCAGCAGTCCCAGCTTGAGTTCGCCAAACTGCAGTTCGTCCAGATTCGACGAGAACCGGTCCGTGACGAACGCAATGCTTTGCCCGTCAGGCGACCATGCCGGCTGCAGCTCGGCGAAGGCGTCGTTCGTCAATCGCGTCACGGCAGCCGACTTGACGTCGAGGACGAACAAATCCGACAAGCCACCCTCGAGACCGGCAAATGCGATCGACGAGCCGTCGGGCGACCATGTCGGATGCCACGCCTCGTCCACGGGACCCATCTCAATCTCGCGGTCACCAACTTTGCCCGTGACATCGACGATGGTCATGACCGGTTGACCGTTGCGGATCGTGGCAAATGCAAACTGGCGGCTCGCGCGATCCCACGCGCCCGCGGACGCAACGAACTGCAGGCTCTCGAGGTGAGGATCCGTGGCCGTTGTGGTCAGTCTCCGCACTACTCGTCCCGTGGCCGTTTCCGTCAGGTAGAGGTCAATGGAATACTGGCTCCGCTCCGACAAGTACACCAGCCACTTGCCGTCGGGACTGAGCGAGGGTGAGACATTGAGGCGTCCACCGCGCGGCCCGTCGCTTGAGACCACCGTACGGCCGGCCGATTCAGCGGTGCCGGACCGAGGCATATGCCGCTCGCGCAGGGCGGTCTGCCACTGCGTAGACAGCGTCTTGATGTCCACTCCGGTCGCCGACTCGATCCCCGCCAGCGCACTCTTCAACTCGACTGCGGCCATGTAGGCCCGCGCCACCACGCCATCGCCGAAGCGGCCGGCCAGATAGGCCCACACGGAATGTCCGTAGCGGTAGGGAAAGTACTTCGGGTCGTCCAGATCCTCGAGTCCCGGCAATTCCTTCTCGAGTGCCAGCGACCTCATCCACATCGCGGTATTCGAGTCGTCCGGGCCGAGGCTGAGGTATTCCGCCATGCCCTCGATGAACCACAACGGCATTCCCAACGCGCCCTCGCCGCCGATGTCGTACTGGTACGCGTGCACCATCTCGTGTCCCAGCACGTGACTGGTTTCGCCAAGAGTGCTGGCGAACGGCAGCACCATCCTTCGCTTGAGGAACTCGGTCACGCCGCCGGTGCCCTCGCCAATGAGGCCCTCGATGACCTGCGTCTGCGCGAAGTGAGGCTGGCTCGCATAGAGCACCAGCGGCTGACGGCCGGTCAACTGGTGGTTCAAGCGCTGTCCGAGCACGACGCGCCACTGCTCCGCAAGCTTGGCGGCACGTTCCACGGCCGGCCGTTCTTCGGGATAGTGGTAAATGTCGAAGTTAGCCGTTCGCATCACCTCAAAGTTGAAGCGCTCGTATTGAACTTTGTTCTGCCCGAAGTACTGGGCCGATGCCGCCGCCGGAGCCAGCACGACGGCCAGAGCACACACTGCACCGATCGCAATCCGCTGTGGGGCCATGTGCTCCAGAACACCACAGGAAATGGCCCGGTACGTGTCAACTACTGCACACCGCAGACCGCGCCACCGGACAACACTTGCGGGAGGAGCCTGCCATGTTGAACGCCACCATTTCGCCGATCCCGCCCATCGTCCCTGATCCGCTGGAGCCACCGATGCCTCCACCGAGTGTGCCCCCAAGCGAACCCCTTGACCCGGGCATCGACCCGAACCCCACCATCGATCCGCCTCCGACCGTCCCGCCTCTTGACAGACCGATGGCACTCGCAGCGTCATGAACCAGCTTCCTCCGGCGGGCGCGGAGCTGCTGCAGCAATGGATGTGGCTGTTTACACTGGCGCTACCCGTAGCGACGGTTGCGTGGACCGTCACGCACGAAGAGATCTTCCGGGAGGCGCGTGAATACTTCACGGCGCAAACGCAACACGGCGGCATGCTCCGCCGGAAGTTCTTCTATGCGCTGACGTGCGAGTACTGCTTCAGCCATTACGTCACGGCGTTCTTCTTATGGCTGAGCGGCTTCCATCTGCTGCTCGACGACCGGCGCGGATACGTGATCGCCTTCTTTGCGGTCACCGCGATCGCAAACGTCTACATCAGCTTGTTCGCGCGGGTGCGCGTGGACCTCAAATCAGAGAGGCTGGACGTCGCCGTTAAAGAAGAGGCGATCGCGAAGAGCGAGACGACGAAGGAATAGCAAGTGGCCCCCTCGTATTGGAACGCCCCGTCCAACGCAGGAGGGCGTGGCTTTTGCCGCGCCGAAAGTCATAATGCCCTGGAGGAGACCCTATGCTCACACGCCGCGAACTGGTTACAGGCACCGCCCTGGGAGCGATCGCCAGTGTGGCTCCGAGCGCCGATAGTACGTCGAGCCCGCCGGAGACCGCCGCTCCTGAGGCGCCCGTTCAGGACGTAGACAACGCGGCCCTCCGGACCATCGCCAGCAAGACCACGGAGATCGATCAAACACTGGACGGACTGGCGTCTGTCGTGCGCAGCAATTCCCTTGCGTTCGGATATGTGCCCAAACTGCGCGAGGCCTACACGTTGTATTGGAAGACCCACGGCAAGTTTCCGGAGTTCTGCGAAGTGGGCACGTCGGTTTTCTACGACATTTACGACTGGCACATCAAGAATCGGCTGCCGGTTCCCGTCAGCCGGTTTGCCGACGGCCGCATGTCCATCTCGTTCATGTACACGCAGCTGCTGGTGCGCATCGATCAGGCGGCGGACTACATCGGGTTGCCGTTTGATCGGCAGTGAAACCTCGACGCGGCGGGATCCACATAGGGGGACGGGTCTCGATCTGTGGAAAACTCATCGCTCGCGCGATCCATGGGCGCTCGAGTTTTCCACAGATCCACACCCGTCCCCACTACTGAACGAAGGGCGACATCAGGAATTTCGAGCCCCTCTTGGCGGATGGGACGATGGCCTTCGGCGCCGCTCCGTCGGGACGCATATACGTCACCACGTATTGGGACGTGAGGCTCGCAGCGAGGTTTTTCAATATCTGCTCAAGGGCTGAAGGTACGAGAGCCGTGGCCCGCACGCCACCCGTATTCTTCGTGAGGAAGTTCAGTGCCGTGTCGCGCCTTGGCGCCGTAAGTCCCTGAGAGCCGTGGACCGAGACGCTCCAGACTGACGCGCCCGACTTCAACACCTCCGTAATGACCGTGGTGGGCTGAACTTCGCTGCGTTCCATCGACGCGAAGTCGATGGTGACGATCGCCCGGCGGGGACTCGGCTTGTCCACCAGTCCGCGCGCGGCATCGATCAACGCTTCGAGCACCACCGAGTTCTCGCGCAAGTCAGGCGTCAGGCGACTGGTTATGCGTTCCAACTCGTTGGCCTGGTTGGTAAAGTCCCTGACCAATACGCCGGCGCCGCCAACAGTCGTGAGTGCAATCTCGGCCGTGGGACTGGCCGCGTGGAGGGTTTTCTCGAACGTCGCCAGGGAGGTTCGCAGGTCGCGGAGGCGATCGACGTCGCCGGCGGGACTCTTGGATGTGTCGATGAGGACGGAGACAAAGAGCAAGTCCGTGGCAAGTGCGGCGCTCGTCACCTCTCGGCGGGCGCCATCCTCGCTCACCGAGAACTCGGCCGCGGCCAGGTCCCTGATGGGCGCGCCGTCCTTGTCGAGGACGGTCACCAATATCGATTTCTCCACGAATTCGCTGGCTTCGGGCACCGCCGCCCAAGCGCCGACAACGATCGAAAGACTACAGAGTGTGAGGCAATAGTTGCGTCCCATGGGAAACCCCTAACTGAGGCGAAGTGCGCTGGCGATGATTTGACGCCCGGCCGTCTCCGATGGCCGTTTACGCAGATCCTCCGGAACATCAGCCAATTCGGGTCGTATGGTTAAAATAACTACAATGGCCGCCGCAACTGACCAGCCCCAGCAACACCTGCCGCTCAAACCCGTTGACCTCGAGATCCTGCTGGCGCTTGCTGAGACTGACCAGCATGGCTACGGTCTGGTGCAAGCCGTGGCCGAACACACGAACCAGTTGATCGTTCTGGATCCCGGAAACCTCTATCGCGTCATCAAGCGACTGCTGGAGAGTGGACTGGTCGCCGAATCGGGCAGCAGGCCCGCGGGTGACGCCGGCGAACGCCGGCGCTACTACAAACTGACGCCGCTCGGTGAACGGGTACTCTCCGCTGAACTCGATCGCCTTCGACGATTCGTCAACGCCAGCGCCACCCGCGCGGTTGCACGAAGGTTGATGCCATGACGCGGACGCCGGGATTGTTCGCACTGATCCTCGCCCTCTTTCCGCGCGCGTTTCGGGAGGTGTACGGCGACGACATGCGGGATGTGTTCGTCGATCAACTGCGGGCAGCGCGCGGTCGCGCGGGTATCGCCGGAGTCATCGGGTTGTGGCTTCGCACGATTCCCCGTATGACGAGGGCGGCGTGGGATGAGCATCGATCGACGAGGCAAGCATCTCCACGCGACCGGTCGCCTGTGTTCGAAACCCTGATGTCCGACCTTCGATTAGCCCGTCGAAGTTTGACGCGCAGCCCGCTGTTCACACTGGTGGCCGTCGGAGCGCTCTCACTGGGCGTGGGCGCTGTCACCACCATCTTCAGCGCAATGAACGCGATCGTCCTCCGGCCCTTGCCCGGGACCGCCAACGGCACCGCGCTTGTGGGCATCGATCGGCGGACGCCTGACTGGTCTGAGGGTGTTTCTGCGTCGAACAACTTCTACAAGTACATCGACACCGGCAGCCAATTGTTGGACGGTGTTGCCGTGTGGAGCCGCGCGCCGCTGACACTCGCGCACGAGGGCGCGACCGTGGCCGTCGCGGGCAACATCGTAAGCCCCGGCTACTTCTCCGTGCTCGGCTTGAAACCGGAACTTGGCCGCTTCTTCTCCGATACACCTGGCCTGACGGGACAACCCGACACGTCCGTGGTTGTGTCGCATCGGTTCTGGGTGTCGAACTTCGGCGGCAGATCAGACGCGGTCGGCAGGACCGTGTCCGTCAATGGCCGTCCGTACACGCTAATCGGCGTGGCGGGTCACGGATTCAGCGGGGTCTTCACGCCGCTGCGGGTCGACGCGTGGGTGCCGCTGTCCACGCAGCCGCACATCAGGCCCTCGCGCGATCTGACCGACGCCCCCTGGTTCTGGATGTTCGGCCGGCTCCGCCCCGGCGTGGACAGCGCACGAGCCCGGACAGAGTTGGCCGGCCTGACAGCCGCCTGGGCTGCACCAGGCGGCTCCGATCCATACGTCCGCTACACCGATATCCGCCTCGTGCCATTGACGGGTTTGCCAGACGATGCGCGGCAGGCGATTTTGGGATTCGGCGGCATGCTGCTTGGGGCCGCGGCGCTGGTCCTGCTGATCGCCAGCGCAAACGTGTCGTCGATGTTGGCGGCGCGAGCGACAACACGCCAGCGCGAAATGAGCTTGCGGACCGTCCTCGGGGCCGGCCGGCTTCGCCTGGTGCGGCAACTGCTGGCCGAGACACTATCCATATTTGCACTCGGTGCGATGGGTGGACTCCTGGTCGCGTGGGCGGCGACGTCGGCGCTCGAACGCCTGCCACTTCCGGGCGACGCGGCCCTCACCCTCGAACTCTCGCCGGACGTCCGCGTCGGCGCGTTCGCGCTCCTGGTGTCGCTCATCGCCGGCCTGGCGTTCGGGCTCGGACCGGCTCTTCGCGGTACTGGCCAGCGCCCTGGCGGACTCTTGAGTGATGCGTCCCGAGGCAGCAGCGGCCGCCGCTCCCGTCTCACCAAGGCGCTCATCGTCGGCCAACTCGCCGGCTCGCTGGTGTTGCTGGCCGTCGCAGGCGTCTTCATGCGCGCGCTCTCGCATGGCGCTGCGATTCGACCGGGATTCGATGTCACGAACGTGGAGACCAGCCGCTTTGCGACCGAGGCGTATGGCTACGACGCTGACGCAGCGAAGCAATTCTACGTGGACCTGCGGCGACGGATGGAGCAGAGCGCCGGCGTCGCGTCGGTGTCGTTCGGAGACTTCACGCCATTGTCGGCCACGCCAGCCAACGATAGGGTGACTGTGGACGGCCGTCGATTGGGCATCACATTCGGAACCGCCGACGTTCGCTACTTCGAAACGCTGCGCATTCCGCTGATCGCGGGACGAGAGTTCACCAGTAGCGACACGGCGGACGCCCCTCGAGTGGCTGTGGTCAATGAAGCCTTTGCCAACGCCACATTGGATGACGGCACGGCAGTCGGACGGACGTTCATGCGCGGCGACACACGGGTGGCGATCGTCGGTGTGGCGCGCAACGTCAAGCACACGAGCCTGGACGCGCCTGACTCACCGTTTGTCTACTTCCCGATGGCGCAGGAGTGGCAGGCCAATCAGACGCTGTTCGTGCGCGCGGCCGGTTCAGGTCCGCAGGCGCGCGAGGCGCTTCGTGCCGCCGTCAATGCCATCGACGCGCAGGTGCCCGCACCCGCCGTGACGTCGCTTGCCGACGAGGCCAGCTACGCGCTGTTTCCTCAGCGGGTGGCGGCAATCGTGACCGGGATCCTGGGCGCGGGCGGCCTGCTGCTGGCGTGCGCGGGTCTGTATGGAGTGATGGCGTTCGCAGTGAGCCTTCGCACCCGCGAGATCGGCGTGCGAATGGCGCTGGGCGCGCGACCCTCCAATGTGCTGCGGATGGTCGTCCTCGACGGACTGCGCCTGGCGGGCATCGGTGTCGCCATCGGACTGGCCGGGGCGATCGCGGCGGCACGCGTGACCTCGGCCTATCTGCTCGGCGCCAATGCCCTGGACCTGCCGGCATTCGTGGCCGTCACCACCGTCCTGCTCGCGGTCTCAGGCCTTGCGAGTTATCTGCCCGCGCGTCGAGCGGCCTCAACTGATCCGCTGAACACGCTGCGCGCGGATTGATCTGACTGGCGCCGAAGTCCGCAGGGCGTCCCTTCAGGGGCGCCTCACCCGCGTGGCTTCAGCAGCGCCAATTGGCGCTCCGGGGCGCCCTACGCACAACGGGATTAGACGCCCTCAGTCGCGGCTGCGTTGGGAGGAATCAGCGTGGTCGAGTGAGATCGCGAACGGCATCCTTCCCGACCCATCGGGCGGAAGCGTCATCAGAAGCCGCGAGCCGACGCGCCACGGCCAGTGACGCGGCATGCAGTTTCTTGTTTCGCGTACCGATGCGGCGCAGCGCCCAACTTACACCCTTCGCAACCAGGTCGCGGTCGTCCGCCGCACCCTGTTCAATGAGGCGCAGGCCCTCGATGAACTGGTCATCGGTCGCGGCCTTGTCGTGACCGGCCAGGCACGCGAGCAGCGCAAACCCGGCGCGTTTCTGGAATTCGCCCTTCTGCTTCGCCCACTTCGGCACCCGGCTCCAGGCCACCGCCTGGATGTTCTTCATCGAGACGCCAATGGGTTTTGACGCGGTGATGCCGAACTTCTTGAGGTTGGCCAGGTCGTGGGCCGTGCCCTTCGCGTTGAGTTGCTTCAGGACGTCGCTGACGGAAGCCATCGCGCGAGAGGCGGTGTCAGTAGAATTTGCGCGTGATGTTGAAGCCGAGGTGCCAGTGTCCCACCGACGGCCCGCCGTGGCCGATCTGGGTCAGGGTCGTTCCGAAGCCGTTCGACAGGTTCAACTGGAACAGATGGCCGCCCCTGCGCTTTTCGAGGCCAACCATGATCAGTGATTTCCCACCGTCGTAGCCGGCAAGACGAGGCGCGAATTCAGCGACCACATAGGACGAACGCGTCTTGAAAATCAGGAAACGCGCGCCCATCCCCAACACGAGGGTCTTGCGGTCAGAGGTCGGGACCTCAGGCGTCACGTTGAACACCCCGTACGGATGCAGGTAGATCGCGCCCTGCTCAGTGAACTGATGCGACACGACACCGCCGACGACGATCGAGTGCTCTTCGGTGAAATTGTCCTGGCCTTCAACTCCCAGGAGGAGATCGGCGGAAAACCGATCGTTGTCGCGTTGAGCCTGAAGCTGGTGCTGCGCCAGAAACTGGATGTTGCGGGAGTTGGTGCGATGCACGGCCAGCTGCGTACCGTTCGCCAGGCCGTATCGGAGTTCGAAACCGATGGTGGCTGAGCTATCGAAGCCCAGGCCGTTCGAGAAGAACTCGCTGACCGACTGGCCGTTGATCTTGTACGTGAAGCGGTGGGTGATCCGGAACGCCATCTTGTGCTTGGGCAGCCGCAAGGTGGTGGGCAACGCCCCAAGGGTGAAGTCGGGTTCACTGATTACGGTCTGAAGATCGACATCAGGATCGTTCTGGGCCACAACCGGAGCAGGGGCCGGGGTCGGGACCTGGGCTGCGGCAAACACCGGCACCAGCAGCGCAAGCAGCGCCATTACGCACGCACGTCTCATCTGTTCCTCCTCAAAAAGTGTCCGATGTAGCGGACTCTGACATTCTACGATCGCCGGGTCTACAGACCGGCGAATGCGCGGAACTCTTCGCTCGGTTCTGCCTCGAACATCCACGAACGGCCGCGCCAGTCGAACGCGAGCGCGCGCGCGTGCAAGGCGTGCGACGACATGCGCAGCTCCCGTCGATCGTCATCGGTCAGCCGTCGTTCGACCAGCCGCAGGTAGCGCTGTTCATCGTCACCGTACAGCTTGTCGCCCACGATCGGGTACCCCGCATGCGCCAGGTGGATGCGAATCTGGTGTTTGCGCCCTGTCAAAGGCGTCACTTCCGCGAGTGAAAACGGCGCGTCGTCTCGCACAAATGTCCGGATGAGGCGGACGCGTGTTTCTGCAGCGGCGCCGTCGGGGCGGACGCAGTTTTTGATCGCAACCGGGCTGTTCACGTCTTTGCCAAGTGGTGCGGTAATTTGCATCTCCGCGTCCGGCAGTTGGCCGTGCACGATTGCCCAGTACGTCTTGTGCGCTGTGCCGGCCACCACACGTCCGAGTTCTCCGGCGACAACGGCGCCCTTGGCGATGAGCACCACGCCGCTGGTCTCACGATCGAGACGGTTGACCAGTCGGCCTTCCTCGTTGCCGAGGTGAGTGCGCACCCTGGCAATCAGGCTCGACAGCGGCCCGTCCTTGGTGGGGTGGCAGACCAGGTCCGCCGGCTTGTTCACCACCAGCAGCTGGTCGTCTTCGTGGAGGATCGCAAACAGCGCGGCGGCTGTGGTGTCAGCCACTCGAAGGTAATCTCTTGCGTGCTTCGAGAAACTCCCGATAGGAGCTGCGGAGGCGCGACAGGTCGGACTGTTCGACCTTGAGCTCACGCCCGATACGTCCAATTTCGTCACCTTCAGCGGCGAAGATTCGTTTGTCCGCGGAGGCCACGGCGTACAGGCAATCGATCAGCGCCACCTTCTGCTCGTACGACGCCGTGCGGCCGATCTCACGAGTGACAAGGAAGTCATCCGTGGCGCCAAACAATTTCTGATGCGTGCGCGCCATCTGCACCACCATTGCCGCCTGCTCCCCTGACAACCGGCCCTTGTCGAGGACGCATTGTTCCATGGCCGCCACTTCGTCAGCGGAGACTTCGCGGTCCGCGCTCGCCACTCTCGACAGGATGCACGCGAAAGACGCGAGATAACGAGCGAAGTCCGGATCGAGACGATCCAATTCATCGGCGATTCGATGAATCGCATCGCGGCAATCGTCAACGTCAGCCGGCTCACGTCCAAACACATCAAGAAAAATACCCATGGCACATAGACTCTCACAGTCCCAAGGTCCGGTAGGTCCGACAGGTCCCAATGTTCGTGGTGGCTGCTTCGCAGCATCCTGATTCCGGAGCCGGGCCACGTACTGCTAAGCGCTTCGCGCTCCTATCCGGCAGCATTTCTCCTAGCGCACGCTCGGAAGCACGTGGGAAAACAGCGTCGAGATGCCGGAGACCCAGAGGCCGTCGTTGTTCTCACCCGTCATCGTGACCACAAGTCTCGCGCCGGGCACGACGAAAATGAACTGTCCGCGGGCGCCGGAGGCCGTGATGACATCACCAAAACTGGAAGTGGTGAGCCACCATCCATACGCGTAGTCGAACGTATGGCCCGCCCACACGGCGGCGTTGGGCTGCACGCGCGCTATGCTCTGACGAATCCAGGCCGGCGACACCACCTGCTGACCTCGCCACCGGCCATCGTCCAACACCAACTGCCCCAGCTTGATCATGTCTCTGGGCCGAAGGTAGAGTCCGCCGCCCGTGTGCGGAAGGCCGTTGGGCGAACCGCGGAACCACCATGTGTCGGTGATCCCCAGCGGTGCGAACAGCGCGGAGGCCGCAAACAGATCAAGCGGCTGCCCGGAGGCGGCGCTGACGATGCCACCGAGCAGGATGGTGTTGCCGCTGATGTACTCCCAACGGCTGCCTGGCACGTCCCGCATCGGCCAATCGAGCACCCACCGCAGCCAGTCGCAGCCGCAGTCGTTCATTCTCTGCAACGGCGATCCCGCGTAGTTCGACTCGCTCCAGTCGAATCCGCTCCGCATCGTCAGCAGGTCGCCAACCGTCAGCGCGGTTTTGCGGGCATCGAGGTTGGCGATTGGCGCGTAGGACGGGAAGAACTGCATGGCGGGATCCTGCACGCGCACGTGGCCCCGGTCGATGGCGAGCCCGGTCAGAAGCGACGTCACGCTCTTGGTCACCGACTGCATCGTGTGCCTGGTGCCGCCCGAGAAGTTGTCGAAGTACTCTTCA
>JBKJJZ010000014.1:0-27439 GCA_046597705.1 Vicinamibacterales bacterium | reverse complement strand
GCCCGCGATCGCAGTCAACCGGCGGCCGACAGCGGAACCTGGCAAACAGGCAAGCAGTCCACGGGTGTACGGATGCGCCGGTGTCTTGAACACGTCAGCGACCGGACCTTCCTCCACGATGCGGCCGCCGTACATGACGGCGACGCGGTCAGCCATTTCAGCCACGACGCCCAGGTCGTGCGTGATAAGCAGAAGCGCGAGTCCGAGTTTCGCGCGCAAGTCCCGGAGCAGGTCGAGGATCTCCGCCTGGACGGTGACATCGAGAGCGGTCGTTGGTTCATCGGCGATGACGAGCGACGGTTCGGCGCAAAGAGCGAGCGCGATCATCGCGCGCTGCCGGAGTCCGCCGCTGAGTTGATGAGGATACTCGCCCGCCCGCCGCTGGGGATCCGGCACCCGCGCCGCGGCGAGCCACTCGACGGCTTTCGCGCGGGCGGCCGCGCCTCGGGCCAGGCCGTGAACCTGTAACGTCTCCGCGATTTGATGGCCAATCGTGTAGACCGGATTAAGCGCCACCATCGGTTCCTGAAATACAAAGCCGATGCGGCGCCCCCGGATCGTCCGCAAGACCGACTCTTCGAGCGAGAGCAGGTCGCGGCCATCAAAAACAATCCGGCCCTTCGTGATGCGGCCCGGCGGCATGACGAGCCGGAGAATTGACAGCGCCGTGACCGACTTTCCACTGCCCGATTCACCCACAAGGCCAAGCGTTTCGCCCTGATGCAGCTCTAACGACAGGTCGGAGACGGCCGCCACCTCCCGTCCGTCCGGCAGGGCAAAGACGGTGCGGAGACCATCGACGTGAAGCAGCGGCGCGTCAGACGTGGAGTTCACGGTGCTCGCCGAATACGCCACGGAGCGCGTCTGAAATCTCGCCCAGGGTGGCATGGGCCTCGACGGCCATAAGGACGTGCGGCACGAGGTTGTCCGTGCCGGCCGCCGCGCGCGTGAGCGCTTCCAGGGCCTGCGCGCAGGCGCGCGCGTCGCGTTGCTGCCGCATGGCCTTCACCGAAGCCGCCTGCCTGGCTTCGCCTTCCGGATCGAGTTGCATGACTTCGATCGGTGAGCTCGGTACGGAGGCCGGGTCTTCAGACCCGGCAAACCTGTTGACGCCAACCACAATCGCCTCGCCGCGATCGATCCGCAGTTGCGCGGCATACGCCGCATCCTGCACCTGGCGTTGAATCTGTCCGGCTTCGATGGCCGCCAACGTGCCGCCCGCCGCGTCTATCTTCTCGATGAGCGCGCGCGCTTCGGATTCAATCGCGTCGGTGCGCTCCTCGATCGCGTAGGAACCGGCGACAGGATCCACGGTATTGGCTACGCCGGTTTCGGCCGCGATGATCTGCTGGGTGCGCAAGGCCAGGCGCGCCGCGTCTTCTGTGGGCAGTGCCAGCGCTTCGTCGCGTCCGTTGCAATGCAGTGACTGCGTTCCGCCAAGGATCGCGGCCATGGCCTGCAGCGCTACTCGAACGATGTTGTTGTCTGGCTGCTGCGCGGTCAGCGTGGATCCGCCGGTTTGCGTGTGGAAGCGCAAGTGCAGCGCCCGCGGATTGGTGGCCCCGAACCGGTCCCGCATGATGCGTGCCCACAGACGTCGCGCCGCGCGGAACTTGGCGATCTCCTCGATGAAGTCATTGTGCGCGGCGAAGAAGAACGACAGCCGCTGCCCGAAGCTGTTGACGTCCAGGCCCGCCGCCACCGCCGACTCAACATAGGCAATCGCGTTCGCCAGCGTGAACGCCACTTCCTGCACCGCGGTCGATCCGGCTTCGCGGATGTGATACCCGCTGATCGAAATCGTGTTCCAGTTCGGCAACTCACGCTCGCACCACGCGAAAATATCGGTGACGATGCGCAGCGAGTGACGGGGCGGATAGATGTAGGTGCCACGCGCGATGTATTCCTTCAGGACGTCATTCTGGATCGTGCCGGACAGCTGAATGAGAGGCACGCCTTGCCGTCGCGCCACCGCGACATACAGCGCCAGCAGGATGATCGCCGTCGCATTGATGGTCATCGACGAGGACACGGCGTCCAGCGGAATGCCGTCAAAGAGCGTCGCCATGTCGTCCACCGAGTCAATGGCCACGCCCACACGGCCCACTTCACCCGACGCCAGTGGATGGTCGGAGTCGTAACCCATCTGCGTGGGCAGGTCGAACGCCACGCTCAGTCCGCTCACGCCGTTCGCCAGAAGATAGCGATACCGCGCGTTCGATTCCGTCGCCGTCCCGAAACCGGCGTACTGCCGCATCGTCCACAGCCGCCCGCGATACATCGTCGGTTGAATGCCGCGTGTAAACGGGAATACCGCGGGAAATTCGGCCACAGACATTCGCCGCATTCTAACAGTCCGTGGTTCGGCCGTCGGCTTTCACTACAGCCGGCTCGCGTTTTTGGTACAATCCACCAACTTTTCCGGCTCTGGCAGCAGGAGTGAACTTTATGGATCCGGTAGTGAACCAGCTGGCGCGGGACCTGGCCGAAGGAATCTCGGCGGCGGTGGCTGACGATGCGCGGGTGGAGGCGTGTTTGGAACGGGCGAGGGAAGCCGGGTACGATCTGAAGCTCTCGCTCGAGGCGTCAATCGGATTCGTGAACCGTGCGCAAGACCAGGCGCTTCAATCAGGCGTCAAGGCGCTGCCTCCAGCGCGACCCCCCATCGAAATGACGACCAACGATCGGCGGTTCCTCAAGTCGCTGCGGATTTCCGCGGACGAGCCGACCGAAAAAGAAGTGGAATAAGGCCTCCGGAATTTCGGAGGCCGGGTCTTCAGACCCGGCTCGCAGTTTGCCGAGCCACGGCATCGGCCGCACGCGCGGCTGCGGCTTCGTCGCCCAGGTAGTAATGCCTGACCGGCGCCAACGCGTCATCCAGTTCATACACGAGCGGAATCCCGGTCGGGATGTTCAGGTCCGCGATCGCTTCGTCGGAGATGCGGTCGAGGTGCTTTACGAGCGCGCGAAGGCTGTTGCCGTGAGCCACGATCAACACGCGCTCACCTCGCTGGATGGCCGGCGCAATCGTGCCGTTCCAATAGGGCAGAAATCGCGCGACCGTGTCCTTGAGCGACTCCGTGGCTGGTCGATCCTCTGGGCGCAAGGACGCATAGCGCGGGTCGTGGACCGGATGGCGTTCGTCATCCAAAGGCAGTGGCGGTGGCGGGATGTCGTAGCTGCGGCGCCAGAGATGGGTTTGGGCGTCGCCATGTTTCGCCGCGGTCTCTGACTTGTTGAGGCCCTGTAGCGCTCCGTAGTGCCGTTCGTTCAGGCGCCAGTCCTTCTCCACTGGAATCCACAACTGATCCAGTTCGTCGAGCGTGATCCAGCAGGTGCGAAGCGCACGCTTGAGCACCGACGTGTAGGCGACGTCGAAGACGTCGCCACTTGCCCGCAGCAACTGCCCGGCGGAGGTCGCCTCCTGCCGGCCGAGGTCCGTGAGGTCAACGTCGGTCCAGCCGGTAAATCGGTTCTCCTGATTCCAGGTGCTTTGGCCGTGTCGAAGCAGAACCAGTCGTGGCATCACACGGCCTTGAGGTGGGCGAGCGCGGCGCGCCCGGCATAGGTGGCCTCGGCGCCCAGGGCCTCTTCGATGCGCAGCAGCTGGTTGTATTTGGCCGTGCGGTCCGAACGGCTGGCGGAGCCGGTCTTGATCTGGCCCACGGCCGTGGCCACGGCCAGGTCCGCGATCGTCGAGTCTTCGGTTTCGCCCGAGCGATGCGATATGACACTGGCGTAGCCCGCGCGGCGCGCCAGCGCCACGGCGTCCAGCGTTTCAGACACCGTGCCGATCTGGTTGAGCTTGACGAGGAGCGCGTTGGCGATGTGTTCCTCGATCCCCCGGCGCAGAATTGCCGGGTTGGTCACAAACACATCGTCGCCCACCAGTTGCACGCGGGAACCGAGGGCTGCAGTCAGTCGCGCCCAGCCGGCCCAGTCGGATTCCGCAAGGCCATCTTCGATGGAGGCGATTGGATACTGGCGCGTCCAGTCGTCATAGAGCGCAATCATTTCGTCAGAGGTGCGCGCGCCTTCGCCCGACTTGGACAGGATGTAGGTCCCGGTCTCATGGCTCCAGAATTCGCTTGCCGCGACGTCCAGCGCCACGACCATCTCGCGGCCAGGCGTGAAGCCGGCGCGATGAATCGCTTCGAGTACCAGTTCGACCGCCTCGAGATTGGATGACAAACTTGGCGCGAAGCCTCCCTCGTCACCAACGCCGGTCGCGAGCCCGCGCGCCTTGAGCAATCCGCGTAGCGCGTGAAAGGTTTCGGCGCCAGCGCGCAGGCCTTCGGCGAACGTCGGCATGCCGATCGGCATCACCATGAACTCCTGGAAGTCCACGTTCGTGTCCGCGTGCGCACCGCCGTTCAGGATGTTCATCATCGGCACGGGCAGGGTGGTGCCCGCGCCGGGCACCTCGCCGTCGAGCCCACCAAGTAAAGACACAATGTGTTTCGACAGCGGGAGGCCATGGCCGGCGGCTGCGGCATGCATCACCGCCATCGAGACTCCGAGCAGGGCATTGGCGCCCAGCCGGGCCTTGTTCGGCGTCCCGTCGAGGGCCACCAACTGGGCGTCGATGGACCGCTGGTCGGGCGCTTCCCCCTCCAGCGCGGTGGCGATTTCCGTGTTGATGTGCCCGACGGCTTTCAACACGCCTCTGCCAAGGTAGCGCCCCTTGTCGCCGTCGCGCATTTCCAGCGCTTCCCGGCTTCCCGTGGACGCTCCGGACGGCACGGCGGCCCGGCCGCGGGCGCCCGTGTCCAGCGTGACATCCACTTCTACCGTTGGATTACCGCGTGAATCGAGGATTTGACGGGCGTGAATGGTGCGAATTTTCACAGCGGCGGCAGTGTAACATGTCGCATATCAAGGGTTTGACTTGACTTCCGGCAGTGGCCTACCATTGCCATATTCTTTTCTCTTCACCGCCAAACGCCGGACCTCTTGCGGAGTAGTTTGGGAGGGTGCATGTCCCGACCTGTAGTTAGCGCGCTCGTCGTTCTTGTGGGAGCCGGCATTGCTGGCACCGCTGCGCCTGCGTTTGCGCAACTTGCGCGGGGCCCACGGCAGGTGACCGTGCAGGCATCAGCGGCATCGGGCATGGTGACGGGTGTGGTGCGCGACGATCAGGGCCAGTCGGTGGCCGGCGTCGCAGTGACCGCGATTGGCACGACCCAGGCACAATCGCGGACCGATGCGACCGGCGTGTTCAACCTCGCGCTCGTTCCTGGCGAATATGTGCTGCGTGCCACGCGCGACGGATACGTCTCACCGTACAAAGAGTTGGTGCGCGTCGGAGCCAGCCAGCGCCTGCAGCGCAACATCACGATTTCGAAGCAGCCGGAGTTGCCGGCGCGCAAAGTGCTCATGGCCGGCTTGACTCCGGGTTTGTCTGCCGAGCGGACTCCCGCTGCCGTGCCGGTGGCCAGCAAAGAGAGCCTTCACGACTGGTACCTGCGGCACCTGCCGCGCACGATCCTCCGCGATGGGTCGGGGACGAAAGAGTCCAACCGCGCGAACATCAAGTACCTGCCGTCATTTCTGGACTGGGTGGTTGCCGAATCGGCCCAGGCGGCCACATCGTTTTTTGCCGACACACACTTTAGCGGACAGCTCAACGTCCTGACGACCAGCGCAGTCTCGTCGTCGCAAGGCTGGTTGCCCGATCAGCTTCCGCGGGGCGTTGCGTACCTGGCGGTGGGAGCGCCTGTTGGCGTCCATGGCGATTGGCGGCTGCGCGGGGCGCTGAGTACCGGCGGCCTGGCGTCGTGGGTGGCGCTCGGTGAATACGAAGCACGCGCGGTGAAGGCACACGCATTCCGCCTGGGGATGTCGTACGGCGTGCAGCGCGCCACTGATGACCTCGGAATCGCGCTGCTCAAGTCCGCCGATCGAAGCCGGAGCGTGGCGAGCGTCGATGGCCGCGACCGATGGAGAGTACGGCCGGGCGTGGAGTTGAACTACGGCCTGCGCCTCGACCGGTACGATTACGTCGCCGGTCAGGATTTCGTGAGCCCGCACCTGGGCGCGCGCGTCGGCGTTACGTCGCGGACATTTGTCACGGGCCTCGTGTCAAACGCGGTGGTGGCTCCGGGTGTTAATGAGTTCCTGCCGCCCCCCACCTCAGGTCCGTGGCTGCCACCGGAGCGAACGTTTGCGGCGCTCGTGCCAGGGGCGCAGTTCCGTCCCGAACGCATTCAGCGCTACGAGGCAGGCGTCGAACGCGAGTTCGGGATGATCGGCCAGGCTCGTGTCATTGGCGTGCGATGGTTTCATGAATCGTCACGCAACCAGATGGCCACGATGTTCGGGCTGACCGGCGGTGGTGCGATCGGGCACTACTACGTCGCCACGCCCGGCAACGTGTCACTCGAGGGCTGGGCGCTGCGTCTGTCCGGGCAGTTCACGTCGCGCGTGAAAGCCACCATGGACTATTCGGTGAGCCGCGCACGATGGGAGTTTGGCAGCGAAGCGGTGGACATCGCGCGAGTCATGCCGTCGGCTATCCGGCCCACGCGTGAGCGGCTGCACGATCTGATCAGCACACTCGAAGCGTCGATTCCCGAGTCAGAGACATCGGTGTCGGTGGCCTATCGCCTGAACAGCGCGTTCACGCGTCCGTTCCAGGAGAGCCTCGCCCCGATTTTCGACGGCCGATTTGACGTCCAGGTGCGGCAGGCTCTTCCGTTCCAGCCGATCGATGGCGGCCGCATCGAGTTGCTCGTGAGCGTCAGCAACCTTTTCCGGGACCCGAGGAACGCGGGTTCGTTCTACGACGAACTGCTGACTGTCCGGACGCCACGCCGGGTGGCTGGTGGGGTGCAGGTGCGGTTCTAGCTCAAACCGCTTCCGCCCTGTAGGGGCAGCTGCTTCGTATGTCCCGCTCTATTACACAGATCCGTCCGATGTTGCGCATCGCGATTCCTGTCGCGGTTGCAGTGGCACTGATCACCCTGGCGTCAATAAATGTCTTTGTCGTCCATAACTTCCAGGAACGGGCCGCTATAGACGATGGCGTGTTGTGGATGAGCGATGGCGGTTCGGCCGTCAGCGCCGTCGAAGTCGCGCCCGGGTCACCCGCCGATCAGGCGGGCGTCCGGCGGGGCGATACGCTTCTGGCCATCGATCAAAAACCGGTGCTGTCTGCTGAGGATGTTGCCAAGGCGCTGGACTTGGTACTCCCCGGCGGGTCGGTTAACTACGCCGTCACGCGTGGTGGCGTGGGCGATTTGCTCACAGTGCGGGTCGCGCTCGCGCCAGGGCCGCTGTTTGGCCTGTACTACTCACTGGCGGCCGTCGGCATTCTGGGTCTGGTGGTTGGCGTGTCGGTGCGGCTGCGCCGCCCGGCGGACCCGGCCACGCTGCATTTTTTCTGGCTGACTGCGGCGTTCTTCGGCGTGTTGGCGTTCACGTACACCGGCGAATTCACACGAACCGATAGCTTCTTCTTCTGGGCGGATGTCATCGCCATTGTCCTCTTGCCGCCGCTGTTCCTGCACTTTGCGCTGGTGTTTCCCGAACGTCCGAATGCGTGGGTGCGAACGGAAGTTGGCCAGCGTCTCGTGTACGGGTTCTACGTGCCCGCATTGACGCTGCTGGCCGCCCGCTTGACCGCGATGCGGTGGCTGCCGCCCGGTGAGATGTCGCGCCGGTTGAGCCAGATCGGGAACATCGAGCTCGTCTACCTCTCGGCCTGTCTCCTCGGTGGGTTGACGCTGATGATTCGTGCGCTGGGCGGTCTTCGCTCGGTCACAGCCCGGCGACAGTTGCGATGGATCGTCTGGGGCTCTGGCATCGGTGCGGTTCCCTTCGTGCTGACCTACGCCATTCCACTCCTGCTGGGCTGGCGCGTGCCTTACGGTGAATACACGGGACTCCTGCTCGGGTGCATTCCACTCGCCTTCGCGTCCGCCCTTGTTCGATACCGCCTGATGGACATTGAGGTGATCATCAAGCGCGCGCTGGTCGTGTCGGCCGTTGGTCTGCTGCTTGTCGTCATCTACCAGGGCACGCTGACTCTGGTGGGCCTGCTCCGCGGCACCCATGAAGTCAGTGACAACAGCTTCTGGGCGCTGTTCGCCACGCTGGTGGTGGTGCTGGTCGCGCCGCGTCTCTGGAACGTCATGCAGGGCGGTCTCGATCGGTTGCACTACCGCGATCGTTATGACTATCGCCGCGCGCTCGTCACCTTCGCGCGCGAACTGAACAGCGACCTGGACCTGGAGCGGCTGAGCTCGCGACTGGTCGAGCGCGTCACCGAAACCCTGGCCGTCGATCGAATGGCGTTGCTCCTGACCGACCCGGCCCAGACCGGCAGCGCATTCGTTGCCGTCGCGTCGAGCGGCGTCGCCGGAGACGAGCTGGTGCCGATCACGCGCGATTCCGCCCTTGGGCAACGTCTGCTTGCGGGCCAGACGGTGAGCATGGATGATCCCCAGTCCTTGCGCCGCATCCCCGGCGATGAGGGGGCATCGTGGCGCGGCGCCGGATGGCACGCGTTCGTGCCGTGCGTCACCAAGGAGGTCACGATTGGCGTTCTGGCGGTTGGGCGCCGTGCGCACCTGGAGCCGCTCTCGAGTGAAGACATGGCACTTCTTGGCGCCGTGGCCAGCCAGGCGGCGACGGCCCTCGAAAACGCGCGGCTCTACGGCCAGCTGCGCGTGAAAGCCGAGGAAATCGAACGCCTGCGCCAGTTCAGTGACAGCGTGGTGGAATCGCTCGGCGATGGTCTCTTCGTGATCGATCTGGACGACCGCGTGCTGCGGTGGAATCGCGCGCTCGAGCAGATGTTCAAGTTCGATCGAACGCGGGCGATTGGCCGCCGCGTCTCGGCACTGTTCCCCTCATCGTTTGTCGATCTGCTGATGGAGGCCCGGCGCGATTCCCCTGGCGGCGCCACGCTGTTGCGCGCGCCCCTGGCATCGGGGCCCGCGGAGTTGGTCAGGCCGCTGCTGGTGAATGCGGGCATCGCGCCGTTTCAGACCGCCGATGGCGTCAAGGCAGGCTGGATCGTCGTGATTGAGGACGTGACGGATCGCGCCAGCCTCGAAGAACAACTCCGCGTCTCTGAGAAGATGGCGGCCATCGGTCTGCTGGCCGCCGGTGTGGCCCATGAAGTGAATACGCCTCTCACCGGCATCTCGAGCTTCACGCAGATGTTGCTCGACAAGGCCGACCCCGAGGATCCCAGGACACAGCTGCTCGAAAAAATCGAACGGCAGACGTTCCGCGCCGCGAAGATCGTGAACAGCCTGCTGAATCTGGCGCGTCCCTCCGACGGCGAAGCGGCGAAGCTGGACGTGAACGAAGTCATCAGCGACGTCCTGTCACTGCTGGAGCACCAGTTCCGCGGCAGCCGAATCCAGGTGCGCCGTGACCTGGCGCCTGCAGCGCCGATTCGCGGTTTCGAGTACCAATTGCAGCAGGTATTTTTGAACTTGTTCCTGAACGCGCGAGACGCAATGCCCAAGGGCGGTTGGCTTTCAGTGTCCAGCGCCGTCCGCGGCGACGTGGTGACCGTGGAAGTAGCCGACACCGGTTCAGGCATTCCATCCGAGCACATCTCCAGAATTTACGATCCGTTCTTCACGACCAAGGTGGATGGCCGGGGCACCGGGCTTGGGCTTTCCGTCACCTACGGCATCGTGCAGGAACATCTGGGAACGCTGACCTGCGAGAGCGTGGTGGGCCAGGGTACGCGATTCACACTGACCCTTCCGGCTGCACGCGCCGGCACTCATGAGGCCCTGGCGAACTAGATGACCGAAACTCCCGTTCACGTCCTGATCATTGACGACGAAGAGATCATCAGAGAGGCACTGGACGCGTTACTGACGCTGGACGGGTGCGTGGTGCGGACGGCCGCAACCGCCGCCGATGGTCTGGCGCTGCTGGCCGACGAAGAGTTTGACACCGTCCTGCTGGATTTGATGCTGCCGGACCGGAGCGGCCTGGAAGTGCTCGATGAGATTCGCCGCAGCGATGAAGAGCTGCCTGTCGTGATGATCACTGCCTTTGGCACCATCGATACGGCTGTGCGGGCGACCAAGCAGGGTGCGTTCCACTACTTCACCAAGCCGTTCAAGAACGACGAAGTGCTCGTGGTGCTGCGCAACGCCGTCGAACGGCGGCGCCTGCTGCGCGAGAACCTCGAACTGCGCAATCGGCTCAAGTCCGGCAGCCACAGATTCGAGCAGATCATCGGCGGCAGCCCGAAGATGCGCGCAATCTACGACCTTGTGGGCCGGGCGGCGCCCAGCCGCACGACCGTGCTGATCCAGGGCGAGAGCGGCACCGGCAAGGAACTGGTGGCGCAGGCCGTCCATCGCAACTCCGCGCGCGCAGACAAGGCGTTCGTCACGGTGAACTCGGGCAACCTGCCGCCTGATTTGCTCGAGTCGTTGCTCTTTGGCCACGTGAAGGGCGCGTTTACCGGCGCCGTCGCGATGAAGAAGGGCCTGTTCGAGGTGGCCGACCGCGGCACGATCTTCTTCGATGAAATCGGAGACGTCCCGCTCGAAACGCAGGCCAAGCTGCTGCGCGTGATCCAGGCGCGCGAGTTCATGCGCCTGGGTGGCGTGGACACGATCAAGGTGGACGTTCGCATCATCGCGGCCACCAACGTGGACCTGCGCAAGAGCGTGGCGGAGGGCAAGTTCCGCGAGGACCTGTTCTATCGTTTGAACGTCATTCCCGTGCAGATGCCCGCGCTTCGCGAACACAAGGAGGACATTCCGCTGCTGGTGCAGCACTTCCTCGAGAAGCACAGCGAGGACAGCCGCAAGTCGGGATGGTTCGTGACGCCCGATGCGATGGACCTGCTGATGGCCTATGACTGGCCCGGCAACGTGCGCGAACTCGAGAACGTGATTGAACGCGCCGTGGTGTTGTCGCCTGGACGCGAGATTGGCATTGACCTGATTCCCGATCAGGTCCGGTTCAACCGCGAGTTCAAGGACTCGGAATTTGTCGTGCCGCCCGAAGGCATTCCGCTTCGCGAGGTTCTTTCCAACGCCGAGCGGCGCTGGATTGAATCAGCGCTCGAGGCCGCCGGTGGCGTGCAGAAGAAGGCCGCCGAGTTGCTGTTCATCAAGCCCACGACGCTGAACGAGATGATCAAGCGGTACGACATCCGGCCCCGACGGAAGCGTCAGGAGACCGAGGACCCTGCACCGCCGTCGGGGACCGACGGCAGTGACGAAACATAGTACGTAGGGCGTCCCTTCAGGGGCGCCAAATTGGCATTACCGTGATCTCGGGCGTCGATCGCCCGGACGGCCAGGGCGGCCGTCTGGCCTGCCGCTCGGTCGGCCGTCTCGACGACCCGCTTGCGGACGCCGATCCTGCCGCGCGGGTGCTGTCTGCGCAGCCGGCCGCCGCTCGCCGGGTCGCGAGTCGCGCGAGTCCCGCACCGGCATGCGGAGTCTCGCAAACATCCGGTCGTACTTCGTCAGGATGTGATCCCACCGATAGTTCTTGTTGATGTACGCCTGGCCGTTGCGGCCCATGGCCGCGCGCAGGTCAGCATCACGCATCAGCAACTTGAGGGCTTCGACGAACTCCCAGCGGTCTTCGTAATACAGGCCCGCATTGCTGCGGCGGCAATGGTCCACCAGGACCTCGGATCGCGCGTTGGCCAGCACGGGCGTTCCCACGGCGAAAGCCTCGAGTGCCAACAGGGACAGGCTTTCATGGGGCGATGGCACCACCACCACCGTGGCGGCCTCGAGCGCATGCAGGCGTTCTTCGTCCGGCAGGATGCCGGCAAACCGCACGTGCGGATCGTCGGGCAACGGCATCAGCTTGACGCCCATCAGCATCAGCGACGCGTCCCCGCCTTCCTTGAGGAACATCTGAAAGTATTCGAGCAACTCTTCGCAGCCTTTACCCTGATCGATCCGGCCGCCATAGAGCGCAAAGGGCTGGTGGATGCGATGGCGCCGCCGGAACGCATTGGCCGGGCCTTCGATATGTGAGGGCTGGCGTTCCTGGGCGCTCGGCAGCACCGGAGCCAGCTCGGCCACGGTTTCAGATCCGGAGAATCTCGACTCCGGAATATCAACACCGCACCCGACCACGTCTTCCACCAGCGTACGCAGATGGAAGTGGGCGCTGACGAACCGCCGCTCCGCTTCAGTGTTCCACACGATTCCTGCGGCGCTGGCGAAGACGTCTTCGTAGATGCCGAGCCGAATCGCCGGCTCATCGTGCGCCGTTGGCACCAGCAGGCTCTTGGAAGGCGCAATGCGCAGGCCCATCACCGTCGGCGCGTAGAGGTACGTGAAAAAAATCAGGACGTCGTAGGTCTGATGCTGGCGCTCGAGATGATCGATGAGGCCCGGCGACCACGGGCCCTGTTGCTTGAGCCACTCCATCTCGTCGGCCGTCGTGTGGCTGTTGTTGTAGATCCAGTCGCAGTACTGATTAAAACTGGCAATGTCCCTGGTTCGGGAGTTCGCAAATCGGCGCACGGTGACGCCGCGGATGCGGTCGGTGCCCTCCGGGTAGACGTTCTCCCAGGTGATGTAGTCGCGTGCGCAGGTCGTCAACACATCGACCTGATGGTGCTCGGCCAGCCGCTCGGCGGTCAGCCGGCAGTGATACTCGGCGCCGCCCAGAATCTCGGTCCCGTAGCGTTGGACGATGAAGGCAATTTTCACGGCAGTTGAACTCTTTGATGAACGGTCAGGCGACGGCCGCCAATAATGATTTCAGATGCGGCTCGAGGGCGTCGAGGCTGAAGTCGGCCAGGCGCCGCCGCTGGCCTGCGATCACCTGTTGCCGCAAGGGTTCGTCATACACGAGCGCCCCGAGCCACTCGGCGGCCATCTCCAGGTCTTTGGGCGCGAACGACACTCCGGCGCCACCCAGGGTCTCCGGCACGGCGGCGGCGGCGTAGGCCAGCACCGGCACGTCCATCGCCATGGCTTCCACCAGCGGAACGCAGAAGCCTTCGTGCTCGCTCAGCGACACATACGCATGTGCATTCCGGTAATAGGCCGCAAGTTCCTCTTCGGGCACCGGACCCGTGAACCAGAACCGGTCGGGCAGCATCTGATACTCGGCGATCAGCGCGCGCACGGTGGCGTAATACCCAGGCACCGCGTTGTAGTTACCGACAAAAATGAACCGGTAGTAGATGTCCACATAGCGTTTGTATTGCTCGGCAAGGCGGATGTGATCTTCGATCTTCTTGTTCGGCGCGATGCGGCCCACAAACAGGATGTTGGCCAATCCGTCCTGGAGCAGCGACTCGAGCGCGGGAACGGGCCGGGCATTGGTGAGCCTTGCGGTGTCCACGACGATCGGCAATAAACCGGTTCGCTCGAAACCCGTGTCCACCAGCTCCTGCCTGTTGTACTCGGACACGCCGAGGGCCATGTCGGTGCGATCGGCCAGCATCGCCAGTTCGCGACGGCCTTCGGCCGCCATCCGGCAGATGCCCATGTCGAAGGGCGCAAAGAAATGGGCCGGCGTGACGTTGTGGTAGTGCAACACGCGGACGCCCGGCAACGACGCGAAGGATTGCGACATCGGCGACGGCACGGCGAAATGCAGGATCGTCATGTCGCCCTGGCGGGCGGCGTCGTGATACCAGGGGCGAATCTCCGACACGAGGTCGCCATCGATGGTGAGGGCGTAAATCTCCGACGTGTGACCCCAGCGCCGGAACAGATCTCGCATCACGCGGGCGTTGTCTCCAACGGCGTCGCCCCGGTGGGCCGCGGGCAGCCACTGATTGACGATCACGCGCGGTGCCCCAAATCTGCCGTCCCCGCGGCATCGTCAGCCAGCGGCAGTGCCTTGAAGGCACCCGGACGATACTGACGAATCTCTTCCAACTCGTCGGCCTGCTTGAACTGACGCCAGAAGTCATAAGCGACCACCGGCGTGCCGCGCCGCGGGCCCGACAAGGCTTGATCGACAAATCGCAGCAGCGAGCCTTCGAAGTCGCGAGCACGGAGCCGGTCGAGTGCCGCGTCCTGCGCAAGCAACACCTCATCGGCCAATGCGAGGTCGCCCGTCAGCGATTCCATCAGAGTGGCCACGCGTCCGGGGTCCTTGCTTGTATAGAGCACACCGCCGCCGTCCATGGTGGCTGGAACAGCCGTGGCCGCGTATGCCAGCACGGGCACCCGTTTGTGGAACGCCTCCACCAGGGGCACGCAAAAGCCTTCGTGTTCGCTCGCACAGAGAAAGAGATCGGCTGAATCGTAGAGCGCCGTCAGCGCTTCGTTGCTGACCTGCCCGAGTATGTGAACATTGTTCACGCCGAGCGTCGCGATGAACGCGTGCAGCTGTGCCAGGTACTTGTCGAAGCCGCCGTGCGACCCGGCCAGGATCAGCCTCGATTTCGGATTGCCGTTCTTCTGGAATGCGTGAAAGAACCTGATGACGTCATCGGGCCGCTTGTTCGGGATCAGCCGGCCCACGAACAGGACGTTCGTCCACTCATCGTCGTATGCGTCCAGTATGCGTGGATCGGGCGTGACATCGAGATGCGAGAAATCCGGAACCACGTGCAGGACACCGGTTGGGTCGAAGCCAATCGATTCGAGCTCCTGGCGGTTGAATTCGGAATCTCCAAGGGCAAGTTCACAGCGAGTGCGATAACCCGTCAACTCCCGTCGGCCGTGATAACACTGCCGCACCAGTTGATTGTGAACTCCGAGGAAATATTCGGGCGGCGTGATGTTGTGATAAATCAGCACCATCCGCGCGGGCAACGCGTACGCCGTTCGTGATGCCCTCGACCCCAGCGAAAAGTGATGGATCAGCAGGTCATCTGGACCAACGTCGTCCACGATGTCGCGATAGTCCACGGTGAGATCTTCCAATCTCGGATCCGCGGTTTCGACGATGATCTCGGAGTCGTAACCCGCTGCGCGCAGGGTGCGGTGAATGCCGAGCACCTCGTTGCCGATGGCGTCGCCATATCCCAGCGTCGCGAGGATCTGATGGACCTTCATCTCAACACTGGACCCGACGGCACCTTCTCCACCACCTGGCGTGCCGGAGGCAGCGTTCGCTGACGGCGTGCCCACCAGCCCGGCAGAGGCTCAGCCTGACGCGTTGACGGTTCGCGCTTGAGCCGATCGAACATGTCGAGATATTTCCGCTCGATGACCGGCCAGCTGTAGTGCCGGTTGAAGAACTCACGACCCTGCCGTCCAAGAATGGCTCCGATGGGACCCGAGGCTTCGAGACAGTACAGGCACTCCGCGAACTCTTCGAACGAGTCATAGCAGAGACCGCCGTTGGCGCGAAGCGTCTGGCCGCGGAGCACATCACACGCACCATTGGCGAGCACCGGCTTGCTCATGGCCCAGGCTTCGAGCGCCACCATGGAAAGACTTTCGAACGGCGATGGCATCACCAGCAGGTCGGAAGCCGCCAGGGCATCGAACTTGTCTTCCTCGGAGACAAACCCCAGTGCGCGGATCCTCGGGTGTGACGGAATGGGGATGACCGCATTGCCGAGCAGCACCAGGTCAAGACCCCGGGGGTAGTTGGCCGCGTAGTTGATGAAGTGGTTGAAGAGAGCGGGGCAGCCCTTGTTCTCATCAATCCGGCCGATGTAAAGCGCAAACGGGCGCTTGACGTTGAACTTCTTTCGGAACCGCCAGGGCTGCGTGCGCTCCGGGATCATCGAACCCACGCCTACCACGACGCCCGGGACCGACTGGTTTGCGCTCACACCGTGGATGAGGTCGCGCTCTTCAAAGGAGTTGTACATGAGCGCGCGAACACCTCGGAACGAAGACGCGAGCAGACTGAGGCCCATGGCCGGGTCGCGCTCCGCTGTGGGTACGAGGATCGCCTTGTGGCTGACGGCGCGCGCGCCGTGCCACGCGTGGTAATAGCGCGCGCTGAAGAACAGGAAGAAGTCGAAATCGTTCTCGACGCTCCGGATGTGTCGAATCATGGCCGGACTGCGCGGACCTTCGCTGTCGAGCCAGGCGAGTTCGTCGGCAATTGAATGCGTTTTTTCGAACACGGAGGCGGACCGCCGGCCAAAGTCGCCGGTGTCGCGCGGATGCGAAACGGGGAAGCGCCGGATCGTAATGCGGTTCAGCGTTTCTTCGCCCGCGGGCCACTCGTTCTTCCAGGTGATGTAGTCCTTTGCGCAGGTCGTGAAGACCTCGACTGTGGCATGCCGCGCGAGCCGTTCCGCGATGTATCGCGCGTGCAGCTCCGCCCCGCCATTGATGTCCGCGCCGTACCGTTGAACGACGATCGCGATCTTCACTGCGCGTCGTTATCCCGGGGGTCCACCGGCCCCGAGTCATCGGCGTCGTCGTTATCGACGTCGGTGTCGGAGCCGCCATCGGCCACCCAGGTCGCCGTGCCAGTGCCGTTCACGCCGTTGGCGGGCGCTGACCCGGCGGCCTGATCGGCCATGGTCTGGCCTGGACGCCGGCGTCGGCGGCGGCGCCGGCGGCGGCGTTCACCGTCCGCGTCGGGCGGCGGCTCCACCCCGGGTTGAGGCGCGACGACCATGTCCGGTGCAACGACCGGTGATGCCGCAGGGGCGGGCGCAGCGCTTGCCGCAGGCGCTGCGATCGCCGGTGCTTGTGAACGAGGTGGCTGTGGTGCTTGTTGTGGCCGTTGGCTACCCGTGGGCCTCGGCTGCCGGTATTGAACGACGCTTTCCAGTGCGCGCCCACGGCGTTCGTCGAAGTCCATGCGGCTGGACACGGACTCGACGCGCATCTTCATGTTGTGCACTTCGATCCCTAGGCGGGTGACTTCAAGCGCCAGGTTGTGGACCAGTTCGTAGTAGAGCGGATCCATGTCTTCACGTTGGCGGAAGCGCTGATGGAACTCCTCGTTCACTTTGGCCTGCACGTGCAGGGCTTCCGAAATCTTGTTCGGGTTGAAAAAGAGTTTAAGGAGGGGGTTCAGCAAGTTGCGAATCGATCGCAGAAGGCCCCGGTGCGTTTCGTAGATCGTGTCGTCTTCGAACTTGTAGTTCGGCGGCGCCGGGCTGACGGTCCTGTGGCGTTTGAACTGTGCGACGAGGTCGGAGCGCACGCCTTTCGGATCGAGGAACTGCTCGAGCTTGACCTTGGCGAGTTGCTGCACTTCGGCCTCGGTGTAGTCGGCGCCGCGCTTCTCGCGGATGCGCGCGCGGATCTGGCGCATGATCGCGTCCACATCCACGGCGTCGGACTTGACCTGAAAATCACTCATGACAACACACCTTGATCCTTTGGCCCGGCGTCATCGCCAGGGCCCGTAAATGACGACCGCCGCCGCGAAGGCCCAGAGGACCACGCAGAGGAGGATGGGCCGGTCTGAAATCAGGGTTTCAGACGGGTTCGCTCCGCCGTCATGTTTGTGAATGAGATAGAGATACCGAAAGACGCCGTACAACGGGAACGGCAGGGTGAACAGCAGCCGGTCCGTTCCGAACTTGGCCACCGTATCCGGACTGATCGTGTAGAACGCGTACGCCAGCAGAGTTGCGCTGGCCACGATGGTGATGAGCTGATCGAGCAGATCCAGCGAGTAATGGGCCAGGATGGGCCGGTGGCCCGTGCCGCCGTCCACGAGCGTGGCAATCTCGCCGCGCCGTTTGCCCAGCGCCAGAAACAACGCGCCAAGCAGTGTGATGACCAGGAGCCAGTGGCTGATCGCCACGCCGATCACGACCGCTCCGCCCACGGCGCGCAGCACAAAGCCGCCGGCAATCGCCAGCACGTCGAGAATCACGACGTGTTTGAGGGCGGTTGAATACACGGTGAGGAGTACGACATATGCCGTGGAGACCACGCCGAACGAGGGCGCGAGCCACCATGCGGTGCCCAGGCCGGCGGCCACGAGCACAAGCGCAGCGGCCAGCGCGGTCGCAGGTGAGATGACGCCCGAGGCAATCGGCCGCAGCGACTTTGTGGGATGTTGGCGGTCGGCGTCGATGTCTCTTACGTCGTTGACGAGATACACCACTCCCGACAGCACGCAAAAAACCAGGAATCCGAGTCCGGCAGCCCTGACGGCCACTGGGTCAAACAGCCGGCCGCCGAAAATCAGGCCGCCGAACAAGATGAGATTCTTGGTCCACTGGGCCGGACGAAGCGACAACAACATTTCTGTTGCCGCGCCGCGACTTGGACGAAGGGTACTTCGCGCCATACAGGCCTGCCCGCTGTAGCCTTGGCGAAGGCGGGCGCGACGACGGGACCGCGCCGGAGCGCGGTCACGTCAATCGACTCTGAAGATCCGGCGACCCTGAAGAACCGTTACGAGTAACTCTTGATCGCGTCCTGCTCGACTTCGAATGTCTCGAAGACCGTGAGCAGTTTGGTGATCATCAAAAGATCGGTGATGCGCTTGGTCAGATTGACCAGCTTGAGCTGACCACCCTGACGGCTGACCGTGGTGTAGGTCCGTACGATCTCGCCCAGACCTGCGCTGTCGATATAGGGCACATCCGCCAGGTTCAGGAGAATCTTCTTCTTACCCTGCATGATGAGGGAATTGATCTTGTCCTTGAGGACTTCGTCACCCTCGTTCAGAGTGATCTTGCCCTTCAGGTCAAGAATCATGACCTCGCCCGCCGTTCGCTCGTCGATCTGCATGCTAACTCCTACGCTGCCGCAATAGCGCGGCGTATCTCGGACTTGTCTCCGGCGGAACTGCGCGCCCACGGGGGGCGCACTGGTCCTCTCTTTGAACAACCGGGCGGCCCGGAGACCTCAATAGTTCCCGGTAAGTTTAGGGGCTGAACGCGCGATTTGACAAGTGCCGGGGCCAAAAAGAACACCCCGGACCCGCGCGAGGCGGATCCGGGGCGTTGGGAGGGCGCGTCGCCGGACTACTCGACGTCGCGGCGCTGCTTCTTGCGCGACCGCTTTCGCGCGAGCGCAGACTTCACGCGGCGCTTGTCGCCGGGCTTCAGATAGAAGGAGTGTTTCTTGATGTCTTTGATGATGTCTTCCTGCTGCACCTTGCGTTTGAAACGTCGCAAAGCGCTCTCAATAGACTCGCCTTCCTGAATTCGGACTTCCGCCATGGCTGCAACACCCCCTTCCTCTGATGGATTTGCCCCGTAGGACAACACGTCAGCCTATCACGCTCGGAATGAGCCGCGTCCAGTTTCAGTGTGGGGGACCCGGGGCGCATAGAATCCCTGCATGAACGTTCTGGTCGTGGGTGGTGGGGGCAGGGAACACGCGCTGGCCTGGCGGCTGACGCAGGACCCGGATGTGTCCCGTGTGGTCTGCGCCCCGGGGAATCCGGGAATGGCGGGGATCGCGGAGTGCTTTCCGGTCGACGCCATCGACGTTCAGGGCATGTTGGCTCTCGCCAAGAGGGAGAAAATCGGGCTGACCGTGGTGGGACCCGAATCGGCCCTCGACCTGGGGATGGCCGACCAGTTTCGAGCCGCCGGCCTGGCGATTGTGGGCCCGCTGCAAAAGGCCGCGGCGCTCGAGAGTTCCAAGGTATTTTCCAAGACTTTCATGAGGAACGCAGGCATTCCCACGGCACGTTATGTGGCGTGCACGGATGCGGACTCGGCCATGGCGGCGGTGGCGGGCGAGCAGTTCGGGTTCCCGGTGGTGATCAAGGCCGACGGGCTGGCGGCCGGCAAGGGTGTAGTGGTGGCCGGCGACCGGAGTGAAGCTGAGGCGGCGGTGCGGGCCGCCATGGTGGACCGCGTGTTCGGGGCCGCGGGTGACACGGTGGTTGTTGAGGAATGCCTGACCGGGCCCGAGGTGTCGTTCTTCGCTCTCGCAGATGGGCGCCGCGCCATTTCACTCGGCAGCGCGCAGGACCACAAGCGCATCTTCGACGGCGATCGCGGACCCAATACCGGGGGCATGGGCGCATTCGCACCCAGCGTGCTGATGACGCCGGAGCTTGAGGCGACTGTGATGGAAGCCATCGTCCAGCCCGTGCTGGACGGGCTGCCGGCCGGCGGCGGTTATCGTGGCTTCCTCTATGTCAGCCTGATGTTGACCGCCGATGGTCCCAAGGTCATTGAGTTCAACGTGCGGCTGGGCGATCCCGAGGCCCAGGTGGTGTTGCCGCTCATCGAGGGCGGCTTCGCCGCCACGTTACTCGCGGCCGCCGAGGGCCGGCTCGAGTCCGACTTGATTCATCGCTCGACCGATGCCGCGGTGGGCGTTGTCCTGGCCGCTGCAGGGTATCCAGGCTCGCCGGCGACCGGGGCCGTCATCACAGGACTCGATCGCGTCACCGCCGCAACGGCCGGCGGTGTCACCGTATTTCACGCCGGGACACAACTGCGTGGCGATCATCTCGTGACGGCCGGCGGCCGGGTGCTCACTGTAATGGGCCGTGCGCTGACTCACGCGGATGCCATGGTGCACGCCTATGCGGGAGTCGCCGCGATTCACTTCGACGGCATGCAGTTCCGCACCGATATCGGGCGGAATGCTCTTCCTTCAATAACCAATAATAAATAATAAATTTAATAAATAATAAATCGCTATGTCACTAGATGTCCTCATCCTCATGGGTTCTGATTCCGACGCGGACGTGATGTCCGCTGCGGGTGCTGCTTTGACCGAGTTTGGTTTGGCGTGGGAGATGACCGTGGCATCGGCCCATCGTTCCCCTGCCCGCGTCCTGCGTCTGATTGACGGGGCGCACAAGGACGGCGTGAAGGTGTTTATTGTGGGCGCCGGCGCCGCCGCGCACCTGGCGGGCGTCGTGGCGGCACACACCACGCGTCCCGTCATCGGCGTGCCCATTGATTCGTCGGCGCTCAAAGGCATCGACGCCCTGCTCTCCACCGTGCAGATGCCCCCGGGCGTCCCAGTGGCGACGGTCGCAATTGGCAAGCCCGGTGCGACCAATGCCGGAGTGCTCGCGGCGCAGATGATTGCCTTGGGAGACCCCGCGATGGCCGAGCGCCTCACGGTCTACAAGAAGACGCTCGAAGAAAAAGTCGAAGCCGCGGCCGCGCGTCTGGCGAAGCGCACGTAGAGACGCCCTACGCAGAGCTTGGCGCCGTCTCAACCAGGAGCTGTCCACACGCCGCGCGAATGTCGCGGCCCCGGCTCTTGCGCACGGACACCGTGATGTCGCGGTCGGCCAGAATCGCGGCGAATGCGTTCACGCGCTCATCCGAAGGCCGCCTGTAGGGAATACCCTCCGCCTCATTGAGCGGCAGCAGGTTGACCTTGGCCTGGATTCCGTCGAGCAGACGCACCAGGCGCCGGGCATCTTCCGGTGTGTCATTGACCTGATCGAGCAGCACATACTCGAACGTGATGCGTGATCGACGCCGCAGAGGAAACTCGCGACAGGCGTCCATCAATTCCTCGAGCTTATACTTGCGATTGATCGGCGCGAGCACATCGCGCTGTTCGTCCGTCGTGGCATGGAGCGAGATCGCCAGGTTCGGCATAATCTCTTCCCGGGCCAGACGCTTCAATCCGGGCAGCACACCGACCGTTGACAAAGTGATGCGTCGAGGTGGAATCGCCAGCCCCTCCTTGTCAGTCAGAATCCTCAGCGCCTTCATCGTCGCATCGTAGTTATGCAGGGGTTCACCCATGCCCATGAGGACGATGTTGAAGGCGGAACCGGCCAGGCCGGTTTCCCGCGCGAGGACGCGCACCTGGCCGACGATTTCTCCCGCCGTCAGGTGCCGCACCAGGCCCATCTTGCCGGTGAGGCAAAAACCGCAGGCCATCGCGCATCCCACCTGGGTCGAGATGCAGAACGTTTGCGCCGGCGTGTCGGGGATATAGACCGCTTCGATGCGCCGCGCGTCGCCAAGTTGCAGGAGGAACTTCGTGGTGCCGTCGACCGACACCTGTTTCGCGTCGAGGGCCGGTTCCAGAATCGAGCCGCGGGTCGCGAGATCCATCCGCAAAGGCTGCGGCAGGTTGGTCATGGCGGCGAAGTCGCTTGCCCCTCGCTGATGAATCCACTGAAAAATCTGGCGGCCGCGGAACCGCGGGAGATCGAGTCCCACCGTGGCGTCTTCCAACTCACGGCGTTCGAGCGCTGAAAAATCCAACAGCGGGAGCGGTGCTGAGTCTTGTTCCACGGTGAAGGCCATGGTATCATTTCTGAGCTTGCTTCTTTCGCGTAACCTACAGTCACTAAACAACTTACAGGCTTCCTGGCTTCAGCAATGGTGAAGACTGAGACGTTCCCGTCCGGCCTGCGGCTGGTCACCGAAACCCTGCCACACGTGCGGTCGGTGGCGATTGGAGCCTGGCTGACGCGCGGGTCGCGCCATGAGTCGGATGAAGAGAGCGGCATCGCCCACTTCGTGGAGCACATGCTGTTCAAAGGCACGGCGCGGCGTTCCGCGCGCGACCTGGCTCAGGCCATCGATTCGGTCGGCGGCCAGGTGGATGCGTTTACGTCCAAGGAATACGTCGGCTACTACATCAAAGTCCTGGACGAGCACGTGCCGATCGCGCTCGATCTGTTGAGCGACATGCTGCTCAATCCGGCGCTGGCGTCGCAGGACATCGTGCGCGAACAGGGCGTGGTGCTCGAAGAAATCAAAATGGTTGAGGACGCACCCGACGATCTGGTGCATGAGATGTTCGCGCAGAAGTTCTGGACGCGGCATCCCCTTGGCCGGCCGATTCTCGGAACGGCCGAGACCGTGTCGTCGTTTTCGCAAGATCGCCTTCGCGAGTATTTCCGCCGCACGTATGTGGCGCCGCACCTGGTCGTGGCAGCCGCCGGCCACCTCGATCACGACCAACTCCGCGACGCGGTCGCACGGGCGTTTGAACCGTTGTCATCGGTAAAGACCGAGGTGCGGGGCACCCCGCCGGAGATGTCATCCGGCATTGAAGAGCGCGTCAAGGACATCGAGCAAAGCCATGTCTGTCTCGGCACGACGGCGTACGGCGAGCGTCACGACGATCGCCACGCGGTGTTCGTGCTCAACACCATCCTTGGCGGATCGATGAGTTCGAGACTGTTTCAGCACATTCGCGAGGAACGCGGACTGGCGTACTCGGTCTTCAGCAACCTGACGGCCTACAGCGACGCAGGGATGATCTCCATCTATGCCGGCTGCGCGGCCGACAAGGTGGACGAAGTGGTGTCGCTGTCGCTCGACGAACTCCACGCGCTTCGGGCCACCGCCGTACCTGAAGAGGAGTTGCGCCGGGCCAAAGATCATTTGAAGGGGAGCGTGATGCTGGGCTTGGAGAATACGTCCAGCCGCATGTCGCACCTGGCCCGCCAGGAGATGGTGTTCGGCCGGCACTTCACGTTCGACGAGATACTGGCAAACATCGAGGCCGTCAGCGTCGAGGATGTGCAGCGCGTCGCCCAGGATCTGTTCCGTGACGGGGCGTTGGCCGCAAGCGTGGTGGGACCGGATCGGGGGGGACAACTGTCGGCGGATCGCCTGCGATTGTCCGGAGGGCCAGACGCATGATTGCCCGCTATACACATCCTGAAATGGGCGGTATCTGGAGCGAGCAGCGGCGCTATGACGCATGGCTCGAAGTGGAGCTGGCCGCCACCGACGCCCTTGCAGAGGCAGGCGTCGTGCCGGTGGATGATGCCCGCGCGTTGCGCGAAGGCGCGTCCTTCGATATCGCGCGCATCGAAGAGATCGAGCAGGTCACGCAGCACGACGTGATCGCCTTCACCACTGCCGTCGCCGAGCGCGTCGGTGCGCCGGCGCGCTGGTTGCATTTTGGCCTCACGTCTTCTGATGTCCTGGATACGGCGCTCGCATTGCAGATGCGGCAGGCGTGCGACCTGTTGCTGACGCGCGTGGACGCCCTGGCCGATGCCATCAGGACGCGCGCCATCGAACATCAGCGCACGCCGATGATCGGTCGCACGCACGGTGTCCACGCCGAACTCATGACGTTCGGCGTGAAGCTGGCGTTGTGGTTTGCCGAAGTGCAGCGCGGACGTGAGCGGCTGGAGCGGGCGCGCGACGCAGTGTCAGTTGGCAAGCTGTCTGGCGCCGTGGGTGTCTTCGCCCATCTCGATCCGTCGATTGAAGCCACCGTGTGCGCACGGTTGGGTCTCACCCCGGATCCGGTGTCGTCGCAGGTGGTCTCGCGCGATCGCCATGCAGAGTTGATGACCGCGCTCGCGATTCTGGCCGCCTCGCTCGAGAAGTTCGCGCTGGAAATCCGCGGACTGCAGAAGACCGAAATCGGCGAAGTGGAAGAGCCATTTGGCAAGGGCCAGAAGGGCTCGTCTGCCATGCCACACAAGCGCAACCCGATCGGCTGCGAGCAGGTGACGGGCCTGGCGCGGCTCGTGCGCGCCAATGCCATGGCGGCGCTCGAAAACATCGCGCTGTGGCACGAGCGCGACATCTCGCATTCATCGGTCGAGCGCGTGATTCTGCCTGACAGCTTCATCGCGATGGATCACATGCTCCGGCGATTCACGCGGATTGTCTCCGGCATGGTGGTCTATCCCGCCAGGATGCTGGAGAATCTCGGCCGCTCTCGCGGCGTGGTCTTTTCCGGCAGCGTCCTGCTGGAACTGGCGCGCCGCGGCATCTCCCGCGAGGACGCCTATGCATGGGTCCAGCGCAACGCAATGCAGTCGTTCGCTGAAGGCGCTGACTTTCAGGATCTGCTGCTGGCCGACGCGGACATCTCGAAGGTGTTGTCGGCCGATGTGGTGAAAGAAGCGTTCGATCTGGACGCGCAACTGCGGAACGTCGGAGCGATTTTCGACAGGGTCTTCGGCCCCGAGCCGGAGTAAGGAGCGGTCATGAAAGCGCGCGTGTTCGTCACTCTCAAGCCGTCCGTCTTCGATCCACAGGGACGCACGGTTGTTGAAGCCCTGCATTCGCTGGGTCACACCAGAGTGGGCGATGTCCGGCAGGGGAAGTACTTCGAGCTGGACCTGAACGTAGAGTCGGCCGCCGAAGGCGAGGCGCTGGCGAACGAAGTCTCCCGGGCCGTCCTGACGAATCCGGTCATCGAAAGCTTCCGGCTCGAAATGGCGCCCGAGGCCAAGGCGGATCGTTCGTGAAATTTGCGGTCATCGTTTTTCCCGGATCGAACTGCGACCACGACGCCTACTACGCCACGAAGCATGTGTTGGGCCAGGACTGCGAGTTCGTCTGGCACAAGGACACCTCCCTGGGCGCCGCCGATGTGGTGATTCTTCCGGGAGGGTTTTCCTACGGTGACTATCTCCGCACCGGGGCCATCGCCCGCTTCTCACCGATCATGACAGCGGTGCGCGATTTCGCTGAGGCCGGGAAACCGATCATCGGCATTTGCAACGGCTTTCAGATCCTGCAGGAGTGCGGCATGTTGCCAGGCGCGATGTTGCGTAATCGCGACGTGCAATTCCACTGCGAGCACGTCGTCATTCGCGTCGAACAGACCGACACGCCGTTTACCCGCGGCACGACGGAGGGCCAGGTACTGCGCGTTCCGATTGCCCACGGCGAGGGCAATTTCTACGCGGCGCCAGAGGTGGTGGCCGAACTGGAGGCGCAGAACCGCGTCATCTTCCGATACGTGACGCCGAACGGGGAGGTCATCGACTCGGCCAATCCGAACGGCTCGATCAACAACATTGCCGGTATTTGCAACGAGGCCCGCAACGTGGTGGGACTGATGCCGCATCCTGAACGTGCCGTGGAGCTGGTGACCGGCAGCGCGGACGGCCGGGCGGTTTTCGAATCGGTGATTCATAATGCCCTTTGATTCCGCCACGCTCCAACGACACGGCGTGACGCCGGACGAATACTCGCGCATCGTCGAACTGGTTGGCCGTGAGCCGAACCTGTTGGAGTTGGGCCTGTTTTCGGTCATGTGGTCCGAGCACTGCAGCTACAAGAGTTCACGCGTGCATTTGAAGACGCTGCCCACTGAAGGCGCCCGGGTGGTCCAGGGGCCTGGCGAAAATGCCGGCGCGGTTGATATCGGCGACGGCATGGCGGCTGTATTCAAGATCGAATCGCACAACCACCCGTCGTTCATCGAGCCCTATCAGGGTGCGGCCACCGGTGTGGGCGGCATCATTCGGGACATCTTCACGATGGGGGCGCGGCCGATTGCGCTGCTGGACTCGCTGCGCTTCGGCCCGCTGGAGCAGGCTGCCAATCAACGGATCGTGCGCGGCGTCGTTGCCGGCATCGGCGGCTACGGCAACAGCATCGGCATCCCCACGATTGGCGGAGAGGTGATGTTCGACGAAGCGTACGCCGGCAACCCGCTGGTCAACGTCTTCTGCCTTGGCCTGGCGCGGCACGACGCCATCATCAAGGGACAAGCCTCTGGCGTCGGCAATCCGGTGTATTACGTGGGCGCGAAGACAGGCCGCGATGGCATTCACGGCGCCACCATGGCGTCCGCCGAGTTCGACGACAAGTCGGCTGAGAAGAGACCCGCCGTCCAGGTGGGCGATCCCTTCATGGAGAAGCTGCTGCTCGAAGCCTGTCTCGAGGTCATGAAGACCGACGCGTGCGTCGGTGTGCAGGACATGGGCGCGGCCGGGCTGACGTGTGCCACGTCCGAGACGGGCTCGCGCGGCGGCGTTGGGGTCGAGATCGACGTCCAGCATGTTCCGCAACGCGAGACGGGCATGACGCCGTACGAAATCATGCTGTCCGAATCACAGGAGCGCATGTTGCTCATCGTGAAGAAGGGCCGCGAAGCCGAGGTCGAGGCGATCTTCGAGAAATGGGATCTGCACGCGGTCCGGATTGGCGAGGTCACGGCCGACAGCATGTTGCGGATTCGGGATCACGGCGTGCTCGTGGCGGAAGTGCCGAACCGCGCGCTGACCGACGAGGGCCCGGTCTACCATCGTCCGTTCCAACCCCCTGCCGATCTGGCCGAACGTCAGCAGATGCCATCGGTGAACGCCGCAATTCTGCCGGCGCTATCGGACGCGCTGCTGCAGTTGCTGGCCACGCCCGGCATCGCAAGCAAGCGCTGGATCTATCGCCAGTTCGATTACATGGTGCGCACCAATACCATCGTTCTGGCCGGATTGGGCGCGGCGGTGGTGCGAGTCAAGGGCACCAATCGCGCACTGGCGATGTCCGTCGATGGCAACGGGCGCTTCTGCCAGCTCGACCCGCGACAGGGTGCGCGTCTGGCCGTGGCTGAGGCCTCGCGAAACGTGGCATGCGCCGGCGGCGAGCCGATTGGCGCCACGAATTGTTTGAACTTCGGCAACCCCGAACGGCCGGAGATCATGTGGCAGTTTGCCGAAGCCGTCGCGGGCATTGGGGAAGCCTGCCGGGCGCTGGGCACTCCGATAACCGGTGGCAACGTGAGCCCCTACAACGAGCCGGACGGCCGCGCGATTCTTCCCACGCCCGTGATTGGCGTCGTTGGCGTGTTGGAAGACGCGTCGGCCGTGCGCACGCGCGTGTTTCCGGAAGCCGGGCTGGACATCGTGCTCCTTGGTGACAACCTCGGCGAGCTCGGTGGTTCGGAATACCTCAAGACCATCGTGGGATCCGTCGCGGGCAAAC
>JBKJJZ010000576.1:0-4024 GCA_046597705.1 Vicinamibacterales bacterium | reverse complement strand
CCTCGAGCGTGCCACGACTGCGAATCCGAAGGACGCCAGCGCGCTCGATCACCTGGCGGAGTCGCTGTTTCAACTCAAACGCTACCGTGACGCGGCCGCCGCCTGGGACCGTGCGCTCGCCGGGGACCGCGAAGGCATTGACGTGGGCGACGTGACCCGCAAGCGCGACCGCGCACGGGAACTCGCAGGGCGCTGATGCGTCGAGCAGTCGCTCGCGGTGCGGCGTGCTTGATCCCGCTCGGGATCCTGATCGCAACCGCCGGCTGCGCAGCAAAGTTCTATGTGCCGCCCACCGGCCCGGGGGCGCCATTTGCTGAGGCTGCCACCGTCTGGACTGGACTGACTGCGCGATGCAGCACTGCGATGCGCTACGTCGCCGAAGTGACTGTGGAAGGCTGGACGGGCGCGTCACACGCGCGGATACCTCGAGTGCCTTTCCACACCGCCCTCACCAGGGACAACGATCTGTACCTCGAAGTGCCCGGGCCCGGGCGGTCGTGGGTCCAGATGGCCGGTCGTGCGAACCAATCGGTGTTACTGCTGCCTCGTGACGAGCGATTTCTTCGTGCGCCCACCCGCGACATCGTTGACGCGCTCACCGGTCTGCAGTGGGACGCCGTCGACCTGTTGAACGTCCTGACGG
Source organism: Vicinamibacterales bacterium (assembly GCA_046597705.1). GTDB lineage: Bacteria > Acidobacteriota > Vicinamibacteria > Vicinamibacterales > SCN-69-37 > SYFT01. The sequence goes on along the minus strand of JBKJJZ010000576.1, from coordinate 3,381 downwards.
GGTGCGTCATGGCGCCAGGTCCCGCCGTGAGCGGAGCCAGCTATGGCGACCGTGCCGTCGTGGAACTGGGCCGGAACAATCGCGCCTGGATTCGGCAGCGCGACATGGCGTGGCAGCTGGAAGCGGGCGTGCGCGATGGCCTGCTCATCGAATATCGGGCTTGGGAAGGCGCGTATCCCGCCCAGATTCGCGTGTCATCGAATGCCCCTGATGCCACGCCACTGCAGGTCAGCTTTTCAGTGAAGCAAATCAACGTCAACATCGACGTGTCCGCCGACACCTTCGTGCTGGCCGTGCCGCAGAACTTTGTGGCGATGACTCTTGCCGACCTTCGCGCCAATCGTCCGGCCGGAGAGGGCAAGGCTGCCAAGTAATCGCCGATGCCGCGCACGCTCATCCTCAACCCCTCGGCCAAGATCAATCTCACCCTGCACGTCGGGCCGAAGCGCAGCGACGGCTACCACGACCTGCGGACGCTGCTGCAGTCGATCACCCTGCACGACACGCTGACGTTCTCTCCCCGGCGCGGGCCGTTTGCCCTGGCGTGCCGCACTCCCGGTGTGCCATCCGATCGCTCCAATCTGGTGTGGCGCGCCGCCGAGGCGCTGTGGAAGGCCATGGGGCGCGACGGCGAACCCAGGGACGCCCACATCAAGCTCCAGAAGGCGATTCCCTCCCAGGCGGGGCTGGGTGGCGGCAGTGCCGATGCGGCGGCGGCGCTCGTTGGACTCAATACCCTGTGGGCCGCGCGCCAGTCCCGGCGCGACCTGATGCGCCTGGGTGCGACGCTCGGGTCTGACATTCCCTTTTTTTTCCAGGGCGGCACCGCCCTGGGTGTGGATCGCGGGCAAGAGCTGTATCCCGTCGATGACGTTGAACAGATGGGCGTGGTCATCATCAAGCCTTCGTTTGGCGTGGCGACGGCCGAGGCCTACGGCTGGCTCGACGCAGACCGGGCGGCCGGCGTGCCGGATCGAACTCACAGCGCAGCCGTGGAGGTGGGCTGGCCCAGCGGCCCGCTGCCCCTCTCCAACGACCTGATGGGAGCCGTGGAGCGGCGTCACCCGGTCATCCGCGAGATGGTGGAGGCGTGCCTGAGCAACGGCGCCACCGGCGCGCAGATGAGCGGCAGTGGTTCGGCCGTATTCGGGCTGTTCCCGGAATCGGTCGCGTCGAGGGCCGCCCGGAAGCTGAAACGGCCGGATTGGCTGGTCTTGGTCGCCCGCACACAGTCGCGCCGGGAGGCCGCCAGGCGCATGGGCTTGTGATAGACTCTTCGTTTTGCGGACGGTCCTTTGACGCGCCGCTGTAGGAGTACCCGGGACGGTTCCGGGGCGTCGGCTGGGTCCCTCTACGGTGCGCGAACGCGGACGGGATGGGGCGTCGCCAAGCGGTAAGGCGCGGGTCTTTGGAACCCGTATTCGAAGGTTCGAATCCTTCCGCCCCAACCAATCTTCTCCAGTGGCCGCGCGAGGCGAGTGCGAGTAAACATGAGCCACGGTCAGCTGAAGTTATTCTCCGGGAGCGCCCATCCAGCGCTGGCGAAGGAAATCGCTGAACAACTCGAGACGCCACTCGGGATCGCCCGCCTGCATCGTTTTCCCGACAGCGAGGTCTCGTTTCAGATCGACGAGAACATCCGCGGTACGGATGTCTTCATCGTCCAGCCGACCTCCACGCCGGTGGACCAGCACCTGGTGGAATTGTGCGTGATGATCGACGCATTCCGCCGGTCCTCCGCGTCGCGGATTACGGCGGTGATTCCGTATTACGGCTACGCGCGGCAGGACCGGAAAGACAAGCCCCGCGTGCCGATTTCGGCAAAGCTGGTGGCGAACCTGCTGGGCGCGGCCGGGACGAACCGGGTGCTGACGATGGATCTGCACAAGGCGCAGATTCAGGGGTTCTTTGATATTCCGGTGGACCACTTGTTCGCGGCCCCGGCGGTGATCGAGTATCTGGCGCGCCAGAACTTCGGTCCGATGACCATCGTGTCGCCGGATGCCGGCGGCGCGGAACGGGCGCGAGCGTATGCCAAGCGCCTCGACGCGGAACTGGCAATTATCGACAAGCGGCGCAGCGAAGATGGCACCGCGGAAGTCATGAATGTCATCGGCGATGTGCACGGCCGGGTCTGCGTGATCTCGGACGACATCATCGATACGGCGGGCACGATTCAGAAGGCGGCGCAGGCGCTCAAAGACAACGGCGCCAGCCGCGTGCTGGCCTGTGCGGTGCACGGTGTCCTGTCGGGACCGGCGTTGAGCCGGATCGAAGCCGCACCGATCGACAAGCTCATCGTCACCAACACGGTGCCGTTGGGACCCGAGAAGGCGGCGTGCGACAAGATTGTGGTGCTGTCAGTGGCGCGCTTGCTCGCGCAAGCCATTCGGAGCATTCACGAAGAGACGTCGGTCTCGAAGTTGTTTGTGTAAAGGGAAAAGAACCATGGATTCGACACTGGAAGCGGTTCGGCGCAACACGATTGGTAAGAACGAAGCAGTGCGTACGCGGCAGTCGGGCAAGATCCCGGCGGTGTTGTATGGCGGCGACAGCAAGACCGGCGAATCGGTCACCGTCGACCCGAAGGAGCTGAGCCGCATCCTGCACTCGCACTCCGGCCTCAACTCGATCATTGCGTTGAAGATCGACGGCGCCCCTGAGACGCGGGTCCTCGTGAAGCAGTATCAAATCGACCCGGTCACGCATCGCTTGCTGCATGCGGACTTTTTCCGCGTGGCCATGGACAAGCTGCTCCGCGTCACCGTGCCGGTCCAGCTGACGGGCGAGGCCAAGGGCGTCAAGGTGCAGGGCGGCACGCTGGACTTCGTGCACCGCGACGTGTCCATTGAGTGCCTGCCGGCGGACATCCCCGAGCACATCACGATTGATGTCACCGAATTGATGATCAGCCAGGGCGTTCGCGTGCGAGACCTGCCGGCCGATGGCAAGTGGAAGGCCGTCAGCGAACCCGAGATGCTCATCGTGCACGTCGTGGCGCCACGCGCTGAGGCAGTGGCCACGCCGGAAGAGGGCGCCGCCGCCACCCCCGCTGCCGCCGCCGAGCCCGAAGTGATGAAGAAGGGCAAGCCGGACAAGGAAGAGAAGGAAAAGAAGTAGGGGCAATGGGTCTGCTCTGAGCGAGTCGAAGGGTGAAGCTCGTTGTTGGTCTCGGCAACCCGGGTGCTCGGTATCGGGGGACGCGGCACAACGTCGGCTTCGAGGTGGTTGATGCGCTGGCCGGTCGTCACGGGTCGCCGCCACTCGGCTGTCTGCGCCAGAGTCTTCCAGGGCTGCAGCGTCAACCCGTGACGACCGGCCAGCGCATCAACCACCTCGAAGCCGACGTTGTGCCGCGTCCCCCGATACCGAGCACCCGGG
>JBKJJZ010000379.1:0-4195 GCA_046597705.1 Vicinamibacterales bacterium | reverse complement strand
ATCCCAGGCAAAGTTCTCCCCGCGGGCACCTACACCTTCGAACTGAACGATGCGATGGCCAACCGCCACATCGTTCAAATCATGGATGCAGCTGGCACCAAAGTGGTGGCACTCGTTCTTGCGGTTCCCAATCGCCGCGTGACGGCCACCGGTGAAACCGTGGTGAATTTTGCCGAGGTGGCCGCAGGCCAACCGCAGGCGATGCGGCTGTGGTTTTACCCGGGTCAAACAGTGGGTCAGGAGATGGTCTATCCGAAAAAGCGCGCCCAGGAACTCGCGTCGACCGCGAACGTCATCGTTCCTTCGGTAGACGACTCGTTCTACGACACCGCGACCGCGGACAGCATGAAGACCGTAGAAGTGACGTCGGTTAGCCCGGCCACCCAGCCCGCGCCGGTCGCACCTGCGCCTACGCGTCGGGAACTGCCCAGCACCGCCAGCTCGTTGCCGCTCATCGCGTTGTTTGGCTTCGTCACGCTGGCGCTTGGCCTCGCTCTGCGTGGTGTTTCACCCCGTCGTTCGACGCGGTAAGGAATGCGTGCGATAGTGTCCCGTCATGCGGCTGTTCGCGTGTCTTCTCATCGCCCAGCAGGCGACCTTTTCCGTTCGCACGGAGATGGTCGTCCTGCCGGTGACGGTGACCGATGCGCGAGGGCAGAGCGTGACGGGACTTGCCTCTGGCCAATTCCGGGTCTATGACGACGGCCGGCTCCAGCCGATCACGTTGTTTCGCGGGGGCGATGTTCCCCTCACCGTCGGACTTATCGTCGATCACAGTCAAAGCATGCGTTCAAAGCTGGCGGCCATAAATGCCGCCATCGCCGCATTTGCCCGATCCGGCCGGGAAGACGACGAACTGTTTGTCGTTGGCTTCAACGATCGCGCTCAGTTCTCGCCGTTGCCAGGCGGAAAACTCTTTACCAGCGACCCGAGCGAACTGGCGCAGGCGCTGGATGCGGGTGTGGCGGAGGGCATGACGGCACTCTATGACGCTGTGGCTCTTGGCCTGCATCGCTTGCCTGCGGGACGCGCGGATCGCAAGGCGCTGATAGTGGTGACCGACGGTGGCGACAATGCCAGCCGGCTGAAATACAAGGACGTCCGCGAACTGGCTCGGGGGTCGCAGGCCGTGATCTATGGCATCGGACTCACCGGTGCACAACTCCAGGAAGAAGACCCCGAGGGCCTCAAGCGGCTATGCCGCGAGAGCGGCGGAGCCGCACATTTTCCGCTGATCGCCGCTGACGTGGAAAGCGTGGTGACAAGAATCGCGACGGACCTTCGCGCTCAATATACGATTGGTTTTACTCCGGCGCCCGCGCGTTCGAGCGAAATGTTTCACAAGGTGAAGGTGACCGTCCCAAATCAGCCGGGAAGCAAACTGCGAGTGCGTACGCGTGACGGTTATAACGTGAGGTCCGTCAGATGATCGACGTCCGCCGATTGGCGACGTCTTCGGGAACCGCGGCGGTTTGCGTGGGGCTGACCGCGCTGTTCTACGTGGGTCTGGTGCTGGTCCAAGCGCGGACCGCAACTTCGGCATCCCTTATGCCGCTCGAACGTGCCCGGACGTTTGTCGCCGGCGAATCACTCGGGCAGATTAGAATCGAACGGCTCGGCCTGAAGGTGGCCATCAGCGAAGGCGAACGCGCATCGGTGCTGAGGCTCGGCGTGGGCCACCTTCCCGATACCCCGTGGATCGGCCAGGGGGGGAATGTTGCGCTCGCCGGCCATCGTGACACGGTGTTTCGATCGCTTCGGAAGATCCAGACCGGCGACGTCATTGAGATTGCCACCGCAAAAACACTGGTTCGGTACCGAGTAGAAAAGACGGCGGTCGTCTCAGCCGATGACCTCACCGTGCTCGAGTCTTCCAACAGCAGTACGTTGACGCTGATCACCTGCTATCCCTTTACGTTCTTTGGGGCGGCCCCAGACCGTTTCATCGTACGCGCCAAAGAGATCGGCACAGGACACTAGTGTCAGTTTTCGCTTGCCTGTAGTACAAGGGCGTGGCTTTAGCCGCGCCAATTCACGGCGCCCCTGAAGGGACGCCCTACGTCTCGCACCTTCTGGCGGCTACACACAACTGAAAATGGCTGAGCGCTTTCGAGTTCGGAGTAGCCGTAGGTACGCCGACAGTTGATGGAGGCCAGACCTCGGATGCCGCAAAGGCGGAGCGCGTGTCGTCGAGGGAGTGCGCGATGGTGGCGTTGCGGCCGGGCTTAGTCGAAAGCGCTCGAGGCAAAAAAAACCGGAGGGCCACTTGCGTGACCCTCCGGGTAGGTAACGGGCGCGACTGGCTATTTCTTGACCAGGCCGAGCGCGGGATTGTTCGCCGTCAAGGGCTGGACGACACCGTTCAAACGAGCCACGAACGAGTAGTAGATCGTGTTCGGGACTGGCTTGGGCGTGCCTACCAGGGACTTCGGTGAGAACTTCAGCTGGAGGATGTAAGTTCCCGGCGCCAATGCACTGTAGGTCACAAGGCCGGTCGTCGTGTTCTGCGTGACCGTCGCCGAGACGTTGCCGCAAGTGGTCGTATAGGCCTTCGCCTGGAGCATATGCAGAAGAAGCGGACCCGCGCCGCTACCGGTGCGTGTCTGCTGCACGGATAGTGTCTGCCCCGCCCCGACCGTCACCCTGGTGTAGAAGAAGATGACGCCAGGCGACACGTTGCCGATGTTGTTTCCGCTCAGCGAGTAGTGCATCGAGTTTTCCTGCAGGATGTTTCCGCCGATGTAATCCTGGCAGGTCGTGTTGGTCGGTGCATTGCGGCCCAGGCTGCTCTCGGCGTTATAGCCAAAGAGCGCCTCCTCGTAGATGGGGAGGCCACAGCCAACGGGGGTGTTGGTGTCGGTGCAGGGCGGCAGGCCCACTTCGATGCCGTTCTGTGTTTCTCCGCCCGTGGTGGACACCAGTCCGTTAAGGGGCTGCCCCACGCCAAAGTTGCTTGCGTCCACGACGACCGTGTAGTCGCCTGCGACGAGGGGGGCGAAGAGGAACTCACCGTTGCCGTCGGTCACGCCGCTCGTGACAAAGTTGGCGCCCGGACCGGGGCCGTCAAAGACGTTGACCGTCACGCCGGGGATGCCGATCTCGCCACCGTCCTGGATGCCGTTCGAGTTGCTGTCTCTCCACACCAGCCGGCCGATGGAGTAATCGGTGGGCGGCGTCTCGAACTTGAAGCTGAAGTACCAGAAGTTCAGGTTCGCCAGGTCCATGCCGTCGAGTTCCACTGTCCAGTTGCCGCCGGGCAAATCCGTGGTGCGGCAATCCGACGCCGGGTACGGCCCGCTCGCGGCAAAGCCACCGGCCGGGCACAGGATGCCTCCTGGAATAAAGCTGGTGTCGGCCACCAACTGAATCTTGAACTGTTCCCACTCCTTGTTTCCGGATGTGTTCTGGTTCAGGAAGACCTGATTATTGGGCGAGCGCAGCAAATAGTTGATGCCGTTGCCGGTTGAGGGCATGCGCCTAAATATCGGCAACGAGTTGTCGTCGTTCGGGGTACTGGTGCGCAGGCCATTAGCCGGATTGGTACACGCCTGCTCGGTGCCGGGATTGGCGACCGCCACACCCTCCGCAACCGCCGCTGAGCCTGCGGCAAATGACGGGATACCGATGGTATCGGGATCGTCGGTGTCTCTGTATGTGCACGGGCCGTCGCCGAAGTCCATGTCGCCGTCGAACACCGTCACATCGGTCAGGAAGGAAGGCAGGGTGGTGGGGAAGACCCACTTGCCGTTGTACACCGTGTCTGTGAAGTCGGTGAAGGCGGGGGTCCCGGTCCCGTTGGGATAGATGAAGGCCGCGTCGCCTGCGACGAGATTCATTGCACCAATGAAGCCCACGATCTGGTTGCCCACCAACGTGACCGCGCCATTCGCCCGAATCTTGAATGAATTCCAGCCCAGGTTCGTGGCGGGTTGGTACGGGTCGACGACCAGCGCATAATGGTAGTTCCCGTCGCCGCCGATCGCGAGGCCGTCGTGGGCCACAGTGTCGCCTGCCCAGGAGTTGTTCGTGGCGGCAAACGCACCCTGCTCGATGCCCGCAGCCGCCGCGCCCGGCGTCCACGTGGCAACCAAGTTCCTTAACGGGTTGATGGGGTCATAGCCAGTTCCGTCGCCGCTGGGACCCCTGTAAAGCCTCAATGCGAGCGGCGGAGCGTTTGAGGGAACGCAGCTGCCGC
>JBKJJZ010000234.1:0-3105 GCA_046597705.1 Vicinamibacterales bacterium | reverse complement strand
GCCGGGTTTCGCCTCGACGTACGGGCATAACACGCCCGCCGAGGCCTGCGAGGCGCCCCCGGCCGGGCGCCGCATATCGAAGACCGTGACGCGAGCACCACGACCGGCCAGGGCTTCTGCGACTGCAGCGCCGATAACACCCGCTCCGATGACGGCTACTTTCAAATTAGGCAATGGGGCAATGGGGCAATGAGGCAATGGAATGGGGCAACTGGTTCAATGAGGCACTGAATGCTGGAATTTGCCAATTGGATTGCCCCATTGGTTGAATTGCCTCATTCCATTGCCCCATTGGCCCATTGCCCAATTGCCTCATTATTACCCCACGCCCGTTGTAGTCCCGTGGGGACGTCCCTGTCCCCCCACACGGGCAGACAATGGGAATGGCCCCTCGGACGCGGGAGCCAGTAAGCGGTACGGGCCTTGCTGCAGGAAAAGGCGTGAGCGCGAAGTTTCTTGGAATAGGGCTGTTGAGCATCGGGGGCCTTGTAGTGGGAGCCGCCGGCGGGTACCTGGCACTCAAGACCGATGTGCCAGCACCGACCGAGGTCGTGGACGCTCCTGCTCCAGATCCAGGCACGAAGCCGGCCGAGGTTCCGGCCGTGGCCCTGCCCGTTTGGCCGACTCCATCGCGGGCTGTCGCGAAAGCTCAGAGCCGCACGATGGTCAGCGGCTCAGGAAAGCCAGTCAGCGCCCCGGTTCAGCCGCGGGAAGCTGAGGTGCCTGCGGCGGCGACTCCGGTGCCTTCCCCTGTCGTGACTCCGGCGCCCGTCATCGACACGCCACTCGCGACACCAGCCCCAGCCGCGACGGAAATGCCGCGCTACGTGCCCGATGCGCCTGCCACAAGCGCGGCAGCCCCTGATCCACAGCGAATCGACTTCGAGGAATTGACGGTCGCCAAGCATTCGGTCATCGGAATCCGGCTCGATGCGGCCGTGTCCACCCGCACCGCGCGCGTCGAAGACCGGGTCACGGCTACCGTCAGCCGGGATGTCACGGTTGCAGGCCGCACCGCAATCGCGGCAGGCCTCCGGCTCGAGGGCACCGTCGTTTTGGTCGAGCGTGGTGGCCGCTTCAAGAATCGCCCCCGCATTGGACTCCAGTTCGATCGGATGATTCTGGCCGATGGCACTCGCGTGAACCTCACGACCGACACCGTCTACCGCGAGGGGGACTCGCCCTCAGCTGACGCCACGGCCAAAGTGGGAACCGGGGCGGTGGCCGGGGCGATTCTTGGCGCGATGATTGGCGGCAAGAAGGGTGCGGTGATCGGCAGTGCGGCCGGTGCAGCGGGTGGCGTGGCCACGGTCATGAGAGGCGACGCGGAAGAGGCGTCGTTGGCTGGCGGCGCGCCCCTTACCGTCCGTCTGACCGAAGACGTGACGGTCAGAATCAATCGGTAGTCTTCAGACCGCAATTCGGCAATCCCGGGCGTCTATAATAAGTCGATGACCCGTGCCCTGATGGTGGCCGTTCTCTTGTCAGCCGGCGTCGCCGCCCACACGCTCGGATGAGCGCAGCTTCCGCCTTCGGCGACATGCCGCCTGACGAGTTCCGGCGGCACGCTCACACACTAGTGGAGTGGGCGGCGGGATACTTCGAACAGATCGAAACCCATGCGGTGCTGTCACAAGTCAAGCCTGGTGACGTGCAGCGCGCGCTCCCCGGCGAAGCTCCCGAAACAGCCGAGCCTTTCGAACAAATCATCAACGACCTCGACCGCATCATCCTGCCGGCAGTCACCCACTGGAATCACCCGGGCTTCTTTGCGTACTTCGCGATCACCGGCTCGGCGCCTGGCGTATTGATGGACCTGGTGTCTGCTGCGCTCAACCAGCAGGCCATGTTGTGGCGAACATCTCCGGCGGCCACTGAGCTGGAGGCCGTCACACTCCAGTGGCTCGCGCGGCTGATGCACCTGCCGGATGCCGTCGAGGGTGTCATCTACGACACCGCATCGATTTCCACGTTGCATGCCCTGGCGGCTGCGCGTGAAGTTGCCGTACCGGACGTGCGCACCAGGGGACTTGTGGGTCGTGACCTCCCGGTGTTACGAGTCTACGCATCCGAGCATGCGCATTCGTCAGTGGATAAGGCGGTCATCGCGCTCGGCTTGGGCCACCATGCCCTGCGCCGCATCCCTGCCGATCACAACTTCAGCATGCGCATTGATGCGCTGGAGGCTGCGATCGTGGAAGATCGCGCGGCCGGCATCAAGCCCATTGCCGTAGTGGCTACGATCGGCACCACGTCGAGCACGTCGGTAGACGATGTGGCTGCTGTGGCAACAATTGCCAGGCAAGAGAACATGTGGTTGCACGTGGACGCCGCGTATGCCGGCGTCATGGCCATGGTGCCGGAATTCGCATGGATGCGCGCAGGTCTCGACCGCGCTGACTCCATCGTCGTCAATCCGCATAAGTGGCTGTTCACGCCGTTTGATTTGAGTGTGCTCTTTACGCCGCGGATGGACGTGATTCGACAGGCGTTCTCACTCACACCGGAGTATTTGAAGACTCCAGAAACCGGCGCGGTCAAGAACCTGATGGACACGGGCATTCAGCTTGGCCGGCGGTTCCGTGCGCTGAAACTGTGGGCAATCCTGCGGTACTTCGGTGCGGAAGGCGTGCGCGAGCGGCTGCGCGAACATTGCCGGCTGGCGCAGCTCTTTGCCTCGTGGGTGGATGCCGACCCGGCCTGGCAGCGCGTGGCGCCGGTACCGTTTTCAGTGGTGTGTTTCCGCGCGCATGGAGATGACGCGTTCAATCACCGCATCATCGAGCACGTTAACAGGAGCGGAGACGTGTTCATCTCACACACATCGCTCAATGGCCAGATCGTCATCCGGCTGGCCATCGGCAATCTCAGGACGCAAGAGCGGCATCTGCGCCGAGCGTGGGATCTGCTGCGCGAAGGGGCCGCTCAGCAGTCGGACCGGACAGTAGCCGGACCTGAAGGTCCGGCCTCCGAAGACTAGACCAAGTCTTTCCCCGGAGGCCGGATGGTGAAATCGCTCTAGCTCGGGATCTTCAGCACCTGACCTGGCTTGATCTTGTCGGGATCGGTCAGCTGGTCCTTGTTCGCGTCAAAGATCTTCATGTA
>JBKJJZ010000174.1:0-4482 GCA_046597705.1 Vicinamibacterales bacterium | reverse complement strand
CTCCCGAGAGCCGACCCGATGCCTGACGAACTCCGAGAACAGCGCCCATTTGCCGCCGAGGTCAAGTTCCTTGTCACCCCATCTGAGGGCGATGCCATACGGGATTGGGTCCGCGACCGCCTGACGCCAGACCCGTACGGCTCCGGCGAGGGCGGCGACCGCTACTCGACCAGCACCCTCTATTGCGAAACCGCCACCCAGGACGTCTTCCATCGACGCGGTTCTTACGGCCGCTCCAAATATCGAATCCGCCGGTACGCCACCTCCGACATGGTGTTTCTGGAGCGAAAGCTCCGGACGAAGGACATGTTGTCCAAGCGCAGGTCGCTTGTGCCCATCGGCGAGGTGGACCACCTTCGCTCACGCCCTGCGGCGTGGCCAAAGGAGTGGCACGGGGCGTGGTTTGGGAACCGGATCGCGACCCGTCGCCTTGGGCCGATCTGCCAAGTCACCTACGACCGCGTTGCCCGGCTCGCCGCGACGCCCTACGGTATTGCGCGCCTCACCCTCGATGCGCAGTTGCGCGCCTGGCCTACGGACTCGTTTGAGTTCCAGACCGGCCAGCCCGTGCCGGTGCTGTCGGGGCGAGTCATCCTCGAGATGAAGTTCCGCGTGGAGATGCCGGCGGTATTCAAGTCTCTGGTCGAAGAGTTTCGATTGAATCCGGCCCCCGTGTCCAAGTACCGGTCGTCCATCGTGGCGCTTGGTTTGGCGACGGCGGCGGCCGTCGAGTCTCCGGAGACGACGCGAACATGCCCGGCTTCCTGACGTCCGCTTTCCAGGGTGGCGCGACGCTGGCGCCGCTCGAGGTGTTCCTGCGTCTCGTCATGGCGATGGCCCTGGGCGGAGTGGTGGCCTGGATCTATCGACACACGCGTGACCAGACGGACGCGTCACCGACATTTCCTGCCACGCTTGTGCTGCTCGCCGTACTGATTGCCATGGTGACGCAGGTCATCGGCGACAACGTCGCCCGGGCGTTCAGCCTGGTGGGCGCGCTCTCCATCGTGCGCTTTCGCACCGTGGTTCGTGACACGCAGGACACCGCGTTTGTCATCTTTGCGGTGGTGGTCGGCATGGCCGTGGGCGCCAACGACCCGTGGGTCGCCGGTATCGGACTGGTCGTGGTGGGCACCGCTGCTGCGGTGATGCGGCCGAAGGGCTTTGTGCCGGGGCACGCCTCGCCGGAGGATTCGTTCACGCTCACGCTTCGGCTCGGCATCGGCGTGGACCTCGAGAAGATGCTTGGCGGTCTGCTCGACACGCATCTCGAATCGCGGCACCTGCGCTCGATTCGAACTGCACGTCAGGGGATTGCCATCGATGTCTCTTACACCACGCGTCTGAAAGCCACCTGCTCACCCGACGACCTCGTAAAGGCGCTCAATCTCATCGACGGGGTTCAGGACGTCGATCTCACTCGCGATATCCCGGCCGAATAACGCAGACGAAAGGAACGGTTCGCCATGTCTCGCCTACTCTCTCTTGTGACCTTGATTGCCCTCACGGCCGGCCCCATTGCCATTAATGCGCAGGGCCCCGGCGGCCCGCCGATGGGCGTCGAGCGCAAGCTGGTGGCCCAGTTCGACAAGGACGGGAACAAGAGGCTCGATACCGCCGAGCGCAACGCCGCGCGGGAGTTCCTGGCGTCAAACGCCAATGCCGGCCCCGGAGGTCCGGGCGGACGAGGTGGTCGCGGCATGGGTGGCCCCGGGGGCCGCGGCGGTCGGGGAGGTCCCGGCGGCATGATGGCGCCGGCCACCGCCGGAATCGCGATCACTCCCGCCGACGTCAAGCCCGCTTCGACGCCGCTCTACGACCTGGGGACGATGCGCACGCTGTTCTTCACGTTCGAGAATCAGGACTGGGAAGCCGAGCTGGCGGCATTCAACAACACCGACGTCGAAGTGCCGGCGACGATGGTGGTCGATGGCAAGACCTACAAGGAAGTGGGCATCCACTTCCGAGGCGCATCGTCGTTCTTCATGGTGCCGGACAAATCGAAGCGGTCGCTGAATGTCTCGCTCGACTTCGCGGACGAGAACCAGGCGCTGCTTGGCTACAAGACCCTGAACCTGCTCAATTCGAACGGTGACCCCACACTGATGCGCGCCGTGTTGTATCAGCAGATCGCGCGGGAGTTCCTTCCCGCCAGCTACGCCAACTTCGTGCGCGTCGTGATCAACGGCGAGAACTGGGGCGTGTATTCCAGCACGCAGCAATTCAACAAGGAATATCTTCGCGATCATCTCGCCGCCACCGAGGGCGCGCGCTGGAAAGTGCCGGGCAGTCCGAACGGCCGCGGCGGTCTTGAATATCTTGGTGACGACGTCTCAGCCTACAAGGCGCTCTATGACATCAAGAGCAAGGACACGCCGAAGGCCTGGACCGACTTCATTCACATGATGAAGGTGCTCAACACGACTCCACCCGAGCAGCTCGAGGCGGCGTTGTCTCCACTGCTAAATATCGACGGTGCGCTGCGCTTTCTTGCACTCGAGATTGCGCTCGTCAACTCTGACGGTTACTGGGTCCGCGCGAGCGACTACAACATCTACCAGGACGCCAAAGGCCGGTTCCACATCCTGCCGCACGATACGAACGAAACGTTTCACAATGGCGGCGGCCCAGGCGGCCGGGGTGGCGGCTTTCCACCGGCCGGCCGCGGCATGCCGGGACCTGAAGGTCGCGGCCAGCTCATGCCTCAGGGTCCCGGCGGCCGAGGGCCCGGTGGCCCGGGTGGCGAAGGCGGCGTGACGCTCGACATGTTCACGGGCATCGACAACCCTGCCCGGCCGCTGATTTCCAAATTACTCGCGGTGCCCGCGCTCAAGGCACGTTACGCGGGTTACGTGAAACAGATCGCCGAGAAGTGGCTCGACTGGAAAACCCTGGGCCCGATGGTGGCAAAGCACCGCGCACTCATCGAGGGAGAGGTCCTGAAGGACACGAAGAAGCTCAGTGCCAATGAAGCCTTCGCCGCGGGGATCGACGGTCCGGTTGGGAGTCTCAAGAGTTTTGCGGAGCAGAGGCGGGAGTTTCTGTTGAAGCAGGGGGGGACATAGACACGGCCCCCTGCCGCCGACATGCTGTTAATTACAATTTGTTATTGGTTATTTACTATTTGAAACCTTCTTGTCTGCGAGCCTCCGTCTTCGACGTGCGGTAGGCAGCCGCGACGATGGCTGCGAGTTCGCGCGATTCGCTGAGAAGGGCGGCCGTTACGGACCGATCGACTAAGCCTGACTGCTGACCAAATTCGAGCCAGAACACCACTTCGTCAGCTTCCCCGCGAACCACTCCAAGCTTTGCGACGAATTCCTGCATTGATCGGCCAAGGCACGCAGAGCGATAGTTCGCCGCGACTGAGGTTGCGGCCCTGAACAGTTGATGGCCGACATGCCGCGACGAAGGTGCTTGCATCAGGGGACGTGCAAGCCGATACACCGCCAGGGCGTTTGCCATCGTTCGGTCGCGCAGTTCCTGTGGAGTCATGTCACCTGCCGGAGCAACCGCGATGCCAGTGGTGCCGGCTCTGATTTACTCTTGGCTATTGCCTACGTACGCAGAATCTGCAACCCGAACTCAGCGACAGGTGGCAGAATTTGGAAATGATTTCGTTAGACACGTTGCCTATCAGCGAGCGCTTTGTCCGCGCGTCAGGGCCGGGCGGCCAGAACGTGAACAAAGTTTCGACGGCCGTTGAACTGCGCCTCGATGTCCCGTCGGCAGCGTTACCTCAATTCGTGAAGGCACGCCTGGCGGTCCTGGCGGGAAACCGCATCACGACTGATGGGATGCTGTTAATCGACAGCCGTGAGTATCGAACACAGGCTCAGAACCGGGAGGCCGCGCGAGCCCGTTTGAAGGCGTTGCTGGAGGAGGCCGCCGTCCGACCCAAAGTGAGAAGAAAGACCAAGCCCACCAAGGCAGCCAAGGCTCGCCGCACCGCGGGCAAGGTCCAACGTTCGGAGGTCAAGCGACGCCGGGGGAAGATTCTCCCCGACGAGTGATCGGTCGGCTCCGCTATTCGCTACCGACTGGTCAGCGCATCAGTGCCTGCGTGACTCAATGCTCTCAAATAGTAAATAACCAATAACAAATCCCTAAATAACCTGCGTCACCGTCCCGTGATATTCCTGCAGCGACTTGACCGTCAAGCCTTCAGCACGAAGCGCGGCGATGGCGTTGACTACCGCCGAGGCGCCCGTCAGCGTGGTGATTGCGGGAATGCCCTGGAGCATCGCGGCGCGGCGCACGGCCCGGTCGTCAAAGAATGACTCGCGGCCCAGCGGCGTGTTGATGACCAGCGAGATCCGTTTGTTCACCACCTCGTCACCCACGTGCGGGCGGCCCTCGTTGATCTTGAACACAATGGACGCGTCGATGCCATGCGCGCGCAGGTACGCCGCCGTGCCGCGCGTGGCGGTGATGCTGAAACCAAGATCGACCAACCCCTGCGCGATGGGCACGACGTTGGCC
>JBKJJZ010000137.1:0-2506 GCA_046597705.1 Vicinamibacterales bacterium | reverse complement strand
CTAAATGCTCTTCGAGTTCGACCCGAAGAAGTCGGCGGCCAATCTCAAGAGGCACGGCATCGACTTCGTCGACGCGCAGGCACTGTGGAATGACCCAGACCGCCTTGAGATTCCGGCACGGTCAATCGACGAGCCGCGCACTCAAGTGATTGGCCGCATCGGCGACTCGGTCTGGTCGGCCTTTATTACAGATCGAGACGATCGGATTCGCGTTATCTCGGTCAGGCGAGCACGCAATGATGAAAAAGAAGCCTATCTCCAAGACTAAAGCGCTCTCTGCCTCGGAGCTCGACGCCAAGCACGACGCCGGTGTCGATTTGTCGGCGCATGTAGACCTTGCCCAGGCCGTTCGCCCCGGCCGCGCTGTGCAGCGCGTGAACGTGGATTTCCCTGTGAGCCTGCTCCGCGAAATCGATCAGGAAGCCCGGCGACTCGGCGTCACGAGACAGGCGTTCATCAAGGTGCGCCTCGCCGACGCCCTCCTCAAGACGACCGCCTGACTGCGACACTTCGCTGGGCGACCCGTCCTGATCGCCTGCTACACTGATACCTGCATCAAGAGCACCCTGCTCACGCGGCAGGGTCAGCAACCGAGCGGGAAGAGCCCGCCGCGGTGCCGTCGCACGATCCAGTGCGGATGTGGCCGGGAGGCAAAGTGATTATCAATACCAAGGCGTACGAGTGGCTGATCTGGGGCGTGTCCAAAGTGCCCACGGGTGACCTCGCCCCCGATGAATCTGCGCGCATCGAAGCAGGCCGCGAGCGGGCAAACGGGCTCATGGCCACCACCGAAGAGATCGCGCTGCGCTGGAAGAACGACTCCACCCTGCACAGGCGCTTCGTCGGGAACGGTTACCGGCTCTCGGATACCTGGCGTCACTACGCGACGTTCGAGTTCGCCGACCGGCAGGTCGACATCGAGGTCTTCTCCGGCATAGGCGGCGGGCCCGGATTTGCTTTCAAAGACGTCCGCCTCTATCTCGACGGGCTCGTCGTCGGTCGCGCGTGGTGTGGCGCGTGCTCACTGGGCTTCGGCGGCGGAGCCGGGCCCGCCATTGCCATGCTGCGCGACGACCTCGCCCTCTGCGTCGTCCGCCCAAACACGATCACGAAGGAGCGGGTGGTGGTCAAGGTCAAACGGCCCCTCCGCGGACTGGCACGATCTTCTCGCGTGACGACGCCCGCCGACGATGCTACCGTCGTCGTCTGAAACTGCCATGTGAGTTGCCGTCGAGGTGGCGGATTCTGCAATCCTCCAAGTTTCGAGCAGCATAATCACGGGCGCCGCGCCAGGCACACGGGTTGCTTCGCTCAAGCCTGAACGGACGATGGTATCGTCGTCGTCCGCCAGCGAGGAGACAGACAGATGTCGGACGAGCACCTGGAGAGACTCGAAGCAAAGATTGATCGGCTTATCACTGGCCAGGCCGAACAAACGGTGGTGCTGAACCAGCACACGGCCACGCTGTCGGAGCATTCCGAATTGTTGGCGAACCACACCAAGCGCCTGGACAGACTGGAAATTGGACAGGAGGTGCTTGGCGACAAGGTGGCACAAATCGCTGAAGGACATGCTGTTGTTCTGCGGGAACTCGACAAAGGGTTTCAGTCACTGCATGCCGTGATACACGACCGGCTCGAGTCCCTCGAAGAGGCGGTACGGAGGCTGAACGCGCGTTAGGGCCCAATTGGCGCGGCTGAAGCCATGGCCTACGTCACAGCGCACACGCTGTCCTCCCCTGTCACACCCACCGGCGACGATGGGTGTATGAACCTGCAAACCGATCGTCAGTTCGTCCCCGCCCGCAGCACCGTCGTCCGTCACATGCTCATCCAGATCAGCGCGCCGGGCCGCAGCCGGCAGGCCGCGCGTCCGCCGGTGAGCGTGGCCCTGGTGCTGGACCGCTCGGGCTCGATGGCGGGCCGCAAGATTGAACTGGCCCGCAAAGCCGTGGACCACGCGGTGCGCCTGCTTCGCGACCAGGACCACCTGGCGGTCGTGTCGTTCGACACCGAGGTCGAATCGGTGCTGGGATGCACCTTGGCCACGGCCGAAGCAAAGACGCTGGCGAGAAACAGGCTGAACGCGATTGATGCGCGCGGCGGAACGGACCTCAACGCCGGCTGGCGGCGCGGTGCCGGCGAACTGATGACCAACGCGCCTGGTGAAGACGTCCGTCGCGTACTGCTCCTGACCGACGGCCAGGCTAACGAAGGCGAGACCAACCCCGACACGCTGGCCGCGTACGCCGCCACGCTTCGCGAAGCCGGAGTGCAGACCACCACCTTCGGACTGGGACACGACTTCGACGAGGTGCTGCTGGCGCGCCTTTCGCGCGAGGGCGGCGGCAACTTCTATTACGTCGAGGCGCCCGAGCAGATCGCGGACTTCTTCGCCAGCGAACTCGGCGAAACCCTGGAGGTGGTCGCGCGCGATGCCGAAGTCGTCGTCACCGGCGGCCAGGGCGTGCGCTTGGCCTGCCTCCACGCCTTCCAGACGCGCCCC
>JBKJJZ010000427.1:0-9651 GCA_046597705.1 Vicinamibacterales bacterium | reverse complement strand
GTTCCGCACAATTGCGGCGCCCCTGAAGGGACGCCCTACGTTCCGCACAATTGCGGCGCCCCTGAAGGGACGCCCTACGTTCCGCACAATTGCGGCGCCCCTGAAGGGACGCCCTACGTCCGCACGCTGCGCCGCAATTGGCTTCTATAATGGCGCGCATGAATGTGCCGCTCACGGTCGGCGACTTCCTGAATCGCGCGGAGCTTGTTTACGGTCACCGCATCGGCTTGGTAGACGAGCCGGATCAGCCAGGCGGCAGTTGGGGGCAACTCACCTACCGCGAGCTTGCCCATCGCGCGCGGTCGTTCGCCGCTGCGATGGACGCTCTTGGCGTCGGCCAGGGTGATCGCATCGCCATCGTCTCGCCCAATGGCGCACGGTTTGTCGCGGCGCTCTACGGGGCGTGCATGTCGGGCCGCATTCTGGTGCCCATCAACTTCCGTCTGCACGCGCACGAGATCGACTACATCCTGCAGCACTCGGGCGCACGCGTGCTGCTGGTTGACCCTGATCTGGATGCCACGCTTGAGCGCGCCGCTGTCGAGCATCGGTTCGTGCTCGGCATCGCAACCGATGATGCGCTCTTCGGGTCCACCCGGGCGCCGGCCCCTGTCGAGACCGCCGAAGACGATGTGGCGACGCTGAACTATACAAGCGGCACCACTGCCCGGCCGAAGGGTGTGATGCTGACGCATCGGAATCTCTGGCTCAACGCGACGACCTTCGGGTGGCACTCGGGCATCTCTGATCGCGATCGGTTCCTGCACGTGGTGCCGCTGTTCCATTGCAACGGCTGGGGCATGCCACTGGCGCTGGCCGCAATGGGTGCGCAGCAGGTCTTCCTGCGCAAGTTCAGCGGCGCTGAACTGTTGAATCGGGTCGAGGCGCACGGAATCACATTCCTCGGTGGCGCCCCCGCCGTAGTGAATGGAATTCTCGATGCGCAGAAGTCCCGCGGTGGACGCGCACCGGGCCATGGCACCACGCGCATGCTCATCGCGGGTGCTCCTCCACCCACCAGCACACTCGAGCGCGTGGAGACCGAACTTGGATGGGAAGCCATCCAGCTCTACGGCCTCACGGAGACCTCACCGCTGCTGACGATCAACCGGCTTCGTGAGGAGTACGACGCGCTCTCGCCTGCTCAGCGCGCCTCAATGCT
Source organism: Vicinamibacterales bacterium (assembly GCA_046597705.1). Lineage (GTDB taxonomy): Bacteria > Acidobacteriota > Vicinamibacteria > Vicinamibacterales > SCN-69-37 > SYFT01. The sequence continues at coordinate 8,489 of JBKJJZ010000427.1, read as the reverse complement.
GGGCCGTGCTGGGGCACCCGTCATCGGCTCTTACGCTCGCGTCGATGGGCACGGTGAAGTGATGGCGCGATCCAACCATGTGATGGCGGGTTATTGGAATGACACTGCGGCGACAGACGCGGCCATCACAGGCGGCTGGTTTCACACGGGCGATGGCGGGACGATGGACGAGGACGGTTACATTCATATTTCAGACCGGAAGAAGGACGTGATCATCACCGGCGGCGAGAACGTGTCGTCGATCGAGGTGGAGGACTGCCTGATGTCCCACAAGGCAGTCGCCGAGGTGGCGGTCATCGGAATTCCCGATGACAAATGGGGCGAAACCATCAAGGCGCTGATCGTGCTGCGCCCAGGCCTGCATGCGACGGAACTGCAGCTGCTCGAACATTGTCGCGCCCATCTGGCCCACTTCAAGTGTCCAACATCAGTGGAAACGCGCGACGCCCTGCAGCGCACGGCGACCGGCAAGCTTCAGAAATTTCTGCTGCGCGCACCCTATTGGGAAGGCCGCACTCGGCAGGTGAACTAGACTGGCTGGACCATGAGTCTGAAACGGTATCTGTTGCCGGGCGCTGCGGCGGCGCTTTCGCTGTTGGCGGTTGCCCTGGGTGCGTCAACTGCCGCACCAGTCGCCGACCGGACATGCGCGTCGAGCGCTACGCTTGAGGCGCTGGCTACCTGTGTTCGCACGCAGATGCCGCAGTCCGGATCGAACGGCTTCGTCGAACCAACGGGGGCCGAGCAGAAGGACTGGCGATGGACCGTCGGTCAGATGCTGGGCGGGGCGTGCAATTTTCCGCTGCCAGGCACGCTCAGCGGCATCGCACAGGTTCGCACCTTTACGGACACATCGAACGGCCGTGACTATTGCCTGCTGATGGAAGTGGCGGACGCGAACAATAATGGGTTCGTTGATCGCGGCTGGGGCACGTTCATCACGTATAACGGCGCCACGCGCGAACTCAGCCACCAGGCGCCGCATCCCATCTCCGACAGCACCACCGAGATCGAGGCGATGACGGTGTTCAAGAACACCGGTTCCCGCAGTTACCTGATGGCTGGCGCGCATCGCTTGGCCAATACCGCCGCCAGCACCTGTCAGAGTGACTACGGCCAGGCTGACGCGGCCCACAACACCGCCAACATGTTCCACTCGACGAACCTGGAGTTGATGGCCTGGTACGGCGCGACCGGCTGGAACGCGATTCAGTGGCACGGCATGGCCGTCGATACCTGTGCCAGCACGGACGTCTACCTCTCGCACGGCCGCAACGTCACGCCCGCGGTGGATGACCCGGTGTCGGTACTTCGCACCAATGCGCTTCAGCACCATCCCGCCTGGGATCTCGATTTGACGGGCGCGGGCGTCTGCAGCCTGAACGCCACGGACAATACCGAAGGCCGCGTACTCAACGGCGTGGAGGCGGGAAATGCCTGCACCACAGCGGCAACCAGCTATACCGGCCGGTTCATCCACATCGAGCAGGACCCCGCCTTCCGAAGCGGCATTGACTGGGTGGGGCCGGTCAGCGATACGTGGCCAGCCGTGGCGCCTCCCGTTGTGCCTTCGGCGCCCAGCGCGCTGACGGCGACGGCGGTTTCCACCAGTCAGATCACACTGACGTGGGCGGATAACTCCGGCAACGAGGACGGCTTCACCATCGAGCGCTCTACGGACAACACCACGTTCACGCAGTTCGCCACGGTTGGGGCTTCGGCGACCGGCGGGGTGGACACGGCGCTGGCTGCCGGGACCAAGTACTACTACCGCGTGCGCGCGTTCAATGTTGCGGGACCGTCCACGTACTCAAACACCGCGAACGCCACAACGCTGTTGCCTCCGCCACCGCCTCCCCCGGCCGCGCCAACCACCCTGAAGGCACAGAACGACAAGCGTGACATCCGGCTCACGTGGACGAAGTCGTCCAGTGCGAACATCACGCAGATCCGGATCTATCGGGCGACGGTCAGCGGCGGTCCCTACGCGCTTCACGCAACAGTGCCAGTCACGACCACTTACACCGACACCGGACTCACCAGCGGCACCACCTACTACTACGTCGTCACGGCCGTGAACAGCAGTGGACTGGCGAGTCCGTACTCGAACCAGGCGTTCAAAGCGGCGAGGTAAATCCCACCGGCACCCCTTCAGGGGCGCCAATCACACAATCACCGACCGCGCCACCAGCAGCGGCTCGACCAACTCCGCGCGTCCTTCAATCTCGACCGCAGCTCTGGCGGCGTCGCCTTTCAGCGCATTGAACAACAGCCGCCACGCGGCGTCGTCTGTCATGCGCACGCGCGTTGTGGGCGCGGACGCTGTGCCGGCGAGTATCTTCCAGTTCATGGCGGGCCCGGACTTCAGCCCGGGCCCCTCGTCGATCAGCGCCCACTGACCGCCGGCCGGGCCGATGGCCTCGATCGCGATCGAGTCGCCCTCACCCGCCTCGACGTTGCGATAGGCGTGCGGCAGGCCGCGCACGGCAATCTCGAGAACCGCGTGAAGGAATCTGGGATCGCTCAGTGAGGGTGCGCCGACAGCCAGGCGAATCTGCTCCTGGTGATGCCAGAGTTCGGTGAACTCCCGGCCGACGTCGAACCACCCTTCAGATGTTTGCTCGCCCGCCCACGACACGCCGAAGAGTGCAGGTGCCTCCAGCGGCAGCGCCTCGAAGAAGGTCCCGAGCTCGCTTGTCCCCTTCTCGATGAGGTCCGTCAGGATGCGCGGACTGACTCGCCTGCACGCGTTCACCCACCTGGCGTTGAGCCCGTTGATAAAGTCTACAAAGTCGCGCTCGGAGTTGATGGGCCGCCCGGGTGGCGGAGGCATCATTCCATCGCGATGAAACGACAGCCGCCGCAGTGTCACGTCCAGAATGTGCGCAGCCACGTCGCGCACCAGCCACGAGCCCGCAATGGTGGGCCGGTCCCAGTCTTCCGGCGCCAGGCCGCGCAGGAGCGGTGCGAGTTCGGACGCGACGGGACGAAAGAGTGCGCGAGTGTCGGTGGGTGGAAGTGGGGCGAGCGGCATTGACCGATCTTACTTGTCCCTACTCGTACCCGAGAATAGCGGCCAGGCTCAACTTGAACGACGGCAACACGCCTGACACGATAGGCTCCTTCCGCGCGTGCTCGGTACGCAGCCACACGCGACTCTCCTTGAAGTGCAGGACCTCAACAACGCCGGTGAACTGGTGCACAAGCCAGCACTCGCGCACTCCGTGTTCGCGGAACCACTGGACGCGTTCGTCTGTGTCGCCGATGCGCGGCCTGGGCGACAGCACTTCGATCACCAGGTCCGGCGGACCGAAGACCTTCTGCGAGACCGTGGCCGCGCCTCCATTGCGAATCACGAATAGATCAGGTTGCACCACCAGCGGACCATGAGCGTCCAGGACCACATCGAGCGGCGCCAGCCAGACCTGCCCCAGCCGCTGGCCCGCAACATGCTCGTGCAGCACAAGAAACAGCGCGGCCACAACCGCCTGGTGCATCGGCGTCGGCGACTCCGCAACGCGCATGGCGCCGAACACCAGTTCCTGGGGCACCACCGACTCGGGCGTTTCAAAGTATTCTCCTAGCGTCATACGTCCTCCCGCCTCCGCTACCGCGCCTGCCGGCGCAGCTACGGCGGGCAAGCCCATGGCCTCCGCCGCTTTCATAGCTCCTCTCCCCATCCACCCCTCAACGACGACGATGCCATCGTCGTCAATGCGCGTGCAAGCGAGAAGATCGTGCCAGCCCAGTCTGGGATAGATTCTCCCTATGGCATTCGCGCCCGGCACTCGTCCTGGAAGGCGCGCGCAATCGCATCAGGACACTTCTGGCGATGAGCTCGAGCTGTTCGAGCGTGAAGTGGAAGGCGCGCGCCGACTGCAACACGATGGGCCTGAGCGCGTGCGGGTGCCGCCGGTGTCGGGTTCCCGGAAACCAGAGGTCCCGGGTTCATCAGTCTCCCCACCGACCGCCACCGATAGCGACGGGGCCACACTTGATTCATACGTCGCCCCTGGGGTGGACCGGCGAGAGTTGCGAAAACTGAAGCGCGGCGACTACGAGCCCGGGATCCGAATCGATCTGCATGGACTGATGGCTCCCGAAGCCGTGAAGCGAGTGGCGACAGTGCTCGACAGTGGCCCCGGCCGGCGCCCACGCTGCCTGTGTGTGGTGCATGGCCGCGGACTGCATTCCGCGGGCAACGTCGCGGTGCTGAAGCAGCGGGTCCGCGCCACTCTGCGCGCGCATCCAGTGGTCCTGGCATTCGCCGATGCACCGCGAACGGACGGCGGTCAGGGCGCGGTGTACGTCTTGCTGCGGCGCTAGCTGGCGGTACGTAGGGCGTGGCTTCAGCCGCGCCAATGCCAGCTATTTGAATAGCGGGATCAAGTGCGAGTTGAGAAACACGCCGTTCGGGTCGAAGCGCCGTCGCGTCTGCACGAAGGTGTTGTGGGTCGCCGGATACATCCGTTCCACGTCGTCGCGCGTGAGGCTGTAGTGCTTGCCCCAATGTGGGCGTCCGCCCAGCGTGCGCATGATCGGCTCGAACCGTTCGAAGATCTCCGGACCGTTGTCCAGGATGTCTGCACCCGGTGAGATGCCCATATACATGACGCCCTGCGGGCGATCGAGTGAGGGACTCAGCAAGTGTGTCTCGGGTGCCATGAAACGCAGTTCGATCGGCAGCAGCACGCGCATGTCGCCCTCGTCGAGGACGTGGCGAACCTGCTTGAGCGCCTTGGACGTCAGGGGTGCGGGGATGGCGTACTCCATTTCGCGATGCAACACCGGAAGGAGCGGAATCTGAAGGACGGTCTCGTAGCCATCGGTGTACCTCACGATTCGGCGGATCCGTCGCGCCTTTGGCGACAGTCCAAGCAGAATTCCCCCGATGGCCCCCGCGTCGAATGAGAGGCTGCGGCCAAAACCAGGGATTGAAGAGTCATCGAGGTTTGGCGCGTTCGCCGGAAACCCGATCGGCGCTCCAACCGGGTTCTTGGTGATGATGATGACGCGATCGCCTGGACCCGCGGGCGGCCGCAACCACCAGATCAGCGCGCGCTCATTTGACGCCGCCAGTTCGTCCATGTGATCGACGATGTCGTCGAAGCGGCAGACGTAGGCGTTGTATTCAAGCTGGTAGTAAGGCACGCAGTCCAGCGTGACCTCGGTGATGATGCCGAGCAGGCCCAGGCTCAAGCGCGCTGCCGGCATGTCGGCGGCCGGCACGACCTGCACCTGACCCTGACCATCGACCAACCGCATTGCGGTGACCTGCGAGCTGAGACTCCCCAGCCTCGCACCGGTTCCGTGAGTACCAGTCGTAAACGCGCCCGCGATCGACTGCTCCGTCACCGAGCCCATATTGCGCAGGCCCAGTCCTTTCGCCTTCAGCATCGGGATGAGGTTCTTCAGTCGGACACCGCCATTGACAGTCGCCAGGCTGCCGCTAACCGTGCAGGTGTCCGGGATGTCATCAAGCGAGACGAGTGTGTCGTTCGTCGTCAGGATCTGTGAGAACGAATGCCCGGCACCCGTCGTGCGGACGCACTTGCCCTGGGCCGCGGCGGTGGTGACGATTTGCGCGATTTGCGCCTCTGAGGTGGGTTTGAGGAATTCGTTCGCCGTGAAGGTCACGGTGCGCGACCAGTTCCTGAAGGTATGGGGCATGGCGGCTCCCGATGAAGAGGATGTCGAACGATAGCGAACCTGCAGGCCACTGACAAGGCCATCAAGGTGGGGTGCGCCAAGCCCGCTTGACGGGCAGTGGATAATCAACTGAGTAATTGAATGCTGAAGACTTGGTCCAGATATCTGCTCGGAGTGCTGTTCACTGCAGCGGGCATCAACCACTTCGTCAGCCCGGCGTTTTACCTGGCGATGATGCCGGACTACCTGCCGTGGCATTCCGAACTGGTGTTCGTCAGTGGCGTGGCCGAGGTTGGGCTTGGCCTTCTGCTGCTGTTCCAGCGTTGGTCCGTGCTGGCCGCGTGGGGATTGATTGCTCTGCTCCTGGCTGTGTTCCCTGCGAACATGCAGATGGCGCTCCACCCGGACCGCTATCCATCGATCTCACCGGCGCTGTTGTGGATGCGACTGCCGCTGCAGCCGCTACTCATCGCGTGGACGTGGTGGTATACGAGGCGGTAGTGCAGTGCGTGGCTTCAGCCGCGCCAATTCATGGCGCCCCTGAAGGGACGCCCTACGTATCGCGCCGGTCAAAAACGGAAGGGCGCAGGAATGTTCTTGAAGGTCAGGCTCGGCCGCACCAAGGATGGCACGATTGTGCTATGGTTCGGCATCCATGAATTTGGGGGGCTCCATGTCAGCAGATCGATTGGCGGCACTAAAGGCCAGCGCGGCGCGAACTCGTCTTCGGGTAGAAGTCAACACCGGCCATGCGTCGAATACGCAGCACACCTCATTCCAGGCCCCTCGCTCCTTCCCGAAGCTGATGGCGAAGCCTGATCCCCGGGCCACCAGCTACAAGTCGCCCAGCTCCCGATAGCGGCACAGCGCGTTCGCCAGCTGCATCTGGAGCGGCGACTGGCAGTCCGGCTCGAACAGGCGCGGGCTTGCTACCAGAATGCACATGCATCGGGCGCGCGAAGTGGCGACGTTGAATCGGTTCAGGCTGTACAGAAAGCCGAGGCCGCGCGGGGCATCCTCGGGCCGCGACGTGGCCATCGAGTAGATCACGACCGGGGCCTCCTGGCCTTGGAATTTGTCCACGGTTCCCACGCGTAACTGGCGCCCCTGAATGGACGCCGTACGTATTAACGCGTCCTGGATTCGGCTGACCTGCGCGTTGTAGGGTGCGACGACGAGGATGTCCTCAGCGGCGAGCTGGCGGGCGACGCCGTGCTCGTCCACCCACTCCGAGCCTGGCGCAAGCAGCTCGTCCACGATTCGCACGACCTCGGCCACCTCTTCGTCGGCCGCATTGCGGTTGCCGTCGTGCTCCACGGGGACGACGGTCAAGCCGGCGCCCGTGAAGCGGGTGGCGCCGCGAAGGACCTGCCGCTCCAGGCCTTGGAGCGACGTCAGCCGGCCCTCGTAGAAACACTCCGACGTGAAGCCGCAGATACGGGGGGCAAGACGCCGCGTCACTTCCAGGAACTCGCCCCGATCGGCGGGCATGGTCTTATGACCGCCCAGGAAGTGTTCGAGCGCCGAGCCTCCCACTCCATCGGGATGCACGCCCTTGGTGGGCTGATCGAGCTGCTGCGGATCGCCCAGAAGCACCAACGCGCCGGCGGAGACCGTGCACGCCACCGTGTTCGCCAGCGACATCTGGCCCGCTTCGTCAACGAACAGCACGTCTACGGGGTCAGCGTTCTCACTTGTCCAGTGCCAGGCAGTGCCACCGACAACCATCGGTGAGGGATCGTCGAAGTTTTCCTCCTTCTTGATTTGCTGGATGGTCACCTGCTGGCCGCACCGCCCGGGCTTCAAAGACTCCTTGCGCACGGCCTTGAGAAGATTACCAATCGCCGCGTGACTGTTCGCCGTGACCCCGACGCGCTTGCCGGCAGCAACCAGATCACAAATCATCACGCCGCCCTGATAGGTCTTGCCGGTGCCCGGAGGGCCCTGGATGGCCAACACACCGTCGCGCAGTTCGAGGACGTTGCGCGTGGGCGGAGGATCGGCACGCAAGAGCGCCATGGCCAGCAGCTGAGGCGCGCCGTTGACGAAATCCGTGCCGATGCCGAAGAGCGCATCCTCGATGCTCTCGGCCTTGACGACGTCGTGCGCGAACGCGGACCTCGGACGGGCGTCAACGCGACTGGGCCCAACCCTGACATCGATCGTTCCTGCCTGGCGATCAATCGCATCCACCTCGCCCCAGGCTTTGCCGTCGGTGAGGTTGAGCTTGTCCCCGGTCCTGATGTCACAGTCCTGAAACGGGAAGGAGTAGCGGTCGATGACTGACCTGGTTGGCTTACCCGTCTTCGGACTGATCACCGGTCCCTGGCGTCCCAGCCACTCGAGACCCGAGACAGCCTTTCGTTCATCCAACAGGTCGTCGTCATTCAGATCGATGAGCCGGAAGAACTCCCACCACTCGGCCTTGTTCTCGCGGCGATGCCAGTCGAGGAGGTAAGCCATCAAGAAGAAGGCGCGGGTGCGCGGGGCTAAATCCTCGAGGCTCCAATCGGGCGGCAACTGGGCCAACAGGCGGTCGCGTAGCTCCGTCACGCGCTGCGCGCGCTCGCCGATCTGCCCGGGCGCTTCCCCCTCGGAGATCTGCGGCCGCGGCACGTCTTCCCCAAGCGCGATCGCTTCCGCACGGCGCGCCTCCAGCCAGCGCTGCAACTGCCACGTCGACCGCACGTCGTCGCGGTTGTAGCCTTCGACGGCGGCGCGGATGTCCGCGGAGATTGCGCCGAGGTCGCCCGACTCCAGCGCCACTTCAATGGCCTGCCGCTCGCGGCCCGCCTTGCGAAGGTCGATGTCGCAGTTGCAGCGCTGGCTGGAGGCGCGCC
>JBKJJZ010000280.1:0-3835 GCA_046597705.1 Vicinamibacterales bacterium | reverse complement strand
GTCCCAGACGAGTGAACTGTCCCAGACGAGCGAGCTATCCCAGACGAGCGAGCTGTCCCAGACGAGCGAGCTGTCCCAGACAAGCGAGCTGTCCCAGACAAGCGAGCTGTCCCACACGAGTGTCTGGCCCCAAGTCGCCCCGGCTCCTTGAAGCATTGCGCTGTCCCAAACCAAGGAGTTCCCTGAAACGAGGTCATCACCCCATGTCAATGCATCGCCGAAGGCGATGCCGCTTCCGAAGATCTTCTCGCCGCCAATCATGGTCGACATCGTCAACGGGGTGTTGATAGTGCGCTTAGCAAAATTGACGGCTAGCGCGACGTTAATGGAGCCAGCGCCCTGCGAAATCGCTCCAGTATTAGGAAGAAACTGCGCCGTGATCTGAAGCGCGGTCTTGACCTCCCTTGGCGTCAAACTTGGCTTGGCCTGAAGCATCAACGCGGCCGCGCCGCTTGTGACGCCCGTGGCCATGCTCGCACCTGACAAGATTAGGTAGGTTCCGCCGTTTGAGCCCACCACCCGTCGCTCGGGCAGTTGCAGCCACAACGCGCTCTTTGGCGACATCGCCGAGACGATTGCGTTGCCTGGCGCAACCACGTCCGGTTTCAACAGCGCGTTCTTCGGAAGGTCGTTCACTGTAGCCGGCGCAGGCGAGTTCGGGTCAACCACCGGACCACGCGAGCTGTATGAGGCCACCGTGTCATCGCTGCGCAAGACGGTCCCGTTCGTGTTCAAAGCGCCCACGGTCAACGCGCCGGGGGTGAAGCCGGGGGACATGATCGCCCCGACAACCGGCACGCCCTTGGCGTCCTTGCCCAGGTTGCCGGCTGAGGCCACCACCAGCATGCCACTTGCAACCGCCCGCTCGGCTGCCTGGGCCAGCGGGTCGTCCCGATAAGCGTCCGACGCGTGATGTCCAAGCGAGAGGTTGATAATCCGCAGCCCGAGCTTGGCGCGGTTGGCGATGCAGTAGTCGATGGCCTCAATCACGTCCGACACATAGCCCGATCCGTCGTCGCCCAGCACCTTCATGCTGACCAGGCTCGCGCCAGGCGCCATGCCGATGACGGCGCCGGTCGTATTTTTCTTGCTGCCGGTGCCCGAACCGGCGATGGAGCCGGCCACGTGCGTGCCGTGGCCATAGACGTCAAAGCCTCCCTTGACCACCACGCCGCTCTTGTCCGTGAAGTCGTACGACGCCAGCATGCGGTTGTTCAGATCAGCGTGCGGCGCGTAGCCCGAGTCCAGAACGGCGATGCCCACGCCGATGCCCGTGTTTCCGCCGAACGACAGCCCCCCGATACCCGCTCCCTGCCACACCTGATCCGCGCCCGTCGCCTGGGTCGTCACGGCCATCGAACTGAAGATGCGCCGGTCTTCCTCCATGGAGGTCACGTTCGGGTCCTCAGCCAGAGTGTTCATTTGAACGATCGAACCCCCGAACACCGCCCCCGAGATCATGCGCCGCAGCACCTTCAGGCCATGGGCCAGTGCCAGGCGATCCACTTCTTCCTGCGGAGCCGTGACGATGACCCGCAGTGGCCCAATAGGCCCGCGCCCCGTCAGCTTGTGAGCCAGTTCGGATGACATCCGCGCCTTATGCTGGCCCGCCGCCGAGGCCGCAGATGGGCCCAGCAGGCCCCCAAACAGGGCAAGACCCAGAATGGCGATCCAGTTACGGAAGTGGCGGAGGTTGGTGACGTGGTGTTCACTCATATATTGGGCATTCATTCGCAAACCGAGCGAGAAAGGGATTTATCTCGCCGACTGAGGTCCGCCAATACGCACGTACCGTACCACTTCCGTGCGGTACACAGGTGCCGAAAAACCTAAGAAAAATAGCCTCTCCGCCGTTATTGGCGTTGCGATGACACGATCAGTAATTACCAATTTGTCGGAGGGCTGGCATAAATGTACAAAACCTGAAAGTCAATTTCGTAGCGTGGCGACGTAAGTGTCTTAACTGCTTCATAATGCGGCCGATCACGGACCGCATCGGTGGTATTTTGAGCGCCGATAAGGATTTGCCCCATGACACCCTCCCGTATCTTGCGCTTGCTACTGGCGGTGGCTCTAGCCATTGCGGTCATCGTTTTCGTCCGGTGGCCGGGCACGCCAGAAGGGGCAGACGATGGGACCCCGAGGGAGGGGGGACGGCTGGTGGCGAGTATTCGCCAGGAGCCGAAACACTTCAACCGGCTGATGGCTGAGGATAACGCCAGCCGCCTGGTATCACTCCTCACCCAAGCCACGCTGCTTAGAGCCAACCCCGTGACCGGCGTCCTTGAACCGAGGCTGGCAACGGAGTGGACGGGCACTCCGGATGGCCTGACCTGGACATTCACGCTTCGCGACAAGGTGCGCTTTTCGGATGGTGCCCCGTTTACGGCAGCCGACGTGGTGTTCACGTTCGAGGCGCTGTACGACGCCGGAACGGCCGCTCCGCTCGGCAACCAGCTTCGCGTCGCAGGCCAACCGCTCCGGGTGCGCGCGATCGACGACCGCCATCTGGTCCTGACATTCCCAGGGCCCTTTGCGCCCGGCTTGACGGTGCTCGACAGCCTGCCGATCCTGCCGCGTCACAAACTGCAGCCGGCCTTGGCTCAGGGCACCTTTGCCGCCGCCTGGTCGGCCAGTTCCAATCTCGCGGAGATCTCCGGTCTGGGTCCTTTCGTCTTGAAGGAATACCTCCCGGCGCAGTCGATGCGTTTCGTCAGAAACCCGAACTTCTGGCAGGTCGACGACTCCGGCCACCGGTTGCCGTATCTCGATGAGATTGAGGTGCTCATCATCACTGAGCAAAACGCCGAGTTGGCCCGCTTTCAGGCGGGGGAGTCCGATCTGCTGCAGGACAGTGCGCGCGCGGAGGATCTTGCGATGCTGCGCGATGGCGAGGCCGCTGGCAAACTGCACCTGGTGAAAGCTGGCCCGTCGATCGATGTGAGTACGTTCTGGTTCAATCTCCAGGCCGGCGCGAAAGCGATCATTGACAAACCCTGGCTCGCCGACGAGACGTTCCGGCGGGCGCTGTCTCACGCGATCAACCGCCAGGCCATCGTCGATACGGTGTACCTGGGCGAGGCCACGCCTGTGTTTGGCCCCATCACGCCCGGCCATGGTGACTGGTACGTTCCCGACATGGGTGCCACGCCGTTTGATCTCGCTCGAGCCCGCACGCTGTTGACATCACTTGGGCTGGTGGATCGCGATCGCGACGGCATCCTTGACGACAGCGCGAATCATCCCGTGCAGTTTTCGCTGCTGACCCAGCGTGGGCACACCGAACGCGAACGGACCTCTGAGATGGTGAAGGACCAGCTGCGGCAAGTGGGCATCGTCGTAGATGTCGCAAAGCTCGAGCCCCCAAGCCTCCAAAAGCGAATCGGCGACGGGGATTATGAGGCGGTCTATTTCGGCACCCGCGCCACCTCCAGGGATCCTGCCAATAACGGCGCGTTCTGGACCAGCAAGGGACGCATGCACTTCTGGAATCCTGTGCAGGCGACGCCTTCGTCGACCTGGGAAGCGCGCATTGACGAGCTCATGCTGCAGCAGTCGACCACGATGGACCGCGCCGAGCGTCTGCGTCTCTTTACCGAGATGCAGCAGCAGCTGGCGGACCACCTGCCCGCGTTATGGTTTGCCGCGCCGCAGGTGAACGTGCCGATTAGTCAGCGCGTGGGCGGCGCCACGGCGTCGGTCATCATGCCGCTCGTGCTGTGGAACGCCGAGCGGTTGTACGTCGCGGGCTCGCGGCGGTGACGCGGGACGTCGCGGTCTACGGCTTGCGCCGGATCGCGGCGGCACTGATTCTCGTCCTGTCCGTCTCCATCGC
>JBKJJZ010000255.1:0-5581 GCA_046597705.1 Vicinamibacterales bacterium | reverse complement strand
TGATTGCCATCCACTTCGTTGTTGCTGGCGTAAAAGCGCCCCAGCTGAGGCGAGACTCGAAGCACGCTGGACAGATTGGCGGTGGTGCGCGATACCCGCAGCGGTTCGGGATGGCCGCCTTCACGAAGTGTGAAGCCTCCACCGCCGGTAACCGCAGCGAGGCCTTCGAAAACCTCAGTGGCCTGTCGCCAGTCTGTGAAGTCCTGCGGCGTTGTGTGGCCGCCTTCGAATCCCTGTGGCCGCGTATCGATGTCGGCCACCGACATGAGGCGATCCGGCGAATCGAATGGGACGTTGCGCAGCACCACGGCGTCCACCACCGAAAAGATCGCAGTGGTGGCCCCGATACCCAGGGTCAGAACGATGAGCGCGACAGCGGTAAAAGCAGGCGCCGCACGAAGCGCGCGAATCGCGTTGAGCAGGTCGGAACGCATGGCGATTGGACGGCGCGGCCCGACCGTGGGTTGGGAACGTTCTGAACTCGCTTCATGGCCATTTGACAGCGCCTTCCGAAAGGCTTAGCGTGAAGTTGACGCCTAAGGCACGGCAACGCCGTGTCGCGGGGGACCCACCGGTGCGATGTCCGCACCACGGGGCGAATTCGCATCGCGCGATAGAGGACTCCATTCCTCGAGCCCGTCAGCTAACCCCGTCGGCTCATTGGAGTCTGTCGTGTCCTTCCTCAGAAGGAACGCCGCCATGGCGTTCGCCCTCGTTCCTGTGTTGTTGCTGTTCACCTCGCTCATCTGGTTGATGGGCGCGTCCAACCCTTCTACGCCGGCGGGCTACGTCGGGTATCTCACCAAGGCGTCGGTCTTCGGCAAAACCCGTTTCTATGGTGTGCAGCGGGGTCCGGTCTCCGCCGGCCGCACCTGGCTGCTGCACGTCACCAACGTCAGCGTCACTCCCTACACCTACAGCGAAGCCTTTACAGGCGACGACGCGGTGCTGAGCCGAGACAACCTGAAGATTGCCTTCGGCGTGCACACGGTGTGGCGGATCGACGACAGCAAGGTCCCGATGTTCATGGATCGCTTCAGCACGACGATAAGCAGTGACTCCATCGAACGCGACCCCGACGCCATCGTCAAGATCGCGTACGCGAACTTCGTGCGCGAGCCTCTGCGGACGTTTGCGCGTGACGAAGTGCAGCGCCGCAACGGCATGGAGGTGAAAGAGGCGCTCATCCCTATCGGTGACGCCGTGCTGTCGCGCATCCGTCAGTACGCGGCTGACACACCCTTCGTACTGACCAGTGTCGTCGTGGGCAACGTGCAATATCCCGCGGCCGTGTCAGATGCCGTGTCACTGAAGCTCGCCGCCACGCAGGAATTGCAGCGCAAGGATACGGAGATTGAGATCGAGCGAAAGGAGCGCACCAAGCGCGAGGTGCAGGCGCAGGGCATCGCGAACGCGATGCAGATCATCCGCGGTCAACTGAACTCGCTGTATATCCAGCACGAAGCCATCGAGGCACAGAAGCTGATGGTCAACTCGCCGAACCACACGGTTGTCTATATCCCGGTGGGCCCAATGGGAGTGCCTTTGACCGGCACGTTCCCGGCGGCGGCCCAGGTCAAGAAGTAGGAAGGTCCGGATGTCAGTCCGACCCGTCGGCCCTACCTACGTCCACCGAGCGTCCATCCTCGTCCCGGGTGACTCTGACCCGCCATGGGTTGCAGCAGACTTCGCAGTCCTGGACGAAGCTCCCGCGCACGTCGGGTTCGACGTAGATCTCGATTTGCTCGGCGCAATACGGGCAAGTGACAAGAAAAAGATCGTCCATCAGGGAGTGACTCCTCTAACGGCGCCCCTGAAGGGACGCCCTACGTACCTCTGAAGGGACGCCCTACGACCTCTGAAGGGACGCCCTGCGACCTCTGAAGAGGCGCCCTGCGTACGGCAGTCCACTGTCCAAGATGAGGCAGATCCGTGCCTGGGTGGCCGGTATCATCGCCGGTGGAATTCTGCCCATTCCGGGTAGTTCCAGAGAAATGCGGGAGAAGTCATGTTTGGAATCATCGGGACCATCATCTTCGGCTTAATCGTAGGAGTCTTTGCAAAGCTCCTCATGCCGGGCAAAGATCCGGGCGGGATCATCGTCACCATTATTCTCGGAATCGTGGGCTCCGTCGTAGGACGATGGGTGGGTCAGGCGCTTGGGTTCTATGGCCCCGAAGAGGCGGCCGGCTTCCTGATGTCGATGGTTGGCGCGATCCTGTTGCTTGCGATTTATCGAGCTGTGACCAAGCGCAGCGCTTGAGTCTTTGAGGAAATGTGGGGCGTCCCCTCAGGGGCGCCAACTTAGCGCGGCTGAAGCCACGCCCTACATAAGCTCCTTCGCCAAGGCTTCCAGGCGAGCGGTGAGCGCGGCTGACACGGGCACCGTGACAAGGCGCGCCACGCTGCGGACTGCTTCAGCCGACCACGTGCGCCAGGCTGCAACGACCTCCGGATGCGCGGGCGAAGTCGATCCTTCGCGCAGTTCGATCGCCACTCGCGCCTTGCCCGCTGACGCGACGAGGTCCGCCACGTGAAGCGCCATCGACTCGTCAGCCGACGCCAGCAGCCACGCCGATGACGCCATCGCGACGCCGACGTTGCGCATTTCCGTCGCGCTCGTCTTGTCCGCCGTATCCAGGTTCGAGTGGTAGTAGCGGTCGGTGAAGTGCCAGTTCAAGAGCGAGGGCACTCCGGCGCTGCCAAAGACGGTGTGGTCACTGCCACCTTCGTACGGATTGGTTCTCACCACCCAGGACACCTTCCTGGCCACCAGTTCGCATACGGCCAGGTGCATGTCGTTGATCAGGTCGCCTTTGAGCGTGTTCGCACGAACGTTGCCCGCGCCCCACTCCGAATGCGGGTCCCACGGGCGAGCCCAGACCGCGCCCGGGTCAGGCCAGCGTTCCACCAGGAAGCTGCCGCCCGTCTTTGCGATGTCCTCTCCTGTCATGTCCATCGAAAACATGTAGCGCACGCCCGGCATCCGATCGGGATGCCTCGCGATCCACGCCCGGCTGCCGCTAATCTCGTTGAGCCACAGAAAGGTGATGGTGCGGGCGGGCGCCGGAATGCGGCCCGACGCCACACCCATGCTCATCGATCGCGCCAGCTCCATCAGCGTGGCCACGCCGCTTGCGTTGTCGTTGGCTCCCGGTTCCTGGATGTGAGCGGCAAGGACAATGCGCTCGGCGGGGAGAGTGCGACCGGGAATCTCGTAGACCAGAGTCCGCTCAGGCTTGTTGGCGAACGTGCTGACCACTTCCACGCGCACTCGCTGAGGGCCGGTCTTGAGGGCCTCGCGAAGGGTCGTCGCGGCGCGACGCGATGACTTGAAGCCGAAAGCCTTCCGGGCTGCGTCGAACGGGATGCTGCCCCACTGCAGTACGTCCAGATCGTCGGCGATGTATTTGGCGATCGATGTGGAGATCACGCCGAGGGCGCCCCGCTGCGTGACGGCCTGGCGAAACAATCCGCCGAGATCCGCATCGCCGAGCACCACCGCGCCTTTGACGTCCTTGCCCTCGAAATCAGCGGCCTGCCCGCGACCGACGTCGATCAGCGGCGCGTCGATCTTGCCGTCAGTGGAGGTCGAGTTGATCGCCAGCGCCACTCGCTCCTTCTGCCGGGAAAGCACGACCAGGTCCGGTTGATTCGCACGAATGAGCGCAAGCGTGCCGACGGAATGGTCCCAGCCTGGGCTTGGGGTTGTGGCAGTTTCCACGGAGACGTTTCGTAGTTCTTTGAGCCGATCCTGAACGCGGTCGAGCGTGGCGTCATAGCCTTCGTTCCCCGCCAGACGCCAGTACCGCGACGCAAACTCAACCTGCGCCAGCGCGGCTGCGGGATCAAAGCCGGTCCAGGCCTGATCAATGACCGCCTGGACTTTCGAGGCAAGCGCCGGAGGCATCTGCCGCGCACGTGCGAGTTCAGCCCGAATGCGCGGCTCTGGATCCTGGGCAGCGAGCACCCTTCGACTCGCGTCGATTGTGGGCTCGCTCAGGGCAAGCAAGCCGCACAGGAGCACCAGAGCACCCGAGCACCTGAGCACGTTCTTCATCGTTCGCTCCACCCCAGCATCTGCTTCTCCAGGCTCAGCGGATAGCTGATCGTCACGTCCACAATTTCCCCGGCGTCGTCTCGCACGGCCGTCAATTCTGGCTGCACGAAGCCGGTGTATGACGGCAGGTTCAGCCGGTCGACGCGCGCGACAATCTCGTCGCGCAGGGCGGCATCGAAGTGAATGCCATGCGTCTCGAACATCGTCTTTGCCGCCGCGTAGTCGCCGGTGGACTTGATGCGCTGCACTTCGCCCAGCAGGCGGCCCACGCCGTCATGAAACGCCTTGGCGTCAACCATCACGTAGTACGTCTTGCCGTCGCGTTTGCGGAGCTCAATGGCGGAGGTATGCGCCATCAGCCAGTGGACAATCATCTGGCGATTGCGCATGTGGTCTTCCTCGAGCTGCGTGCCCTCGCGGACGCGCCGCAACTGCACCAGCGCATTGCGCGCGTAGCCTTCGTATTCGGCCAGCACGATGGCTTCCTGATCGGCGGCGGGCAGCATGCCAAGCTCGGCAATCTTCGGTTCGCCTACGAAATACAACGCCACCAAATCGGCGCGGGATTCCTCGAGCGCCGCGTACTGCTCTTTGATCGCCAGCTCCGGCCTTCCCTCGAGGTGCGCTTCCACCACACCGCTGCCATGCCCCAACACTTCATGGATTCCCGTCGTCACTTCACTGGCCACCGAACTCCACTGTTCTGCGCGCGCCACTTCCTCGGAAGACCAGCAGAATTCCTCCCGGTATGAAGGGGGTAGTGACTTGTCATACGCCTCAGTGACGTTCGCGATGGTGACGGACTTGCTGCCGTGTTTCTCGCGAATCAACTGGTCGTTGGGAAGGTTGATGCCGATCGGCGTCATGGGGCCGGAGTCACCGGTTTCCATCACCACTTCAATCGCGCGTGCCGTGACGCCATTCACGGCCGTGCGCCGCCACCGGGCATCCCACGGCATCCGATCCTCGAACCACTGCGCGGATGCGGCCAGGTTCTGAATTCCACGCGTCTTGTCGGGATTGACGTAAAAGACCAGCGCTTCCCACGCGCCTTTTACGCCGCGCGCGTCCATGTAGTTTTCAATGAAGCCGTTGATGGTATCGACCGGCGACTCTTTATCTTCGACCCACGCGATGTCATACGCCACGCGGTCGGCATCCTCGCCCGAGTTATAGAACATGATGAGCGCTTCAAGGGCCTTGCGCATGGCCGGAGTGGTGAACGGCAGCGCGGCTGTGAGGTGGTGACAGATTGCCGAGATTCGGTTCTGATACAGCCCGCCAGGTTGCGCCCGTGCCACCTCTTCGATGAGGACGTCATTCCTTTTCACGAGGCGTGAGTTCAGGCCGTACACTTCTTTGAATCCGCCGGGGAAGCCCTCGAGGTCGGCCAGTGAGACTCCGGAATACAGGTTGTTGGCGCTGTCCCGGAGAATGTCGCCACCCGGTTCTGGCGTCTTGTTCGTGACCATCGGCTCGGACGATGGGTCGAAGAAGGCACTGGCCAGGCGTTCGATGCGA
>JBKJJZ010000242.1:0-3652 GCA_046597705.1 Vicinamibacterales bacterium | reverse complement strand
CGCAGCTGCGACAGCTGCGCAGCGGTCAGTTTCTCGGCGGCGGGGTGGGTCATCGGGGTCTCCTTCGGTCGGTTGGCGGGGTGTATGAAAGTGTATGAAGTGTATGGTGTATTGGTCTTTTTTCCTTGCCTATAGCTATAGTAGGAACAGTGTGTGTCCTCTTATGTTACATGAGATACTATCATACACTTAATACACTTTCTGTTAATAAACCTGTAAAAACAACAACTTAGCTGTGTATTGAAAAGTGTATGATCGTAGTCAACGGGGCGGCGTTTTCAGCCGCACCACTTTTTCGCCGAGGCTCGACAGCTTCTCACCGTCACTTTTCTGGTTGTTGAGGCCGACCTCCTCTCGCAGCTTGTCGAACAACTTGAGGGTGTCGGCGTCTTTTTTAGTGCGCGCGAAGACGGCTGTCCGGGTGCCGTTTATAAGCGGCTGCCAGTTGATCCCGTTGGGCACGCCAACGCGATAGCTGCGCTTGATGACCTCGCGGCGGATGATCTTGCGCCAGTGGTCAGGCAGCTCCAGCGTGTCGTCCTCTCGACTGATTATCTCGACCAGCCTTGCTATCTGCTCGACCGTGTAGGCGGGCGACAGGAGCCTCGCAAACGCCTCGTCGATGCAGTGGTCCAATGCCGACCTGCCTAGCGCGGCCATCATCACCTGCGCCTCGGTCTTTGGTGGAGCCTCGAACGGCGAATAGCCCGTCATGTCGACCGCGCACAGGTAGTGGTAGAAGGCGGCCACGTTGGCCGGGTCGGCCATCCATCGGTTGACCATGATCCAGAACTCCGGGTCACCGGCATCGCCGTTCGACAGGACAGCGAAGCGCCGGTCGTGCGCGGGGATAGGAAGCGCGTCGACGTCGTTGGTGGCGATCAGGTAGGAAGTGAACGCCTTGGCCCTGAAGTGCTGCTTCTTGGACACGTAGCGGCGGGTGCCGTCGGCGCTCGGTTCGACCAGCGACTTGATGTGCGTGTAGGTGTCGTGCTTGGCGACAAACTTGGACGTGTCGCCGGCCTCGGACGCCTCGGTGATCACCGCCATCAGCGTCTCCGCTCCCCAGTCGTCGTACTGCGACTGGTAGCTCTTGCCGGCGAACATGTGGAACGGCAGCGTCGTGACGTACTCCGCGCCCATCAGCTTGCTGACCAGCGTGCCCAGCGTGCCGCGCCCGGTGCCGAAGTTGCGCGCCACCATCAGGACGGCAGGGCCGGGCACATGCGGGTGCCTGAGCTTGTAGCCCAGCCACTGCGAGAACCAGCGACGCTCGTCCGGGTCTGGCAGCAGGTGTTCGAGGAACGTGATGCCGACGTCAGGCGAGCCACCTGTGGCGTCATGGACAGGCGGGTGGTAGATGTTGATCCACTTCTTGCCGTCCTCTTCGTAGAGCCGCGCTGGCTGGTCGGGGCGCAGGCGCGCTCCGGCTACCTCGATACGCTGCTCCGACCCCATGAAGATATCCAGCGGGTTGGTGACGGTGCGCCCGCCGCGCTGGCCGGTCTCGACGTCGCAGTTCGGCATCATCCTGAAGCGCATGGCCGGGATCGTCAGCCCGGCGTCGAGGCTGCGAGCGTCGAGCGGGTAGATCAGCGGGGCCGGGTGGGCGCAGTAGGCGTAGGTCTGCAGCATCTTCGTCGCCGCCACCAGCGCCCGGTCGGTCGGCTGTATGCGATTGCGCCGGGCATCGGTTACCTCGGCCAGCCTCTCCCTCAGCCGCGTGAGGTCGGCTTCGTACTCACGGGGCGCAAATGCCTTCTCGAAGTGGGTTTCGCCGTTGGAGCTTTCCCAGACCGTGACCCGGCCGGCGTGGTCGTGACCAATGATGCAACGGGAGCGGTTGACAGCGCCGGGTCCTTCGAGCCAGCTGGCGCTGCATCGTACTCCGTCGACACCCTCTGCCGCCATCCCTCGCAGATGCTGCAGGGACACTCGTTCTCCAGTATTGAGGTCAAAGAACATGTCATCGGTGAGATCGTAAACACGGCTTCCGTCTCCTTCTCCTTTTTTGCTGAGCAGCACCTGCTGCCAGCCCAGCGCCGCCAGCTCGCGGTCGACCGTATCGCATATCAGGAAGCAGTCGTCCTTCGTCAGCAGCTGGAGTTCTGATTGGCGCACGTCCAGAGGCGAAGCCTTATCCTGCCAGCTATAGCTAACCAGCACTTCACCGTCGTCTCTCTTCTTCGTGTGCGGGCCGAAGCTTCCGAATTGACGGGGCATGCCCCCGCCGAAAATCTCGACGCGGTGAACCCCATCATCCTCGGTCTCACCCGGCCTGACCCATCCATGAGAAAAGATACGTCCAAATAGTTCCTCGCACCTGACATACCATGCCTCCTTTGCACCTTTGCCTGTCCTGACCAGCAGCGGCTTGCTGCCGTCGGCCAGCGCCGGCACCGCGTCCATCACTGCGTTGTAGATCGCGTCCGTGGCCGAACGGTCGTCGATGTCGAAGTCGATGACCATCAGGCCGTTCTCGACCCTGATCCCGGTCGCCGTGTCGCGGCTGAAGCGGCGGGTCCAGCGCCTGATCTCGTCCTCGGTTATGACCGCCTTCGGCCACCCTTCCATGAACGTGCGCTTGTCGTGGTTTCGGATCGGCGTGTAGCCGTTCGCCAGCAGTTGCAGCCTGATCTGTTCCGGTGTCATTGTCATACGCCTTTCCACACGGTCACTTCACCTTTTCATAGACGGTCGATTGCCGGGCGTGGCTCGACACTTTCTTCATCTGGCCGATCTCGCCAGTGGGCCGCAGGATGCCCTGCAGCACCATGGCGTTGATCAGCGCGCCCCACGCGTTGTGGTGGTTCGGCTCCCGCAGGCCGTAGTCGACCAGCAGCGCGCGCAGGTCCTCGCCCATGCCGGTCCATCCGACACGCACGCCACGCGCCGTCCAGAGGGCCGCAGTGACCCAGCGCGAGTGGCTCGACATGACGCGCGCCAGCCCAGCGTCGCGCTCGGCTATTCCATGTTCAAGGCCCATCAGTTCCTCCTGCCCTTCGGCTTGTTGCACTCGAAGTAGTCGTCCTCGGTCAGCATGACGAGCTGGATCAGCAGCTCCGGGTAGCGGCGATCCGCCAGCCTGACCAGCCTGAAACCGTCCGGCACGACCTCGACGCCGCGCGGCAGCTGCGTCAGTTCCTGCCGCAGCGCGGCTTCCAGATCGACGTCCAGCTCGTCGTGCCAGCTGCGCAGCGAGTAGTTGACCCATACGCCTGCGAACACCTGCCCAAGACATTTCCACAGGACCGCCGTCGGAGCCTCGGCCGGCACTTCGCGGTAGGCCGTCTTCATTCGTAACACTCGCCTGTCCAGCGCCTGCCGGCCATCTTCATGCGCTTGCGTAGCTCGGCGTGTTCAGCCCGGCGTTTCAACACCGCTACAACGCGGCTATCGCTCGCCGGCAAGACGCCAGAGCCGATTGGCAGAGCGTCGTCGGGTACCACGTCTCCCGGCCGACCCAGCAGAACCCAGTCTTTGGAATGCGCGTACTTCATGTCAGACAACTCCTCTCGGCGCGGGAAACCATGCAGCCGCTCCGGCAGCCGGGCGTCGGCCGGATGCGTCCAGCCAAGGATACACGATTGCGAGCAGCGCGACCACGTGCTTCGCTCGCGGATCGCCGCGACTTGCCAGCATGTATGCCCAT
>JBKJJZ010000602.1:0-4718 GCA_046597705.1 Vicinamibacterales bacterium | reverse complement strand
CTGGGGAACTGGGGAACTGGGGAACTGGGGAACTGGGGAACTGGGGAACTGGGGAACTGGGGAACTGGGGAACTGGGGAACTGGGGAACTGGCAGAACTGGCAGAACTGGCGGAACTGGTGAAAACGGTTCTTTCAGTTCCGCCAGTTCCCCAGTTCCG
This sequence comes from Vicinamibacterales bacterium, assembly GCA_046597705.1. GTDB lineage: Bacteria > Acidobacteriota > Vicinamibacteria > Vicinamibacterales > SCN-69-37 > SYFT01. The sequence goes on along the minus strand of JBKJJZ010000602.1, from coordinate 4,559 downwards.
CCAGTTCCTCAGTTATTTAAGCTTGACGCCGAGCATTACGGCGATGACGCGGTTCTTGACTTTGCTGTTGTCCTTGCTGATGTCCTTGAGGCCGAGTGTGTACCGTGCATCGGCAGTCACGCGCCCCTTCTCGAGTCCGACGCCGAGAACCCAACCGAAGTCCGTGCCTCTCACTTCGTCGGAAAGGTCTTCCGTCTGGTCAAGGAAGGTGGCTTCGGCCTTCGTCTTGAAGCTCATCTGCGGACCGGTGAAGACGTTGAAGCGTGTGTCACCACTGCTTGCAGGGCCCAGGGTCAACAACACCGGCACGTCGACGTAGGTCAGTTTGAACTTCGCGTCGTCTACGCCAGTCTCCGCATTCTTGGCGCCCTTCTGGCTGAAGAGACCTTCAACCCGGACGCCAACCATGTCACTGATGGACTTGCCCACGAACACGCCGCCCACGGCGCCGATCAGGGTCTTGACGTCTGCGTTGTCCGCAGCGTTATCGAAGTGAAGCTTGGCGAGGTTCACACCGCCCTTGACGCCGATCGTGGCGGGGGACTGGGCTGCAGCGATAGCGGGAATGGAAACGAATGCACCGAAGGTAATAGCAAGAATGGAAGCACGCACACGAGTGGTCATTGAGTAGTCTCCTTTTATGAGCATACGGTTATGGGCGAACGGGACCCATAACCCGACTCTAGCAGAACCTGATGAACTAGAGAAAGCCTGAAGAAACTGCAACCTCGATCGCTGTTCAAAGTTGCACATTCTGCAAACAATCGTCCGGTCATGAACAAATACCGGGCCGAATAGTGAGCCCGCTTCTTGCACGGCAGGGCCGGCATGTCATTCGGATTGCGACTCGCCCTCACAGCCGTCATCGGCGTGGCCGTTGGTGTGTTGATGGACACGGGATGGCACGTAGGTGCAAGTGTCGCTGTCGGCTTGGCCTCGCTGTCGATCGCTACGGGAAATAGTGACCGCAGAACGATGTGGCTGTGGTCGGCGCTGGCGGCGTTGGCAGTCACTCACGGAGCGTATGCGCGCGAGGAGGCGTTGACACTGCCTCCCGACTGGATCTTTGACTACGAAAGTCCGGTCTTCATCGCCGGCCGGCTGAGCCGCGATGCGACAGTCGGTGATTCTGGTGTTCGATTGGAGATGGGAGCTGTTCAAGTTGCCATCAACGGCCGGATCGCGTCGTGCCCGGATCTTGACGTGTTGGTCAACGTCGGAGGCAACATGGCGGCCGCATCCATGGACCAATGGACGGCGGGCCGGCGCGTCCGGATGCCGGTCCGTCTTCGAACGCCTGCGGTGGTACGCAATCCCGGATCCCCCAGTGTCCGATGGCAGGAGTTGACGCGTTCATTTGACGTCATCGGAACCGTAAAAAGTGGCGCGCTGATTGAAGTCGAAGCCGGTCCCTTCTGGGAGGAAGCTGCGGCATCCGCACGACGATATGTGCGTGGCGTAGCGCGCCAATGGCTGGCGCCGCTCCATCAACAGAGTGCTGCGGTCGTCACGGCGATCCTCATCGGTGATCGCGCCGGCCTGGACGATGACGTCACGAGGCGCCTGCAGGCGGCGGGCACGTTTCATGTCATTGCCATTTCCGGGGGCAACGTCGCCATCCTGACGACGATGAGCTTGTTGCTGATGCGCTTGTTCGTGCGTCGAGAACGTGTGGCCGTGTCCATCACACTCGTCGTAGTGCTGGCGTACGGCTTGGTCGTAGGGCGCGACGCGTCAGTGGCTCGAGCGTTGGTGGCGGCGACGCTCTACCTTGGGCTACGCCTGGTGGGCTTGGTTCCCCGGGCGCTGAATGTTCTGGCGCTGACGGCTCTCGTCTGCGTCATCGCGGATCCATTAGTGGTGCTCGATGTCGGCGCGTGGCTGTCATTCGGCGCCACGATGGGCTTGATTACCGTGCTGCCTCGTCTTGCCGGGTCTGACAAGCCTCCGCCAACGGCGCGGAGCGCGACGATGTTCACGCTGAGAATGGTGCGCGGTCTGTTTCTTGCCACGGTTGCAGCCGAGTTGATGATCCTGCCCGTGTCCGCGTCGGTCTTCATGCGGGTCGGCATCGCCGGACTCGCACTGAACTTCGTCGCGATTCCAGCAATGACCGTCGCACAAATCGCGGGGCTGCTGCTCTGCGTCATCGCGCCCTGGTGGACCGGTGGCGCGGCATTTGCCGCGGTGTGTGCTCATTGGGCGACCACCACGCTCACGGGATCAGCCTCGGTGGTGGCGTTTGCCCCCTGGCTCTCCTGGCGCGTTCCTCCGCCGCCACTGGGCGTCGTCGTGGGGTATTACGCGGCGATCGCGGTGGCGATGGTCTGGAGTGGGCGCCGGATGATCACACGTGGCGCCGTGTGCGTGGCCGCAGGCGGCGCCCTCGCAATGACCATCGCGCCCTGGCCGCTCTTGCATCGCCCTCCACGTGGGTGGCTCCGGGTGACTGTCGTTGACGTCGGGCAGGGCGAGTCTGTGGCGGTGCAACTGCCGAACCGCCGAGTGCTGCTGATAGATGCGGGTGGGTCAGCAGGCACATTCGATGTCGGCGGACGAATTGTCACGCCCGCGTTGTGGGCGTCTGGCGTTCGCCGTCTGAACTGGCTGGCCATCACTCACGGGGATGTCGATCACGTGGGTGGGGCGATGCGGGTGGCAGAAGACCTGCGGCCCGCCGAGATCTGGGAAGGAGTGCCCGTGCCCGAACACGAGGTGGTCGATGCGCTGCGGCGCGCCTCGCACGACATCGTGTGGCGACGGTTGTTCGCCGGGCATCAGATCGAGTCAGCCGGCGCGTCGATCGAGGTGCTGCACCCGCCGTTGCCCAGTTGGGAGCGCCGCCGCGTGCGGAATGATGACTCCCTCGTGATACGGCTGCGATTCGGGCTTGTCGAAGTGCTTCTCACAGGCGATGCCGGGCCGGAGTTCGAGTCATCCTTCTCACGCGATCCGGCCTCGCCTCCCATCCGGGTGTTGAAGGTCGGCCATCACGGAAGTCGCACGTCGACCAACGATCGATTTCTTGACGCCTATGCGCCGACAGCCGCTGTGGTGTCGGCGGGACAAAGCAATCTGTTCGGCCATCCTGCGCCGGCGGTCATCGGACGACTTGCTGCGCGGGGAATTGACGTGTTTCGAACGGATCGGGACGGCGCGATTGTCATCGAGACGGACGGCCGCGTGGCGCACGTGAGGAGCGCGACCGGGCGCGAGCTGACGGTGACGGTTTCGCGATCTTCACCCGCTGCCACGCGGCCTCCATCTCCTCCGTCGTAGCGGCGTGCACCGACGATCCACGCTGCTCCAGGTCGGCTTCGACGGCGGCAAATCGCGTGGAGAACTTCTCGGTGGCCATGCGAAGCGCCGCTTCTGGTTCCAAATCGAGCTTGCGCGCGAGGTTCGCGATCGAAAACAGCAGATCGCCAAGTTCCTCCGTGGCCCGCGCCTGGCTTTGGCCCAGGGCCTCGCGCAGTTCGCGGATCTCTTCTTCGATCTTGTCCATGACGCCGTCGGTGTCCGGCCAGTCGAATCCCACTGCGGATACGCGCGTGCCAATCTCATGCGCTCGCAGGAGCGCGGGCAGTGACTTCGGCACGCCGGAGAGCAGCCGCTTTTCTTTGCCGGCGTCCTTCTGTTCAGCGGCCTTCAACTGTTCCCACTGGGTCAACACGGCCGCCGGTGTCCTGGGATGGCGGCTGCGCGCCGCTTTGCCGCGCGCCACCGGCCGCCCCGATGCCGTGAAGACGTGCGGATGCCGGCGGATGAGTTTGGCCGTGATGGCCGACAGTGAATCGGCCATTTCGAATTCACCGGCTTCCGCCGCAATCTGTGCATGAAACACGCATTGGAACAGCACGTCTCCCAATTCACCCGGCAAGGCCTTCAGGTCGCCGCGGTCCAGCGTGTCCAGGGCCTCGTAGGTTTCCTCCAGTAGAAACGGCTTCAAGGACTCATGCGTTTGCCTCCGATCCCAGGGACAGCCGTGGCGTGACCTCAAGGTCGCCATAATCCGTACGAGACGGGACATGGCTCTGCCTGCTCTCTGGGCGCGCGCGTCGGACGTGCGGCTGGGGCGCTTCCTGTTTGAAAAGGCCATCTGTTATTTGTTATTGGTTATTTACTATTTGTTATTTGAGAGCGTTTTGACACGCTGCCAAAGGGTTTTTCGAATAATAAATAACCAATCCCTAAATAACCAATAATCGTTGTCTGTGAAAGTGCTTTTCCTCGGCACAGGAACCTCCCACGGGGTTCCGATGATCGGTTGCGAGTGCGCGGTGTGCCGCTCCAGCGATCCGCGGGACTCGCGATTGCGTCCCTCGATCTATCTCGACTGCGACGACGGTCTGAAGGTGCTGGTGGATACCACGCCGGACCTGCGACAGCAGGCGCTGCGGCACAACCTCAATAAAGTGGATGCGGTGCTTTATACGCACTCGCACGCCGATCACATCCTGGGGCTGGATGAAGTGCGGCGCTATAACCACATGACGCGGGCCGCGCTGCCGCTGTATGGCGATGCCGCCACCCTCAGCGACATCCGCCGTACCTTCAGC
>JBKJJZ010000583.1:0-17947 GCA_046597705.1 Vicinamibacterales bacterium | reverse complement strand
TACAAGCCCGTCAGCCCGCCTACAACGAACAGCCCCAGGAAGCCCAGAGCGAAGATCATCGGCGTTTGCAGCTTCACGTGGCCCTTATACATCGTGGCCGTCCAGTTAAAGACCTTGATGGCAGAGGGCACCGCCACGAGGAAGCTGATCAGCGAGAAGACCACGCCTTCGTACATCGACTGCCCGGCCACGAACATGTGATGTCCCCAGACCAGGAAGCCGAGGGCGGCAATCGCCAGCGAACTGTAGGCAACCATCGAGTAGCCAAAGATCCGCTTCTGCGAGAAGTTGGAAATCAGCTCGGAAATAATGCCCATACCCGGCAACACCATGATGTAAACCGCAGGGTGCGAGTAGAACCAGAACAAGTGCTGGAACAGCACCGGGTCGCCGCCCATGCGCGGGTCGAAGATTGCGAAGCCCAGCGCGCGTTCGGCCATCACCAGTGAAATCGTGATGGCCACGACCGGCGTGCCCAGGATCATCACCAGGCTCGTGGCGTACATCGCCCAGAGAAACAGGGGCATCCGGAACCAGGTCATGCCAGGCACGCGCATGCGGTGGATGGTCACGATGAAGTTGAAGCCGGTGAGGATGGACGAGAAGCCGGCGACAAACACGCCAAGCGCCGCCAGCGTCACGTTCGTGTTCGACGCCATCGAACTATAGGGTGTGTAGAACGTCCATCCGGTGTCCACGCCGCCCATGAACACCGCGCCCAACGTGATGATGGCGCCGGCCACGTAGAGATACCAGCTGAACAGGTTGATCCGCGGGAAGGCGAGGTCCTTCGCGCCGATCATGATCGGCACCAGGAAGTTGCCCAGCGTCGCCGGAATCGAAGGGATCAGGAAGAAGAAGATCATCACGACGCCGTGCAGCGTGAAGAGCTTGTTGTACATGTCCGCAGTGAAGAGGTCGCCCTCGGGCGTCAGCAGTTCAGTGCGGATGCCGGCCGCGAACAGACCACCGATCATGAAGAAGATCGTGATCGAGATCAGGTACAGCATCGCGATGCGTTTGTGGTCCTTGGTCAGCAACCACGACGCAATGCCGTGCGGCGCGTCCAGATAACTGCCTGACTTCTCAGCGTGATTCATAACGATCCTTGCGCCTTACTGTCCGCCCTGATGGCCGGCCGCGGCCGGCGCGCCGGCCTTTGGAGCAGGCGCCTTCAGCGTCTTGATATAGGCGATGAGCTGCAGGAGGTTTTCCTCGCTCACGGTGCCCTGGAATGTCGGCATGATCGGCTGGTATCCCAGCACGATCTTGGCCTGCGAATTCATGATCGACTCGCGGATGTAGTTCTCGTCGGCCACCACCTTGCGGCCGTCCATCAACTGGACGGAGGAGCCGAACAGGCCGGCCAGCACGGGTCCGCGACCGGTGGTGTCCGCCTTGTGGCAGGTGATGCACGCCAGCGAGGTGAAGAGCTTCTCGCCGTTCTCGACCGCGGTACCAGTGGACCGGCCGCCTGCCAGCCAGGCTTCGTAATCATGCTGCTCCATGGCAATGACCTGGCCGATCATGCCGGAGTGCTGCGTGCCGCAGTATTCCGCGCAGAAGATGTGGTACGTGCCCGCCTTGGTGGCGTTGAACCACATCGTGGTGAGCTTGCCTGGGACGGCGTCCATCTTCACGCGGAACGCGGGGATGTAGTAGTCGTGCAGCACATCCTCGGAACCAAGCGTGATCCGCACGTTGCGATTGATCGGCACGTGCAGTTCGTTGATCTCGCGCACGCCCTCGGGATGCTGAACCTTCCACATCCACTGCTTGCCGACGACGAAGACATCCATCGAGTCCGCGGGCGGACGCGACAGGCGGAAGAACAGATCCGCGCCCCAGAAGAACATCACCATCGCGAGCACGAAGGGGATGACGCTCCAGATGAGTTCGAGCGCAATCGATCCGTGGATGTCGTGGCCCACTTCGTCCGGATGGCGGCGCCGGAACTTGATGGCGAAGAACACGACCGCCAGCGACACCGCCACGGCGAAGAACGCGGAGACCGCGAGGATGAAAAAGTACAGGAGGTCGACGTCACTCGCGAAGGAGGACGCCGCCTGCGGAAACAGAGGGAAACTTCGCATTTACCGGATACCCGTTGCGGTGGAAGCGACCGCGCCGTTCTGCCGGCGATCGCGCCGCAGGTGAACAAGAACAAACGCCACGATTCCGAGAAGCGTCAGCACGCCGGCCAGACGCACGAACGTCATGATGGCCACGCTGTACTTGCCCGTGGCAGGGTCGTAGTGGAAGCAATACATCAGCGCCGTATCGATCACGGTGCCGATCGTCCCCTCGCCGGCCGAGACCATCGCGAACCGGAAATCCATCGGCGCGAACTCCACGCCGTAGAGATACTTCGACACATGGCCCTTTGGCGTCAGCACGGTGACCGCGGCCGGGTGCGCGTACTGATCGATGGCCTCGTCATAGGCGTAGCGGAAGCCCACGGCGTCTGCCAGCTTGTCGATTGCGGGCTGGCGGCCGGTGAGGAAGTGAACGCCCGCTTCACCGGTCGGCCGCTGGTAGTGCTTCAGGTAGCTGGTCTTCTTGGCCATCGCCATCGCGGGCGTTTCACCCGGGTCGAAGCTGACCACGACAATGTCGAAGTCGCGGCCGGCGTCGAGCTTCAACGGTTCGATCGACGAGAACAACCCGTTGAGCACCTGCGTGCACAGCATCGGGCATTCGTAATACACCAGCGCCAGCACCGCCGGGCGCGACCCGTTCAGATACTGCGCAAGCGTCACGTCCTTGCCGTACTCATCCACGAACGGCAGATCGAGCGGCACCGGCGCATCCATCTTCTGATCGATGCGAACGTCCTTGAGCGCCTCGAGCGGAGCCATCGCCGGCTGTCCGGGCGCACTCGATCCGGGCAACGCGCGCTGCGCCGATGGAGACACGAGCGTGCCCACGGCCATGACGGCCGTCGCGCACACCGTGAAGACTCGCTGGCGCCGTGTCATTACTTGTGCCCTCCGGGCCTGGGCGCGGCCGGCTTGGCCCCTTCGGACTTGGCCTCTTCGTGCTTGACCTCGGCGGCCGGCGCGCCCTCGCGCACCGGAAGGCCGCGCTCGAGCAGCAGCGCTTTCGCGCGATCGATCGGCAGCCGGACAACGGCCGTGTTCTGATCCACCCAGCCGTAGGAACTCAGCAGGTGCTCTTCCTCGTCGCGGAACTTCTTGAGGTTCATCGGCTCGCCCACCAGCAGGCTCGGCACCGACGCGGGTCCTCCCACCATGCGGCCATCCTGAATGGCGGGCTGCACGGGGGCGGCCGCCAGCGGCGCGCGCGGCGTGTCGGCGGACTCGGCGCGTGACTCCATGAATTTGAAGAAGCCCACCACGAGCGCATAGCAGAAGAGCGTGATGATCGTGAGAATGATCATCGACCACGCCAGGCCCTTGTACGAAATGCCGTCGCCTTCGGTCGGTTCTCCGTTGGGAAGCGGGCTCACGTGTTTGACGTTCATATTAATGTCCGCCATCAGCCACCGCTTCCTTGAAGAAGGGGTCGTGTGCCGGCACCAGGGACTGCTGGCCCAGGTTCCGGTAGAACATGAAGAGCCACGGCGCAGCAAACGCCACCGGGATGACGAAGTCCAGCCAGTGGAAGGTGGTGTCGTGGCGGAATACCGGACCAATCGTCCAGATGAAATCCACCAGCCGCATCAACAGCACGAAATACGCAACCTTCGACAGAACGCTGCTGTGGCGCTTGATGTCTCTTGACAGCAGAAGCACGAACGGCAGTGCGAAGTGTCCCAGCAACACCAGCCACGACACCGGCCGCCACGGTCCCTGCAGGCGTTCGATAAACCAGGGGATTTCCTCGGGCAGGTTTGCCGACCAGATGATGAGCAACTGCGACACGTTGAAGTACGCCCACAACATCACGAAGGCCAGCATCAGCTTGCCGAAGTCATGAAAGCGCTCGGCGTTGGCGACCTGTGAAATCGGCTTGGACTTCGAGAGACCCTGAAGCACCAGGATGGTGAACGCGAGTGTCGAAAGGCCTGCGCCACCAAGCGTCAGGATTCCGAAGATCGTGGAGTAGAAATGCGGCTCCAGCGACATGACCCAGTCCACGCTCATGAACGTGACCGTCAGAACGGTCAACACGATGCCGGGTCCCGACAACACGCGGCAGCGGCGGTCCCGCGGTCCGGGAGGCTCGGGCGTCGATTCGTCCTGCGACTTCGACCATCGGGTCAGAATCGAGGTCAACGTGAACCAGACGACGAAGTAGATGATCGCGCGGATGTAGAAAAACTGCGGATTGAGGTACGCCGCCTTGGCCTGGATGATCGGGTCAGTGGCGGCCTCGGGACGAGCCCACGCGTACAGCACTTCCAGGTTGAAGGCGATTGGCAGAAACAGGACCGCCATCAGCGGCAACGTGCGGGCACTTGCTTCGAAGACACGGCGCGCCACCAGGCCCCAGGCGCCGCCGCTGAGGTACTGCACCATCAGGAGAAGAAGCGATCCGAGACTGATGCCGAGCCAGAACATGTACGCGATGAGGTACGACTGGAAGAACTGCGACCGGTCTTCCATGAAATACCCGGCAAGGGTCCCCGCAATTCCGAGCGCGCCAAACATCAGGCCGCGGTTCATCATGCGGCCCATGTCGGCGACGGGGCGCTCGCCGAGCAGCTGCGCTGAACTTAACTCACTCATCGATGAATCTCCGCGGCCGGCTTTTTCACCGGGGACGCTTCTCCGCTCTTGCGCAACTCTTCGAGCATGTCCGCCGGCATGTCCGCGGTGGCGCCCTGGCGGCTGAGCTGCAAGGCGCGCACGTAGGCGATAATCTTCCACCGGTCCGCCACCGTAATCTGAGAACGGTAGTCGGGCATGACACCAAAGCCGTTGGTGATCACATCGAAGAAATAACCCACCGGCGCCAGCTTCAGTCGATCGATGTGCAGGGACTGCGCCTGCCGATACCCGCGCTGTACGACCATGCCGTTGCCCACGCCAGTCCGGCCATGGCAGGGGGCGCAATACACGTTGAAGCGCTCCTGTCCGCGGTCCAGGTCCTCATGGGTGATCGCGAACGGGAACGCAGCCACCGGCAAGCCGTCGGGGCCCTTGCCCGTGTGCAAAAACGCATCCTCATTCAAATGACCGCGCGGCACGGTGCCGGCCACCATCGGACGCGCGGAGCTGCCGTTGGCAAACACATCCGACGCTTCGAGCGGATCGTACCGGGGCGCGTCGTGCATGTCCTGACGGCAGCCAGCCGAAACGCCGGCCGTGATGGCGAGCGCAGCAAGAAGCCGCAGCGTGAATGTCTTCCGATTAGGGCTCAACGGGCACCACCTCACGCGGATGGAGACTGGCCAGCAGCGCGGCCGTCCTGTCGCTGTCGAATTTCGGGTCCGTCGCCTCAATCGCGAGGAAAAACGCGTTCTGACTGGCCAATGAAAAACGCCGGTTGTTGAACACCGGATGGTAGGGCTGCGGCAGACCGTTCAGCACGATCATCGAGAGGCCCGCGGTAAACGCAGCGAACAGGATGGTCAGCTCGAATGTCACGGGGATGAATGAGACCCATGAGTGGTACGGGCGGCCTCCGATGTCCATGGGATACGCGATGACCGACGTCCAGTACTGGAGGCCGTACCCGGTCATGGCGCCGACTGCGCCCGCGGCCAGCACGAGCGGCGCGACCTTGCGTTCCTTCATCCCCAGGGCTTCGGCCACGCCGTGGATGGGCATCGGCGAGTAGGCATCCGTACGCGTGTAACCGGCCTCACGGACCTTGTGGCAGGCATCGAGCAGCGATTGCGCGGAATCAAACTCCGCCATCAGGCCGTGAAGGCCGGGCGATGTGTCGTGATGATGGGCCATCAGTGCGCCCCTCCATCCGGCTTCTGCGTGGGTGTGGCCTCAGGCAGGAGCGTGCGCATTTCGAAAATCGAGATCATCGGCAGCACTCGCACGAAGAGGAAGAACAGCGTCATGAACAGGCCGATCGTGCCTGCAAACGTGATGAAGTCCCAGCGGGTGGGGCTGTAGGGCGCCCAGGAGGAGGTCAGGAAGTCCTGGCTGAGGCTGGTGATGATGATGACGAACCGTTCCAGCCACATGCCGACGTTGACGAACATCGCCACCGTGAAGAGGACGCCGATGTTCCGGCGGTACTTCTTGACCCACAACAACTGGGGAACGATGAAGTTGCACAGCAGCAGGGCCGGATAGGCCCACGGGTAATAGCCATCGAAGATGCGGAGCCGCAGCATTTCGCGCTCGTACAAGTTGCCGCTGTACCAGCCGAAGAACAGTTCGCACGCGTAGCCGTAGACCACGATGAGGCCGGTCACGAGCGTGACCTTGGCCATGTTCTCGAGGTGGCGCATCGTGATGAAGTCGTGGAGCTTGTAAATCGCCCGGAGCGGAATCGCGAGCGTGAGCACCATGGCGAAGCCGGCATAGACGGCGCCGGCGACGAAGTAGGGCGGGAAGATGGTTGCGTGCCAGCCGGGCAGGTTCGAGACCGAGAAGTCAAAGCTCACCACGGTGTGCACGGAAAGCACGAGCGGCGTGGAGAGACCGGCCAGAATCAGGTAGGCCGTTTCATAGCGATACCAATGACGCGCCGAACCGCGCCATCCCATGGCGAGCACACCGTAGATCTTCTTGACGATGGGCTTCTCGGCCTTGTCGCGGAACGTGGCCAGGTCGGGGATGAGGCCGATATACCAGAAGAGCAGCGAGACCGACCCGTAGGTGGAGACGGCAAAGACGTCCCAGATCAGGGGGCTGCGGAAGTTCGGCCAGAGCGTCATGACGTTGGGGTACGGCAACAGCCAGTACACCGCGAGCCACGGACGGCCGGTGTGGAAGATGGGGAAAATCATCGCGCACGCCACGGCAAAGAGCGTCATGGCTTCCGCGAAACGGTTGATGGACGTGCGCCAATCCTGCTTGAACAGGAGCAGAATGGCCGAGATCAACGTTCCCGCGTGGCCGATGCCGATCCACCAGACGAAGTTGATGATCGGGAAGGCCCATGCGATGGGAATCCGGTTGCCCCAGATGCCGATGCCCTTGAACAGGACATAGGTCAGCGACATCAAGAGGCCCAACAGGAGCACGAACCCGACCGCCATGAAGACGAACCAGGCCGTCGGCGTGTTGTGTGTCAGGACCAGCGCCGACAGTTTGTCGGTGATGCTCGTGTAGCTGTAGCCCGGCCCGATGACCGGAACCGCGCCGAGCGGGTCCTGCTTGGAATTGTGGCTGGCGTCCACCAATCTCTCCGTTCGCCCGGTTATTCGTGACCGGAATTCTTGTAAGGCTTCGGCAACTCCGTATGGAGTTCCGGATGCTGATTCCGGACCACGGCCAGATACGTTGTTCGTGGCCGGCTGCCCAGATCTTCGAGCACCCCGTAGTTGCGTTCCGCCTCAACCACCTTCGAGACCTTGCTCTCGGGATTGTTGAGGTCGCCGAACACGATCGCCTCGGCCGGGCATGCCTGCTGGCACGCCGTCTGAATGGCGCCGTCGGCAATCGGTTCACCCGCCACTTTCGCGTCAATGCGCGCGTGATTGATGCGCTGCACGCAGTACGTGCACTTTTCCATCACGCCGCGGCTGCGGATGGTGACGTCGGGATTGCGTTGCGCCTTCAGCTCGGGCGTCGTGAAATCCGCATAGAGCAGGAAGTTGAAGCGCCGCACCTTGTACGGGCAGTTGTTCGAGCAGTACCGCGTGCCGACGCAGCGGTTGTAGACCATGTCGTTCAGGCCTTCGTCGCTGTGCACGGTGGCGGCCACGGGGCAGACCACTTCGCAGGGCGCGTTCTCGCACTGCTGGCAGGGCATCGGCTGGTGGTAGGTGCCGCTGGGCAATTCCGGGGACCCTTCAAAGTACGTGTCCACGCGAATCCAGTGCATCTCGCGGCTCATGCTGACCTGGGTCTTGCCCACGACCGGGATGTTGTTTTCGGCGACGCAGGCAGCCACGCACACACCGCACCCGTTGCAGGCGTTGAGATCAATCGCCATGCCCCACTTGTTGCCGTTGTATTCGCGCGGCGGATATAGCGACAGTTCCTTCGGTGGGACGTGGCCCATGTGGTGAACGATGGCCGGGTCGGCCTTGTAGGCCTCCGCATCAACCACGCGCACCGGATTGCGGCCTTCCATCGCGAAGTGCACCTGCGTGGACGCGAGCGTATGGGTCTCACCGGTGCGTACGATTTCGGCGCCACCTTCAAACCACGGCGCGTTCGAGGTGCGGATGACAAACGGATCGACGCCGATGTTCGAACCCACGCGGCCCGCTTTGCGCCGGCCGTATCCGAAATGGACGCCGATGACGCCGTCGGCGGTGCCCGGCATCACCCACACCGGCATCTTCACCGCGCGGCCACCGACTTTAATCTCGATGACGTCTTCGTTCTTGAGCTGGTACTCGCGCGCAGTGGTGAAGCTCACGTAAGCCGCGTTGTCCCAGGTGAGTTTCGAGAGCGGCTTGGGCAGTTCCTGCAGCCAGCCGTTGTTCGCGTTTCGGCCATCGAGAATATGCGGGTCCGGACGGAACACCACTTCGAGGCCCGCTGCGGAAGCGGACGGCGTTCCGAACGCGTTGCCGCCAATTGGCGCCGGCATCGCGGATGGCGTGGCCGGGGCCGGGGCCGGGGCCGAGGCGCCGTCGCTCATCAGCGACGTGCCCGCGATGAAACCTTCGTGGAGTGTCGACCGCCAGAATGCGTCAACGCCCGTGAAGGCCGCGCCCTTCTGGTCCTTGAACGCGGAAGTGGCGAACGTGCGCGTCCAGTAGTCCTTGACCAGTTCCATCGGCGTCCGGCCGGGCGCACCGTTCAGCGCGGCGAAAAGCTCGATGGCCTGGCGCCCGTCGTAGAGCGGCGCGATGAGCGGCTGCTGCAGCGAGATGGTGCCGTCGAATGAGCGAACATCGCCCCATGATTCGAGGAAGTGCGCTTCGGGCACGTGCCAGTCGCACAGCTCCGCGGTCTCGTCGTAATACAGGCCCAGATGAATGCGCGTGCCGACCCTGGCCAGCGCATCCTGGAATCTGAGATCCGCAGGCGCCGTGAACACCGGATTCCCGCCGAGCACGAGCAGCACATCGACCTTGCTCGCGTTCATGTCGGCGACGAGCGCCGAAAGCGATGCGCAACCGTCCGCGGGTGACGCGGCAATGGGCGACGTGTATGTCACGGTCGCGCCGACGTTGCCGAGCGCTTCATTGATCGCACGCGCCAGAGCGTGCACCGCGGCAGGCTGCTGCGGGCCGGCAATGACCAGCGAGCGGCCTCGACGGTCCGTCAAATCCTTCGCCATGATCGGAAGCGCTTTTTGCGCCGCCCCGTTCAGCGTTCCGGCACTCGGTGCGCCGCCCACACCCACCGCTGCAGCCAGCGCCGCGGCAATGCCATGCACTTCGCTGGCTTTCACCGCCAGTTTGTGTTCGGCCTTCGCGCCGGTAATGGTCGCGACGGGTTCGACGACGTACAGGCGGTTCTGCTGATCCTCGGGCGTACCAATGCGACGTCGGGAACTGAAGTCCTTCGCATACCGCACGGAGGCCGGGCCAAAACCAAGGAAGTCCGCGTCGAGCGACACCACGACGTCCGCGTTCTTGAAGTTATAGAGCGCAGTGGAGGCAGGCGCACCCCCCTGGACCGTGCCGTAGACGGCATCCCACTGATGCCACTTCGCTTCAGGCAACGTGGTGAGAACCGCCTGGATCTGTTCGACCAGCGACGGCGACGTGACGGGCTCGGTGAGGATGCGAAGACCCGCACCCATCAAGGCCTTCTGCGTCGTCAACGTGGCCTGAAGCGCGGCGCTGAAGCCGGCCCAGGTCTTTGTCTCTCCCCGATAACGCAACGTGCGCGAACGATCGGGGTCGTAGAGCGACAAGACTGCGCACTGGCCAAAGATGTCCGTGGCGCCGAGACTGGCCGGATGCTCGGGATTGCCTTCGAGCTTCGTGGGTCGTCCCAGGTGGTTCTCGGCCAGGAGCGGCATGCCGAAACCGCCGGCGGTCATCGACGTGGCAAAGAACAGCGGCCGGCCCGGAATCACTTCTTCAGGCTGGCGCACGTACGGGACGAGTTTTTCCTCGGGCTGCCGCGTGCAGGCACTGACGCCGGCAAGCGCCAGCGATGCGCCCATCAACTTCAGGAACTGGCGGCGACCCGCGGGATCGTTGAACTCGGATGCCTGCGATGGAAATTCACGCGCGACGAAGTCCTGGAACTCTTCGGTGTTGGCCAGTTCGTCGAGACTGCGCCAGTACGCGGGACCATCGGGCGTGGTTGGGCTGGCAAGTTTGGTGCGGATATCCGCGAAAGTCATCGGTGGCACACCGAGCAACTGGTCATGTGTTCGATCCCCGGGACCTTGTATTCCTTCTTGAGCGCCATGCCGACTTCCAATTGATTCGCAGGCGCTTGATACGCCATGTTGAAGACTTCCGCACGAGGACGCAGATATTTTTCCGGCGCGCGATGGCAATCGAGACACCATTCCATCTGCAGCGAGGTGGCCTGATACATCAGCGGCATCTTGTCCACGGGGCCGTGACACGTCGCGCACCCGACGCCCTGTTTCACGTGGATCTGGTGGTTGAAGTAGACGAAGTCCGGCAAGTCGTTCACGCGGATCCAGTTGAGCGGCTTGTCATCGCGGAAACTCGCGCGGACGGGCTCGAGAATCGGCGCATTCGCCCAGATCTGCGAGTGACAATTGATGCAGGTCTTGGTGGGGGGAATCCCGGCGAACGAAGACTTCTCCACCGACGTATGGCAGTAGCGGCAATCAAGTCCGACGCCGCCAACATGATGCGCGTGGCTGAACTGAATCGGCTGCTGCACGAACTCGTTCTGTTTGGTGACCCAGGACGAACGCATCAGCGTGAAAATGAGCCAGCCCAGAAACAAAACCAGGGTCAAAATGCCAAACAGGCTTGACCGCACGGCAGCGTTGGCACTTTTTGGGAAAATCTGGCTCATAGCGGGAAGCGAAACGCCCCTAGACTACTCGATCGAACGTCCATTGCACACAAAGAGCCGGGGTCGCCAGATTTCTGAGTGACAATGGCGACGCAAGCCGATGTACTGGCCTTCGAACAAGCATCCCGGGCGGGCGGAGAGCCCGGGAAGCGACCCCTATAATGTGAAACCTTTCACAAGCCTGTCAATCCCACCCAAAGAGGTCCGGTTTTGACCATCTGGGCCCTGGCGACCCTCGGACATTTCCTCCTCACCGCCACGTGGCTCAAAAAAGCCGGCGCCTCTACCACCCGAGACGAACTCTGGTTCCAGACCATGCTCGTCGGCATCGGCACGCTGTCGATGGCCCTGCATTTCATCGCAATCACCGCCGGCCTGACCGTGGGACGAGTCTCGTTGGTCTTGCTCGCCGGACACGCGACTGCCTGGTACGCAGGGCGTGGCGTCTCGGCGCCCCTAAAGGGACGCCCTACGACCCAGTACAATGAACGTCCCTTCAGGGGCGCCGGAAACCAGAACGACGGTGTCACGCGCATCCTCGAGGCAGCTGCGGCCGTGGTGCTCGTCGGCGTCGTGATCCAGTGGATCCTCCTCGCCATCCCAACCGCCGAGGTGAGCGGCTCCGATGCGGCGCACTACCACGTGCCGAACGCCGTGAATCTCGCGCTGGGCGCGAGTCCATTCGATCTGCCGCCCACATCCCACCTCTATCCGATGGGGTCCAGCATGCTCGCGGCATGGTTCATTCTGCCGCTCCACACGACGTTGTTGACCGATCTGGTGATGGTGCTCCCCTTCCTGCTGCTGGTGTCCGCGGCAGGATGGCTGTTTCGCCAACTCACATCGCTCTCGGGACTCGCGTGGTGCACATGGATGATGCTGGCGCTCTTTGGCACGCCGCTCTTTCGCTCCGCAAGTCTCATGTCGGCCGATCTCCTCTTTGCGGCCGCCACCATGGCGTTCGCCGCGACGCTGCTCGCGCCGTTAGTGCGGCGAAGACTTGAGGCGATCGATGCCTGGCTCATCGCGTTGAGCCTGGGTCTGCTCCTTGGCTCGAAGGTCACAGGCATCGTCGTGGCCGGACTGCTGGGAATTCCTGCGGCGGTGGCGCTCGCTATGCGCTACTTCCGGTCCGCACCGAGGGCACGGGTTCAAGCCCGGGACGTCCGAAGTGACGCGGCG
The DNA here is from genome assembly GCA_046597705.1 of Vicinamibacterales bacterium. GTDB lineage: Bacteria > Acidobacteriota > Vicinamibacteria > Vicinamibacterales > SCN-69-37 > SYFT01. The sequence continues at coordinate 5,759 of JBKJJZ010000583.1, read as the reverse complement.
TCGGCGTTGGTTTGGATTGCCGCCGCGGTTGCGGTCGTTGGCGCCGGCGGTATCTGGCTCGTTCGCAACTGGTGGGTCTGGGGCTCGCCCGTGGCTCCGAACGGTGTGAAGCTCGTTGGACTCGTGCTTTTTCCCGGCGCGACCTATGAGGCAACAACCTATCTCTCGGTGCTGGGGGACCTCACGGAAAAACCTGGTTACCAGTTGTGGGTTCGGACCCGCCATTTCATCGACGTGTGGCTGGGGCCGTGGTACCTGCTCGGCCTCGGCGCCCTCTCACTGATTCCCCTCGACGCCATCGTCAGCCAACGGCGTGGCGTCTCAGCATTCACCCGACTCTGGGCGATGCTCATCGCCTGCGGCACTGGTGCGGTGCTGGCCTGGATCCTGATTGGCGCGCCGTGGACCAGCCTGGAATGGACGGAAGGGTACTCGCTTCGCTACGCGCTTCCATGGCTCGCAATTCTTCCGGTGGTTGCGTGGGTGGCGTTGTTCCCGGCGTCGCTGCCCTGGTATCGGCACACTGCCTTGCGCACGATTGGTGGCCTGGTCATCAGCCTGGGCGGCCTTGCAATCTTTGGCCGCCATCATCCGTTGCCGTTTCCTGCGCTACCTGGACCTGGAAGTTTCCGTCAGGAACCAGCGGCAGCCGCGACCGCGCCACGCCCGCGCACGAATGGCGAGCGCATTTACGCTGCAGTCACCGGGCGTGAAGCGAAGGACTCGCGCTCGTGCGATGAGGAGGGAAGGCGGTTCTTTGTCACAAACCGGTTCGATGAGGCCGGCGCGCTTCAGGGAGCGCGGTTGACCAACCGTGTCTTCTACGCGGCCAGGCAGGTCCGGGTCACCGCAAGCGTTCGCCCACCAATGGGCCCCTGCGACTACCTCATTACGGAACGCGCGATCATGAGCACGGACAAGGGCGCGGCTCTTCATGCCGCTCTGAACCCGTCCGGCACGCTGGTGGAGGTGGCGACCGTCGGGGATGTGGTGCTTCTGGTGCATCGATAAGAACTCCAGACTGGGTGTCCCTCGTAGTAGTGTTGACCTATGAGAAAACACTATCTGCCGATGCTTCTGTCCCTGCTCGTGGCCCCGGCGTTGGCGACTCACGCGGCGACACAGACCGCCGATGAAGTGATCGAAAAACACCTGGCCGCCATGGGAGGCCGTCAGGCACTGGAAAAAATCACGACCCGCACATCCGTCGGCACGATGACCGTGGCAACGCCCAACGGCGACATCAGCGGGCCGGTTGAGGTGTCCTCCAAGGCGCCCAACAAGACGCGGCTGTTCGTGGTGTTGGATCTGACGGCGCTGGGCTCGAGCGACAAGATGACACTGGAACAGAAGTTCGACGGCACCACGGGATGGATCCTCAACACCCTGCAGGGCGACCGGCAGATCACGGGCAATCAGCTCGACAACATGAAGAACGCAGACTTCCCGAACCCGCTGCTCAAGTACAAGACGAACGGCACGAAGGTTGAGTTGCTGCCGAATGAAATGGTGGCCGGCAAATCCGCCATTGTGCTGCGCGTGACGCCAAAGGCCGGCTCGGTCTCGAAAGTGTTTCTCGATCCAGCCACGTATCTCGTGATGCGTTCAACGGCCACGATCAGCATGCCCGAGATGGGCGGCGACATCGAACAGGTCTCCGAAGTCTCGGACTATCGAACCGTTGATGGCGTCAAGGTTCCGTTCAAGACGGTGCAGGTCGCGTCGGGACAGACCGTCACGATCGTGCTGACGAAGGTGGAACACAACGTCGCGATTGCCGACGCCGTCTTCGCCAGCAAGTAAACTGCGGCGCCCCTGAAGGGACGCCCTACGTGCGCTGAAGACCTTGCGCCACTGAAGGACGCCCTACCTTATGGTGACGTTGACCTTGAAGCGGCGGTAGTTGGTGTAGAGCGACTTGACCACGACCAACTCCTTCACGTTGTCGATCTCGTGATCGTAGCGTTCGTCCATCGACGAGGGCAGCCATAGCCCGAGCTTTTCGTGCTCGGTGAAGGTGGTCGTGAGCGTGCCGGTGGTGGCTTTGTCCTTTACGATGATGACGGTCCGCACCAGGCGTCCGCTGGTCCCGTCAATGACAAGCTCTCCCTTTGCGTAGATCCGGCTGCCATCAGCGCCACGCACCAGCGTTGGCTCGTCGCGCTCAGTGAAGGTCACCGTCACGAGCGGCCCGGCGGGCGTGGGCTCCACGCGGCGGCGCTCGAACTTGAAGCGGCCGCGATGCTTGTCGTCAAGGATGACCAACGCCAGCATCGGGTCGTTCATGTTCCGTGAGACTGACCCGATGTTGTAACGCGCATTGCGGTCAATCAGCAGGCGGCCGACGCGCGCAAATGACGCCCTGGTCAGCAACTCGCGAAGGTTGTCGCGCTTCTCGACGGGAACGCCATCCACGACCGCGATATCGCGAACACCCACCCACCCGCCCTCGGTGGGAAGGTACGTCAGGAAAAACTCGCCGGCCGTTTCCCGATGAGCCGCTCGCCGGCCCGAACGGTTGAACACGTCCTGGAGGGTGACCTCATCAGCCAGGACGAACTGCACGGCGTCTTTGTAGTCCTTGAGATACTCGACGGCCTTGGCGACAACGGCGCGAGCTGAAGTGTCTGACGGCGCCTGCGCATGGAGCGCCAGCGGCGCAGCGATCGCGCACAAGAGGAACCGCGCGGCCCAAGGGACCAACGGACCGGTGGGGGCCACTCGCGGCATCAGAAGGTCAGGCCGCCGCCAAAGTTCACGCGTGTGCCCGCACCGCGCCCGTGCGCCACCGACAGGCTCAGACGAAACACCGTCGCCGACATCCACACACTGCCTCCAATGCCGGTCTGGCGAACCTGATCTTTCAGGCGCTGGCCGAAGTCATAGGCCACACCTGCATCAACGAAGACGCTGACGCCGAGGCGGCCCACCGAAAGCGGCGACGACAGTGGCACCAGCAACTCCGCGGATCCCGCGACGACGATGTCGCCGACGAAGGCGCCGGCCTCGAAGCCGCGCAGGTTGGACCATCCGCCCAGGAGCGGCCGCAGGTACGCGGGCTGGGGCGCGTTGGCCCCCTCGCGCATGACACGCAGCGCAAGCACCGACTGCTTGATCAGGCCCAGGTATCCGCGCCCATCGAGCCGCGTGCGCTGGAGCGTGCCACCGCTCTTGAACGACACGTGCTCCCAACCCGCGGTGGCCATCACGGCATTGCGTGGATATGTGGGATCGATTCGGGTGTCGAACGTGACATCGCCACCGACCGTGTTCAAATCGTCGTCAAGCGGACCGAACGATACGCGTTCCCAGCCGGCGTTGGCGCCCAAGCGGACGTAGCCGAGCGCGCGCTCAGCGCGGATCCAGCCCTTGCGCCGGTCGTCGTGTTCGTCGTACGCCGGGTTGGTGCGGCGCTGGATTGCGCCCCCGATTTCCACGCGCGTCAACGGACCCGACACGAAGTTTTTTTCAACCTCCGCGCCCGCGCGCCGGGTTCCGCCCCACGAGACCGGAAACGAAAGACGGCTGCGCTTGCCGGCCACGTCGGCCAGTGATGCGGTCACGCCATACGTCAGCCCGTAGCCGTCTTCACCGTCGAGGATGGGCAGGAACATCAAGTTGCGCAAACCGCTTCGCCGCTTGACGACCGCGACTTCCTCGCCATCGGCGCCCTTCTCAAACTCGATTCGAACGGCTCCCTCGTTGACGATGATCACGACCGTGATCTTCGACGCGTCGGCGATCGACGCGAAGCGCTTCAACACGTCCACGTCCTCGAACTTCCCCACCGCCTTGAGCTTCGCGCGCACCTGGGCGATGGTGTCCGTCGTGAACGGCGCGCCAATCGCGATGCCCGCCAGCGCGATGACCTCGGCATCCGGCGTGACGTGATTGCCATGCACCTGGATCTCGGCGATGACTTCGGCCGCCTGCGCGGCCGGGGAGGCCCAGCTGAGTGCCAGGCCCAGCGCCAGAGCAAGTGGCGTCATTTGATCCTCGCCGTCGCGCTGGCGAGTTTGTAGTCGTGGTAATTGAGGCGGTAGCGCGCGTCCATCTCACCGATGGCCAGCATCGCGGCAAAGTAGAAATCCACGTCCTTTGGCAGCCAGACGTCGGGAAATGGCTGGTGCATGGTCATGGTGGCGCGCACGTCCGTGAGTCGTGCAAGCCACGCGACCGGGAGAAAATCCAGGTTCACGTTCTCGAAGTTGTATTTAACGATTTGGAAGACGGCCGGCTCGATCCACAACGTCACCATCGATACCTTGTTGAGCATCTGCTCCAGCGTGGCGTCGTAGTTGTCGTCCTTGAGCTTCTGGCCCATTTCGCGGCGATGCGCCCGCGAATTCTGTTCCTTCGAAAACAGCATCTTCGGGTAGTACTCGACCTTGAGCAACTCGCGTCCGTCGATCGTTTCCTTGCCGGCAAACGCGTACTTGCCCTCTTCGAACTTGAACCTGAGGAAGTAGGCCGATGAGATGAACTCCGGTTCCCGCGACTGTTTCAGCAGCGCCTCGTCGTCAACCGGCGCCACAACAGGTTCCACGCCTGCTCTTTTTGCCGCATCCTGCTCCCGGGCCTTGGCCCGCCTCTCGCGAGTCTCCTCGCGCTGCAGAAACCGCTTCTCGTAACTGCGCCGCTCCTCTTCGGGCACGGTCACGCCGTTTGCCCTGACCGGACTGCGCACGAAGAATCCGTCGCGCACGTACCAGGTGTAATCGCGGCGATCACCCCAGAGAGGGATCTTCCCAGGACCGCGGAACTCGACCTGCTCGCGTTCGTCGAGCACGTACTGCTGGAACTTCTTCCAGTTGTCGTCGCGCTTCGCCACCACCTTCTTCATGAACGCATCGAGGTCACTCTGCGCATAGGGCGCTGATGCGGCCGCGGCAAGCGCGCTACCGGCGAATATCGCGACCACAACCCAGATTCGTTTCAGCAACCCGGCCTCCCTGCCCATTATTCTTCTCCCATGTCCCACCTGCCACTTCTGGTGAACATCACCGTGCTTCACAGCAGATACGCATTCCATCGCGCAATTGGCTGAGCTGGGTGTGATTTTGTTGATGTTTGGCATGGCGCGTTGGGCGCGCTGCTTGCGGGATGGTGGGGTCTTTCCACCGGTGGTGCCTGGGTGTTTGCTGGATTCACCACACGGCAAGGTCGCTATCGGCTGGCTCGTCTTCGAAGACCTGCTTACGGTTGCGATCCTCGTGCTGCTGCCCACGATGGTTGGACGCGCGGGCGGGGCCTGGTGGTTGCCCTGGTGGGCGGTGGTCAAGGCGGGCCTGTTCATTGGGCTGATGCTGGTCGTGGGGCACCGTGTAGTCCCCATTGTGCTGACGCGAGTGGTCCGCACGCGATCTCGGGAACTGTTCATCCTGGTTGCTCATCAGTGAAGTGCTGACGCAGCTGAAGATGCCCAGGCTCGTGGTGGAAATCGACCCCGCGCGGCTCGCGATTCTGCATCGCCTGGGTGTGCCGGTGTTGTTTGGCGACGCGGCCAGTTCCGAAGTGCTCGATCACGCCGGGCTGGAGCGCGCGCGGACGCTCATCATCACATTGCCGGAATCCGGCAGGAAGAATTGGCCGAGGCGGATCAACTCAGCGCCGCGCGCGAACAACTGCTGCTGGAGTTACAGCCACCGGCGGCGAGATAGTGTTCGTAGGGCGTCCCTTCAGGGGCGCCGCATTGCGCCAATTGAGGCGCCCCTGAAGGGACGCCCTACGAACACTATCTCGCCGCCGGTGGCTGTAAC
>JBKJJZ010000559.1:0-6922 GCA_046597705.1 Vicinamibacterales bacterium | reverse complement strand
CTTTGGCGGACTGGTCGGCTCGGCCTCGGCTTTCGGCAGATTCCTGCAGGACCAACTGCGTGACCGGTCGCTGCTCCTGGCAGATGAGACGAAACGCCTGCTCTACAGCGCAGAGCGCACGACCAACGGACGCGATGTCGCCATGACGCTGGGATGGCACATCGGCGAAGAGGCGGGCACCCGCCACTTCTTCAAAGAGGGCGGAGGCGGTGGCTTTCACTGCCTGATGCGCCTGTATCCCGACCGCCGAATCGGCTCGGTCGCCATGTCGAATGCGACAGGCTTCAACGTGAAGGGGCTCCTCAACACTCTCGATCCTGTTTTCTTTGGCACACCGGGCCCAGCGGTCCGGGCGTAGTCTGCATCGATCGCGGCGCGAACTCGTCCGCCCGCGCAGTGATGCGCGCCACCAGATTCGTGATCCCACAACCAAACTTGGGAAGCAGGCCGACCTCGAAAGGCATCAAACGCCGGCCCGTGAAACCAGACGCATGGAGGGTCGGCCAAACCCGGTCGCTCAATCAACCGCTGGAACGCGCTTTGCATTGAAGATCCGCGTGGCAATGGATCAGCTCGAAGAACTCACCGGGGACGCGGCACTGACGAAATTGCGCGGCCTTCTTGCGCACTTTTCCACCGCGTTCATGGCGATCACGTCCCATGGGCACACGCGCGCCAGACCCATCGGTGTGGTTGGCAATAGTGAGGACTTCGATGGCACTTTGTGGTTCATCACCGACCGTCGCAGCCACGAGGTCTCCGCAATTACCGGTGGCGCTGAAACCACACTGCTGTTTCAAAGCGAAGAGCGCGGCTCCTATGCGCATATCCGCGGGCGGGCCACCATCGTTGACGATCGCCAGAAACTGGCAACGTTGTGCACACCTGAGCAGCGCACAGGGTTGCCGGGCGATCTTGCAGACCGGGACATGACCCTGATTCGATTCGGCGTCGCAGACGCCGACTACTGGGACGACCACAACAGCACCGCGCGACAAGCGGTCGGATTCTTCCAGTCCGTGGTCACCGGACGGCCCGGCCGCAACGCTGAAGCAGGATTCGCGCGGGTGCGTTAACGAATCCGGTCAATCGGCGCGCGGCTACTGGCACGGCTAGAGCAGTTTTCACTTGCCTGTAGTACGTAGGGCGTGGCTTTAGCCGCGCCAAATTCAAGGCGCCCCTGAAGGGACGCCCTACGTATCGCACCTCCTGGCGGCTACACACATCTGAATATGGCTCTAAAGCCACGCCCGACGTACTCAAGCCCGAGACCGGCTCCCCACGTACTGGGCGAGGTGCTTTCCTGTCAGCGTCGCCTTCTTCTTCACCAGGTCGGCCGGCGTGCCCTCGAACACGACCTTCCCGCCGTCGTGGCCCGCGCCGGGACCGAGGTCGATGATCCAGTCCGCGTGCGCCATCACCGCCTGATGGTGCTCGATGACGATGACCGACTTGCCCGAGTCAACGAGGCGATCCAGCAATCCGAGAAGGTGCTCGAGGTCTGCCAGATGCAAACCAGTCGTCGGCTCGTCGAGCACAAGTAGTCCGTTTGCCCCGCCGAAGCTGTCCGCATCGCGTGCGATTTGGGAAGGCGGGCCCATGTGCGTGGCGAGCTTGAGTCGCTGACGTTCGCCGCCTGACAACGTCGTCAGCGGTTGGCCCAGACGCAGATAGCCGAGCCCGACACCGGACATGCGCTCCAGGATCGCGTGCGCGGCCGGCGTGTGCGCCTTGCCGGCGCCGAAAAACTTGACCGCGTCATCAACGGGCAGGTCCAGCACCTCGGCGATGTTTTTCCCTCCAAGCCGGTACTCCAACACGGGCGCCTGGAATCTCTTGCCCTGGCAGTCTTCACAGAGCGTGCTGACACCGGCCATCATCGCGAGGTCCGTGTAGATTACGCCCGCGCCGTTGCACGCCGCACAGGCGCCCTCGGAGTTCGCGCTGAAGAGCGCGGGCTTCACATTGTTGGCCTTGGCGAACGCCTTGCGGATGGGCTCGAGCAGATCGGTGTATGTGGCCGGGTTGCTCCGCCGGGAACCGCGAATCGGCGCCTGGTCCACCGTCACGACTCCATCCTTGCCACTCACCGATCCGTGAATCAGCGAACTCTTGCCGGAGCCGGCCACTCCGGTCAGCACCACCAACACCCCGAGCGGGATATCGACGTTGACGTTCTTCAGGTTATTTGTGCGCGCGCCGCGCACCTTCATCACACCCGAAGGCTTCCGCACGGAAGCTTTGAGCGAGGCACGGTCATGGAGATGGCGCCCGGTCAACGTGCCGCTCTTTCGCAGCCCATCGACGGTGCCTTCGAATACCACTTCCCCGCCCGCGGTGCCCGCCCCAGGACCGAGATCGACAATGTGATCGGCAATCGCAATCGTCTCAGGCTTGTGCTCGACGACGAGCACGGTGTTGCCGTTGTCACGCAGGCGCAGCAGCAGCTCGTTCATGCGCTGCAGATCGTGAGGGTGCAGGCCAATCGACGGCTCGTCGAACACATACGTGACGTCGGTCAGCGCCGACCCAAGATGTCCCACCATCTTCGTACGCTGCGCTTCGCCGCCCGAGAGCGTGCCCGACGGCCGGTCGAGGCTCAGGTAACCCAAGCCGATTTCCACGAACGAATCGAGTGTGTGCTGCAGCTTCGCCAGGAGCGGCGCAACAGATGGCTCTTTCAGTCCGCGCATCCACACCGCCAGGTCGCTGATCTGCATCGCGCAGGCGTCGGCAATATTGACGTTCCGGATCTTCGACGACCGCGCGGCCTCATTGAGCCGCGTGCCCTTGCACTCCGGACAGGTGGTGAATGTGACGGCGCGTTCGACGAAGGCACGGATGTGGGGCTGCAGCGCATCGACGTCCTTGGAGAGGAATGATTTCTGGATGCGCGGGACCAATCCTTCGTAACTGAGGTTGATCTTCTCGACCTTCACCTTGATCGGCTCGTTGTAGAGGAACGCGTGCATCTCCTTCTTCGAGAACCTGCCGATGGGCTTCTTCGGATCGAGCCCCGCTGCTTCGAACATCCCGATGTGCCAGCCGTCGGCCGTATATCCCGGCACTGTCACCGCACCTTCACTGAGCGATTTGCTTCCGTCGTACAACTGCTTCAGGTCGATGTCGGTGACCGAGCCCATGCCGTCGCACCGTGGACACATGCCGCCGGTGACGTTGTAGGCCACCTTCTCCGCTTTGGCGTTGGGTTTGTCAACGATGACCGAGCCGACGGCCTTCACCGACGGGATATTGAAGGAGTAGGCGTTGGACGACCCGATGCGCGGCTTGCCGATGCGGCTGAAAAGCACGCGGAGCATCGCGTTGGCGTCAGTGGCCGTGCCAACAGTCGAGCGGGAATTCGCGCCCATCCGCTCCTGGTCCACCAGAATCGCGGTGGTCAGGCCTTCAAGGACATCCACTTCGGGCCTGGCCATCGACCGCATGAAGCCCTGCACAAACGCACTGTAGGTTTCGTTGATCAGCCGCTGCGACTCGGCCGCGATGGTGCCGAACACCAGCGACGACTTGCCCGACCCCGAGACGCCGGTAAACACCGTCAGCCGGCGCTTCGGGATCTCGACGCTGACATCTTTCAGATTGTTGACGCGCGCGCCCTGGACGCGGATCAGGTCGTGCGAGTCTGCGGGCTTCGGGGTCGATGACATGCACCGGATCATGTCACGCGATCCGGCGCGGCTGAAGCATCCTGAGCCTCCTGGTCGTGTCGGAACAGTCAGTTGGAGAGATCGAGCGCGAGCTTGGAATGCCGCAGCCGACTGTCTCGAAGCACCTTCGCGTGCTGCGCTACGCCGGCTTCGTGGAGGCGACGGTTGACGCACAGCGCCGCCTCTACCGGCTCCGGCCTGAACCACTCCAGGAGATCGATGCCTGGCTCGCGCCGTTCGGTCAGTTCTGGTCTGGCCACCTCGATGCACTCGAGCGCCACCTGGATCGAATGGCTCGATCAACCCCGAAAACGAAGAAGGGAAAGGCTAAGAAACGATGAGCAGTCGCGAGCAATATGCACCTGGCCCCGCCAGCGGAGCGCGCGTTGAAAGGGATGGAGAACAGTGGACGCTGGTAGAAGCTCTTCAACTCCAGCCTCGAGGGCAACGTCAGGCGCGCCATCGACATCCACGAAGACGACAAGATCGACGCGGCCGCGTTGAAAGACCTGATCCGCGCTGCCGTGGCCCTCAACTTGAAGGGCAAGAGCAAGCTCACTCGGCGCCCCTGAAAGGCGGAACCTACCTGAACCTCCAGTCGGCAGCGGGTGGGCACCCTGATGCTCAGGATCGGTCAGGCGTTACCACGTTGGCCGCAGCATGATGAAACTACCTGCGGCGCCGCAGTGGTATCCATCTTGCACATCAGCTGCTCATGCTGAAACTACTTGGTTCCATTGCAATCGGACGGATGCTCGGGTTTGGAGTCGTCGGCATCATCGTGATCTATGTACTGCTGAAGATGATGACTGGTTAGTGAGCGACGGCGAGGAACGCCGTGCGCTACCGGCGATTACGAATCGAATACAGGCGATGCTGGGTCCTGATCAGGAGCCTGTCGCCCACGATCGCCGGGGTCGCCATGGAGAAATCGTCGAGAGCGTTCGTGCCAACAAGACGGTACTCATTGCCCGCATCGATGACGAACGTGTCGCCTTCTTCGCTCATCACGAAGACGTAGCCGTTGTATGCCCATGGCGAGGCCGTGAACGCCGCGGCCCCCGGCGCTACGCGCGATTGATAGGTGCGCTCACCGGTTTCGGGGTTGCGGCGCGAGAAGATCCCTTTGTCGTTCAGTACGTACAACGCATTCTTGTAAATGACCGGGGTAGGCAAGTACGTGCCGCCGGCTGCCTGGTCGTACCACGCGACGTGTTCGTTGCGGTTTTCTGAGGCTGGCGGTGTGATGTTGCCGGAACCGCCGGCGCGGATTGCGACAATCGGCCTGTGATCCTCGCCGCCGGCGCCCGACGTGACAAAGAGGAAGTCATTCCAGGCGAATGGGCTTTGAATGGCGTAGCCGCCCATGCGATTTATGCGCCACAGCTCGGCCCCGTCAAGGCTGTAGCTGATGGCGACACCTGGCCCGAGCGTGACCAGTTCGGTCCGCGCCCGGTTCTCCCACACGAACGGCGTGGACCACCCCGTCTTGCGCGCCGGTTGCACGGTGCGCGGCGTGCGCCAGAGCTCCTTCCCGGTGCGGGTATCGAACGCCGCGACGAAGCTCTGCTCCTCATTGTCGTTGAGGACAAACAGGCGATCCTTGTGCAACGACGCGGAGGCGCCGGTGCCCCAGTCACGAGTGGTTGCATGAGACTTCAGCGGCGTCGTCCACGCCTGCTTCCCTTCGAAGTCGTACGCGAAGAGCCCATAGTCGGTCAGGTATACATAGACACGCTCGCCGTCGGTCGTCGGCGTCTCAGACGCGAAGCTGTTCTTGCTGTGTCGTCCACCGGCGGGCCGCCCCTTATACATCTCGCGCTCCCACAGCTGCTTTCCGGTCTCGAGGTCGTAGCAGAACAGCATGAGGCTGATGACGATCTCATCGGGCATCTCGCGATCGCGCTCATACAGCTTCTTGTTGGCGTCCGCGGCCGAGAGTCCCTGCTTGCGCAGCTCCGCAAGGTATTCGTTGCTGAAATCAACGCCGGTCGAGGGCTGCTTCATCGGCTTGTCGCTGGTGGCCGCGGTGATAAAGATGCGATTCCCCCACACCACAGGCGAGGACCAGCCAACGCCAGCCACGTCTGTGACCCATTCGACGTTCTCGGTCTTTGACCAGCTGACCGGAAGATTCGGATTCTCAGCGACAGGATTCGAGTTCGGTCCCCTAAAACGTGGCCAGTGTCCAGTTGTCGGGTTTACCTGCTTGAAACCCAGCGCGAGCCGGCGCAGTTCGACTTCGGACAGGATGAAGCCGAAGCCGGGCCATCCGCCGCTCGCTTGCACTGAGCGTTCGAACGCAGCCCGTGCCCGAGCCTTGTCGCCCTTGATGAGGTGCCAGTTGCCCAGCCCGAAGGCGAGCGTGGCGATCTGGACGTCATCGGTATCGGCGGGCGTGATCACGGCGTCCGGTCCGATCTCGCCCCGATACAGCTTCAGGCGGCGGGTGTACGCGTTATCGATCGGCGCGAGTCGTGCTTCCGGTTTGAGGTCGAGCATCGCCTTCGCGTCAGCGCCGCGGCCCGCGCGGTTGAGCGACATCCACAACCAATCTGTGGAGCCGGCCAGTTCACCCGGATCCGGTGCGATCGGTTGCGCGCGCGTGAACGATGCGGCCGCCGCTGCAAACTCTCCGCGCACGTACTGCACGATGCCGAGGTGGTACCAGATGCCGTAGATCGAGGAATCGATGCGGCCGCCCCGGGTGAGGTCGGCATACGCGCGATCGAAATCTCGGACGGACAGATAACGATGCCCCCGCCATCGCAGCAGCAGCGCGTTGTTGGGCTCGATCTCCAGTCCCCGCGTGAACGTCGCGATTGCTTCGCGGAATTGCCGGGCCCCCGACTGCGCCACGCCGAGGTCGATGATCCGGGACACGTTGCGTGGATCGGCCACGAGCGCCGCGCGGGCGTTCGTGACGCCTTCCGTATCCGGCAGCGATCGATATCCGACGCCCGCGGGCGATTTGTACTGAACCGACGTCGCGGCGGTCTGGTCCGCAATGAGCGCGGGGCCGAACGTAATCGCAGCGCCAAGAAGGACGGAGACAGCAGTGCGTGTCATGGGGGCAATTCTAACGTCGTCCCGGCAAGCGGACAATCCAACTTGAGGAGGCCGAGCATCGAGCGGGCGACCGGGGTATACATGGGTATGGACTCCAAACCAGACGTGCGGCGGGAACGTTGGAAACTGACGGCGCACATCGCGCGCGCGCTCGAGACGCCTATGCTGGGCCTGAGCGCGGCGTG
>JBKJJZ010000531.1:0-8945 GCA_046597705.1 Vicinamibacterales bacterium | reverse complement strand
GCGCCGCGGCCCTTAGCGTCTCGTCTTTCTTTGCGAAGCAGAACCGCAGCACGGGGCCGCCTGCGTCCTCGTAGTTGAAGGCCGAGCAGGGAATGGTGGCAACGCCATGCTGGGTGATCAGTCGCATGGCGACGTCCTTGTCACCGTCCTTCGTAATTGCCGAGTAGTCCATCAGCTGGAAGTACGTGCCGGCGCAGGAAAGCGGCGTGAAGCGGGACCCCTCGAGCAACTGCAGGAAGAGGTCGCGCTTCGCCTGATAGAACGCGTCGAGCCCGGTGGCACCAGGGTCACGAGTCACGAACTCCGCGAACGCCACCTGCGCCGCCGAGTGCGCGGTGAATGTCACGAACTGGTGCACGCGCTGCACTTCCGCCAGGATCGCCGCCGGCGCCACCGCGTAGCCAATCTTCCAGCCTGTGGTGTGAAAAGTCTTGCCGAAGGAGCTGATCACCACCGCGCGTGACCGCAGTTCCGGATAGCGCAGCAGGCTCTCGTGCCGGCGTCCATCGAAGATGATGTGCTCGTAGACCTCGTCGCCAATCAGCAGGATGTTGCTGCCGTCCACGAGCGTCGCCAATTGGCGCATGTCCTCCGGCGTCCAGGTCATGCCCGTCGGGTTGTGCGGTGTGTTGATGAGGATGGCTCTGGTCTTCGGTGTGATCGCGCGCGCCACTTCGTCCCAGTCCACCCGATAGTCGGGATAGCGCAGGCCCACGAACACTGGCGTGCCGCCCGAGAGGCGGATGGCGGGAACGTACGAGTCGTAACACGGCTCGAAGAGCAGGACTTCGTCGCCGGGGTTCACAAACGCCGTCAGGGTGGAGTAGAGCGCCTCTGTGGCTCCACAGGTGATCTGGACCTCGGTCGCGGGATCCACCGTCGCGCCGTAGCAGTGCCGCACCTTCGCCGCAATCGCATCGCGCAGCGCCTGGACGCCTGGCATGGGCGCGTACTGGTTGTGCCCTTCCCGCATCGCGCGGGCCACGGCCTCGACCAGCGCCGGGTCGCAGTTGAAGTCGGGAAAACCCTGAGACAGGTTGATCGCCCCGTACTCGTTGGCGAGCCTGGTCATCACCGAGAAAATGCTGACGCCGATGGCGGGGAGCTTCGAGGAAAACTGCAATCCGGACGCGCTCATGACGTTCTCGAGTATTCACGATCGCGCAGTCACTTCACCAGACACAACTGTCCGGCGAGTGACGATGCCTGCCTCGACGTGACCTTCGGTCGCTCCATCTGGGGCGGATCATACGCGCAGAAAAAAAGGGAGGCCCGACCTGCGTCGGACCTCCCAGGGGTTCGGCGCCCCTAAAGGGACGCCCTACGTGCTGGCGCGGTACGTAGGCGTGGCTTTAGCCGCGCCAGTGTTTGCTACCGCTGCGCGGCGGCCAGGTCGTTCACGGCCGTGACCAGCATTCTCACTTTGGGTTGATCCGACGAACCGGCGGCGTCCGCTGCAAGCTTCGTCCCCAGCGCCTGCAGTGGCGCCCTTCGCGCCGCGCCGGACAGTCGCTCGATACGGGCGAGCTCAGTCCGCGTGCTCGTGACGTTCGCGGCCGAGATGCCCTTCGACCGTTCGAGCTGATCGACAAACGCCTTGGCCAGCGCAAAGCTGGGCGGCCAGACAATCTTCTGCTGGTCCTGTGCGTTCGCTTCGGTAAAGACCACAGTCTTGGCCGCGTCGATCTCGTTCTGCGACAGGAGCGGCGTCGGCAGCATTTCGTAAATGTCCAGGCCGCGCGAGATCTCCGAGCTGTAGATTAGTCCGTTGTACCAGTAGACCGACCAGGAGCCCGCGCTCATGAGACGGGTGCCGTCGAGCGGGCCACGATCGAAATATGCCATCTCGAATGGCTTCTTCGGATCGGTCCAGTCGAAGACGGTGATGCCACCCTGGTAGAAGCCCTGGATCATCACGTCGCGGCCCGGGATCGGCAACAGCGAGCCGTTGTGCGCGACGCAATTCTCGAACTCGGTCTGCGCCGCCGGCATCTTGTAGTAGCTGTGGAAGACCAGCTTGCCGCGTTCAAGTGTGAAGATCGCATCGGCGCCCCACTCGAGGCGATCCGTGCTGCGGCACCGGGGGCTGCTGCCGCCGCCCCACTCGTCTGAGAACAGCACCTTGGTTCCGTCGTTGCTGAAGGTGGCCGAGTGCCAGTACGACATGTTGACGTCGCCCGCCGCATCGATACGAATCGGGTGCGTGGGTTCACGAATGTCGAGGAGCAGTCCATAGCCGCCACACGCGCCGCCGGCAAATCCTGACGCGCCGTACACAGTGATGTCGTGGCACTGGTTGGGGCCGGTCGGAGGACCACCGCGTCCACCCGCTCGTCCACCTGCAACAGGTGCGCCGCCGCGTGCACCCGGGGCAGCGGCGCCGGCCGGTGGTGCTGCAGGGGGATTCGCTGCTGCTGCCGCCGCTGCGGCGGCGGCCTGCGCCGCTGCCGCAGCCGGTCGAGGCGCGGGCGCAAGACCCCCGAAGATGCGCGCGTAATTGCCGACGGCCGCCTTCTCGGGTGCCGCAAGCGGCACCTTGATCACTTCAACACGGAACTGCGCCGAGTCCGGATTCTCTTCGAGCGTACCGCCAACACAACCCGCCAGTTCTTCCGGCGATCGCACACCTGCGGAACCCGAGACGTAGATGTAAACGCTTTCCTTGTCATTCGGATCCGTCAGCACCGTGTGCGTGTGGGAGCCGCGGCACGTCTGCACGTTCGAGACGTATTTGGGATTCTTGATGTCCGAGATATCGAAGATACGGATGCCCCGAATGCGTTCCTTGCTGATCGGTTCAGGCACGCCTTGCGCGCCACAGTCCAGACGCGCGTTCGTGCCTTCAGACGAGACGAACAGCAGGTGCTTGTAGACCGAGACGTCGTTCTGCGACGCCGGGCAGGGAATCTTGTTCGCGAGCACGGGCTTGGCAGGATTGGACACGTCCCAGAACAGAATGCCGGCGTAGTTGCCTTGAACGACGTACTTGCCGCTGAAGGCGAGGTCTGAGTTCGTGATGCCCCGATGGCCCTCAGGTGGCGGCGTGGTGGACACGAGCCGGATATTCCACGCGGCCTGTTCTGCGTCCCAGTACCCGGCCTTCAAGCCGACCCGCGGATCGGGTGACGGCGGCGTGGCCGAGATAATCGGCGTGACGGGCGTTGGCATGACGGCCGGCAGCGGCGGCACCGGAGGCGGTGCCCCTCGGCCTCCGGCGCGGCCGCCGGGCGCTGGAGCGCCGGCTGCCGGTGCGCCTGCAGCAGGCGCCCCCGCAGGGGGCTGGGTTTGAGCAGGCGCCGCCGCTGGCGGCTGCGCGGGCGCGGGTGCGGCCACGGCCGGCGCCGGTGCGGCGGCTGGTGGCGCAGCGGTGGCCGGCGCGGGCATCCTGGATGCGCAGGCGGCAATGGCCAGCGCGCCGGCAATCGATGTGACAAATCGTACAGTCAGGGATTTCTGAGTCATGAGCGTCAACGTCCTCCTCCAAGGGCTTCGAGCATTATCTGCATGCGTTCGATTTCGGCGGCCTGGTCCGCCTGCACATCTGAAGCAAACAGGTAAATCTGGTCATCCTGCGCCGCACCATGCGACGCAAAAAGTTCTTCCACCATGCCAATCGCGCCCTGGTGGTGTTTGATCATGCCGATAAGGAACAGCCGGTCGAAGTCTTTGCCGCGCGCCTTGCTGAGCGCCGTCATTTCAGCCTCGTTCAGCATTCCCGGCATCAGCATGTCGTGCTTCATCCCGTCATGCTCCATCGTCATATGCGTCGCGTCGGCGGCGGGCACGGGAAGGCCACGGTCGCGCAGCCAGGTTCGCATCATGGCGATCTCATCGCGCTGGCTGATGAGCATGCGCTCGCACATGAGCTGGAGCGAAGGGTTGCCGGTATTCTTCTGTGCCCAGCCCGCCATGATCACCGCCTGGGCGTGGTGCGGAATCATGCCTGACATGAACTTGACGTCGGCCGGGCTGAAGGGCTGACGCACCAGCTCCGGCCGGGCCTCCGGATCCACGATGGGAGCCAGCGGTACCGCGCCATCGCGGGGCGATGCCATCGCGGGGGGCCGGGCAGCGCTCTGGCAACCGGTCACGGCCGTCGCCATCAGGACACCGGCCAAAATCGCACTTCTCGTCATCTGATGAGTCTCCAAAAGGGGGTGGCCGAAGTGTAAGCCATTCTGCGACGGGATTCACATTAGACTGAGGGGATGGAGAGAGTCGTGTTGAGCAGATTTGTGACTACGGGTTTTGTCATGGGCGCCCTGACGCTGGGTGCGGCGTGCGGTGGAGGAGCCAGTCGCGGACCCTCGTCCCCGGACGTATGGGCCGTCGTGAATGGGATGGAATTGAAGCGGGATCACGTTGAGCGGCTGTATCGCACCATGCTCAATGCGGAAGCCGGGATTCCGACTGAAGAGGAGGCGCTCAGTGCCAAACTCAGCATCCTCGAGGACATGATTAACGACGAGCTCCTCATTGCTCGCGCGACGGGCCTGAAAGTGACCCCTACCGAGGATGAGATCAGCAAGGCCGTGGCCGAGCAGCGCGGCCAGATGTCTGAAGAAGCATTTGTGAAACAGCTTGGCGACCGCCGAATCACCCCGGACGAGTTCCGGCAGGAAGTGCGTCGCGAGCTGATTGTGCGCAAGGTGGTGGAAAAAGAAGTCACCGAGCGAGTGGTGATCGCGGATGCCGAGGTCACGGCGTTCTACGAAAAGAACCGCGCGCAGTTCAACGTCCTCGAGCGCCAGTATCACCTGGCGCAAATCGTTGTGAACTCGCAGCCCAATCCCCAGGTCGCCAATCGCCGCGGAGACGACGCCGCCACGCCCGAGCAGGCGCAACGGAAGGTGACGATGCTGACCGAGCGGCTGCGTACTGGTGACAGCTTCGCGGACCTGGCCGTCGACTTCTCCGAGGACCCGCAGTCATCATCACAAGGCGGCGACATCGGCTTTGTGCCGCAGTCGAGAATTGACTCAGCGCCACCTCAATTGCGTCAGGCCGTGATGGCCATGAAACCGGGTCAGGTGAGCACCGTGAACGCCGGTACCCAGGTCACCATCCTGGCACTCGTGGCCGTTCAGGAGCCGGGTCAGCGCGATATCAGCAACCCCGAAGTGAAGGAAGCCATTCAGAAGGGCCTCAAGGATCGGCGCCTGCAGTTGATGCAGAACGCGTTCATGAGCCGCATTCGCAATGAAGCCTCAGTGGTGAACTACCTGGCGAAGCAGATCGTCGACGGCGCCGGCAAGGCGGCCGACGCAGCAACTAGCAAATGATGAGGTTGGGAACTTAGGAGCTGGGGAACTGCAATGCAGCTCCCCAGTTCCCCAGTTCCCCAGTTCCCCAGCTCCTCAGCTCCCCAGTTCCCCAGTTCCCCAGGCGTCAGCCGCGACGTAGGCGCTGATCACCGCGCGTTCGCCGTCGCGGCCGCGAATGGAGTTTCCGTGCTCCATTCCCACGACGCCGGTGAATCCTTTACCGTGGATGTGCTTGAACACATTCCTGTAGTTAATCTCACCCGTGCCCGGTTCGTTCCGGCCCGGGTTGTCGCCCACCTGGAAGTACGCCACCTCATCCCAAGCAGTATCGATGTTGGGGATGAGGTTTCCCTCAGTGATTTGCTGGTGGTACATGTCAAACAGGATCTTGCATGACGGACTGTTGACCGCCTTGCACACGAGGTACGCCTGCGGGATGGCCGTCAGGAACATTCCCGGGTGATTGCGCAAGGTGTTGAGCGGTTCGAGGACCATGATGAGTCCGTGGGGTTCGAGCAGTGAGGCCGCCAACCTGAGCGTTTCCACCACCTTGACCGTCTGGTAGTTGAAGTCCGGACGCTTGTCCACGTGGCCGGGTACCACCGTCATCCACTTCGCGCCCACGCGCTTCGCCACGTCGATCGAGTCACGCACCTCGGCGAGGAACCTGTCGCGATGCGGGCCGGCTCCTAATGTGAGCGTGGGTTCGGTCCAGTTGATCGCATGCGCCACGAACACGCCCATACGCATGTTGAGACGCGCAAGTGTCTTGCCGATCAGTTCCTGTTCGGGCACGGGACGATCGCGCATGCCGTTGTCTTCGAGCGCCGTGAAGCCTTCCGCGGCCATGAACTCGAGTTGCGCGACAAGATCAGCGCCGGCGCTTTCCCGGAACATGCCGAAGTGCGGCGCATAGTTCAGGCGAAATTTCCGCGCCACTTGCGATGAGGGCTGCGCCCACGCGTGCCGGCCCGCGAGTGCGACTCCGGTGCCGGCCAGCACTGTGTCCCTGATGAATCGTCGACGGTGCCACATGACGTCAGTCATTCCACCCCCGATCGAGCTTGGTCCTGCCCGGCATCGGTACCGGAGGCACCGTCAATGCACCATACGCTGAGGCGCCGACGGGCGGCGTCAGATCCTGCTTCGCGTTGAGCACGGCATCCCAGGTCATTTCCTGGCCCGTATAGGCCGCCTCGCGCCCCATGATGGCGGTGAGCGTGCTTTCCGCCACCTGCTTGAGTTCGTTGTACGGTCGGCCCGTTCGGATGCTCGCAATCAAGTCCGTGTGCTCCTGCACATAGCCGTTCGAGCGCTTCGCCGGCACCTGGTAGGTCCACGCCGCGCTGCCCACGATTTTCGAATAGGCGTCGGTCTGGCCCTTCGTGCCGATGAACCATTCGCCCACCCGGCTGGCCGTGCCCGGGATCTGGCGGCACATGCTCATGATGCGCGCGCCATTCGCGTACTCATAGTCCACGGCGAAGTGATCGTAGATGTGTCCGAACTTCGCGTCCGTGCGGAACTGCCGTCCGCCAATGCCGGTGGCCTTTACCGGATGCGCGCCCAGCACCCAGTTCGCCACGTCCAGGTTATGGACGTGCTGTTCGACGATGTGATCGCCGGAGAGCCAGGTGAAATAGAGCCAGTTGCGAATCTGCCATTCAGCATCAGTCCAGGCTGGTTGGCGATCGCGTGTCCAGAGACCGCCTTGATTCCAGAACACCTGGCCGGACATCACGTCCCCGATCGCGCCGCCCTGGATGCGTTCAATGGTTTCCTGATAGTCGGCCTGATGGCGGCGTTGCGTGCCGACGCCGATGCCGAGGTTCTTCGCGCGGGCGCGCTCATACGTGGCGAGCACCGAACGGATGCCCGCGGCATCGACCGCGACGGGCTTCTCCGAGAAAACGTGTTTGCCGGCGTCCACCGCGGCCGCCAGGTGCGTGGGACGGTAGGCCGGAGGCGACGCGAGGATCACAAGGTCCACACCGGACGCGATCACTTTCTGGTACGCGTCGAAGCCGCTGAAGCTGGTGGCGTCGGTGACTTTGATTCTTGACGCAAAGCTCGCGTTGGCCGACCCGAGTTTTGCGAGCTCAGCTCGGCACTCGGCCAGGCGATCTGGCGCGAGGTCGCCGAGCGCGACGATCTCAACGCCCTCGGTGCCCTTCAGGCAATCGCCCGCGGCGCCCGTGCCTCGGCCCCCACACCCGATGACACCGACCCGAATGACGTCAGACCCCCACGCGTAGAATCCATGCGCGCTGCCTGGCCAGGCGAGAGCCGCCGCGGCGGCGGCAGTCGTGTTGATGAATGTGCGTCGTGACACTGGCGGGATGCGACTGTCGGTCATGGGAACCTCGTTGGGGGAATCTCTCTCACTAATCGAAAACCTACGAACGGGCCGTCTGACAGCCACCAGCGGCTCTTGGGCAACTGCGGATCGCGTTCGTTCCAGTACTCGTCCTGCGCCGCGCGAACCGCCGGCCCAATGCCATCCGGACCATCGCGAAACGATCCGCCACGCGTCACAAGCTGTCCGTCCGGCGCCACGACCCACTCCGCGGCATTGCCAAACAAGTCAAACAGTCCGAGCCGGTCCGGCGCCTTCGACGCAACCGGATGGCTGCGCGCGGCGGCGTTCTCGCGGTGCCATCCCACGCTGTCGCGCCGTTCGGGAGCCAACCCGTCCGGGCCCGCCGCGAGTGTGGCGACATGCAACCATTCAATCTCGCTGGGAAGACGATAAACCCGGCCAGTCTTTTGGGAAAGCCATTTCGCGTAGGCTTCCGCGGCCTGCTTCGTCACGCTGATCGCCGGATACCCTGCGTGGCCCCAGCCGTAGTCAGGTGCGCCATACGGGTTGGATGGGCGCGCAACCCCGTCACTTCCCGCCGGCCGGGACTCGGGTGTATCCAGGCCAAGGGCGAAGACGTCGTACATGTCCCAGGTCACCTCGGTCCGGCCGATGTAGAAAGGCCCGGCGGTTGCGCCCTTCGGCACCATTACCATTTCGAAGCTCACGGTGGTACCTGCGATGGCCTCGCGCAGGATCGCGGCTGTTGGGACCGAAGCTTGCGACCTCGGCGCGGCGTTCAGCGATACGATCCCCAGCGTGACGAGCAGCACGGTGTGCCAGAAAAAGACGTCGGCCTCAGAGGTTGGTTTCGGCGTCATCGCAATGCTCCTGGCGGCGGTGCCTCTGGCGTCGGTCTGGCAACGGTCTCCTCCCCGATTCGAATACACGCAGGTGCACATGGGGATGCCCGTGCGGGCGGTCCTCTATGCGCCTGACGAGGCCGTCGCCCGCGAGGCGGCCACGGCGGCATTCGCTCGCATCGCGGCGCTCGACCGCGCGATGAGCGACTATCGTCCCGACAGCGAGATCAACGACATCGCCCGTCGCGCGCCGGCCGTCGTCTCCGCGTCGCCGGACGTCTTTCGCGTCGTGGCCCGCGCGGTGGAAATCGCGCGGGACACGGACGGCGCGTTCGATCCGACGGTCGCCCCGCTCATCGCGCTGTGGCGCGACGCACGGGCCTCCCGGCGTCTGCCGGCGCGTCGGGCGATTGACGCCGCGCGCCAGCTCACCGGCTGGCGCGGCGTGTCGCTTGACCCGGCGCGCCAGACGATTCGCCTGTCGACGCCTGGCATACGCCTCGATCTGGGCGGCGTCGC
>JBKJJZ010000366.1:0-2922 GCA_046597705.1 Vicinamibacterales bacterium | reverse complement strand
GTCTCCACCCACAGCCGATGCCGAATCCATTTTGTGGCGTCTTCAAACGCCGGCACGACCTGGGCCTGGCCGTTCTCGAAGATGGGTTTGGCCGGTGACGTCTGGGCCGACACCATGGTGAAGACCACAACCGGCGTCACCGCAACTATCGCGGCCCTGCCGATCACGGATGCGGAGCGATTGCGTGTGAACATCACGACCGATTATCTCCCAGCTGGCTGCGGCCGTCGACGCCACCGTTTCAAGGCCCCCTCATCCCCAATTGCCTGGGCACACCGCCGCTCAAGTAGAATTGGGGCACACCCAAGCAACGGTCCAGGAGGGCACCGATGGACGAGAAGAACCTGAAGCCGTTCGAGACGCAGGTGCGCCTGCGCTTGACCACCATTGACGACTTCGACGCCCTGGTCGGGCTGCAGCTGCGCTCCTTTCCGGGCATGAAGCCGTGGGCGCGTGAACAAGTGGCGAGCCAGCTCGCGATATTTCCTGAAGGCCAGTTTGTGATCGAGATCGACGGCCAGATTGTGGGCTCGGCCAGCAGCCTCATCGTCGACGCCTCGAGCCAGAGTGAATGGCACAACTGGGCGGCCATCACGGATAACGGCTTCATCCGGTCCCATGACCCCGGTGGCGACACCCTGTATGGCATGGAGATCATGGTGGACCCGGCCTATCGCGGCCTCAAGCTGTCGCGGCGTCTGTACGATGCCCGCAAGCGGCTGGCACGCGAGCGGAACCTGACCGGCATCATGATCGGCGGCCGCATCTCGGGCTACGGCCAGCACGCCGACACGATGTCGGCCGTGGAGTACGTGGAGCGCGTCATCAGCAAGACTCTGGTGGACCCTGTGCTGACGCCCCAGTTGTCGAACGGCTTCGTGATGAAGGGCCTGATCCCGGGTTACTTCCCCTCCGATTCCGAATCGCGCGGGTATGCCACGTACCTGGAGTGGAGCAATATCGAATACGTCGCACCCCACCGGCGTCAGTTCCTGCGCCCGGCGAGCCCGGTCCGGTTATCTGCCGTCCAGTATCAGATGCGCCGCGTGTCCAGTTTCGAGGAATTCGCGAAGCAGTGCGCCTTCTTCGTGGACGTCGCGTCCGACTACAAGGCCGATTTCCTGTTGTTCCCCGAGCTCTTCACGACACAGTTGCTGTCGATGATCTCGGCCGATCGCCCGGGGCAGTCGGCCCGGAAACTTGCGGACCTCACCACACCGTACATCGAGATGTTCGCCAAACTGGCGATCAAATACCACATCAACATCGTCGGCGGCAGCCAGTTCGAACTGGACGGCGAGCGCCTGTTCAACACGGCATACCTGTTCAGGCGCGACGGCTCGATCGACAGCCAGCGCAAGCTCCACATCACCCCCAACGAGCGGCGGTGGTGGGGTGTCCAGCCCGGCGAGCGATTGCGCGTTTTCGAGACCGACCGGGGACGCATCGCCATCCTGACGGGCTACGACGTGCAGTTTCCGGAACTGGGCCGCATGGCCTACGACCTGGGCGCCCGCATCCTCTTTGTGCCGACCAACTCCGACGAACGTCACGACTATCTTCGCGTGCGCTATTGCGCGCAGGCCCGCTGCATCGAGAATCCAGTGTATGTGGTGCTGTCAGGGTGTGTCGGCAACCTCCCGGAGGTCGAACACGCCGACATCCATTACGCGCAGTCGGCCATTCTCACGCCGTCGGACTTCTACTTCAGCCGCGACGGCATCGCCGCCGAGTGCCAGGAGAACATCGAGACCGTGATCTTCGCCGACGTGGACATCGAGATGCTGCGGCGGCACCGGCGCAAAGGCACCGTGCTCAACTGGGCGGACCGCCGAGCCGATCTCTATCGCATTCGGTACAGTGCCGAAGGAGCCGACCGCGAGGTGTGACCCGGGCCCGCCGTCACAAAGTCCTGTTTGCCGCCCTGTACTTTAGCGAGGGCGCCCCGATCGGGTTTCTCTGGTGGGCTCTGCCCACGCGCCTGCGCTCGGCAGGCGTCGAGGTTGAAGCCATTACCGGCCTGCTCTCTCTGCTGGTGCTCCCGTGGGCCCTAAAGTTCATCGCAGCGCCGTGTATCGATGTCTTCCGCTCATCGCGGTGGCCCCTGCGCGCCTGGATTGCGGCGTGCCAACTGGTCATGGGGCTGCTGATTCTTGCGACGCTCCCGATTGACTGGCGCGGCAATTTTCCATTGGTGGGCACGCTCCTGCTCATGCACGCCGCGGCGGCGGCGCTTCAGGATGTGGCGATTGATGCGTACGCGGTGCAGATCGTGCCGACCGAGCATCTGGGTTCGATCAACGCCTGGATGCAGGTGGGAATGCTGACCGGGCGGTCGCTCTTCGGCGGTGGCGCACTGCTGCTCGGGGCCTGGGCCAGCCCCACCGCGACGCTGCTTCTGCTGGTGGCCGCGATCTGGCTCCCCATGGTGGTACTCCTGCTGGCCGGAGAGCCGGAAGGTCAGTCGGCCACGCGCACGCGTGTTGACCGGCGTCGCGAGTTCGCGTCAGCCCTGGGCGAGGTGCTGCGGCGGCCAGCCACCTGGTTCGTCCTGATCTTCGCGGCGGTCGGCGGCGCCGGGTTCGAAGCGGTCGGCATCCTGGTGGGGCCGTTCCTCATCGACCACGGTTTTTCGTCCACGCAAGTAGGCGCCTTTCTGTTCTTGCCCACGGTGGCCGCGATGTTGGCCGGCGCGATGGTGGCCGGACGCCTGTCGGACCGATGGGGCCGCGCGCCCGCGGCGGCGGCCACCCTGGTCGGCCTGGCGGTGAGCATCATCGGCATCGCGTGGGCGGACGCGTCGTGGCTTGATGGTGCCGTCACGCTCAGTCTGCTGACCGTGTTTTACGTGCTGATCGGCGCGTTTACGACGACATCGTATGCGCTGTTCATGGACGCCACGGACCGGCGTCTTGGCGCGAC
>JBKJJZ010000159.1:0-8839 GCA_046597705.1 Vicinamibacterales bacterium | reverse complement strand
ATCGACTTCTCGAGATAGGCACGTTCGTCCAGTTGCGCTCGCAACCCTTCATCGGCAGGCACGTCCAGTCCTTCCTCCCTCGCCATCAGCATTCCCCGGGCGCGGATGGACAACTCCAGATCGAGCTGGAGCAGGCAAAACATGTCGGCGACGATGGGGCCGGAGAAACGGGATTTGAGTTCGTTGAGATAGCGACCCAGACGAGTGGTGCCGAAGTGGCTGGATTTGACGAGCTGCAGCAGTTCGATATCCAGGTCAAGACCATCGCCCACCCACTCGCGGGTGATTCGCTCGCTGCGGTCGAAGACGGCGATCACGATCGGTGGCAGCAAGATCATCATGGCGGCCGCCGAGAGCAACGGTGAGAGGTTCGCATGATTGAATGCGGCGTGTAGCACCACCGCGGCAGCCCAGCCCGGCAGCAACACGGCCAGGCCACGCTGTGGTGATCGATCGAGCAGTGATTTTGCAGTGATCGCAATGACGGCGGTCGTTGTAGCGTGAAGCAGGGCGGTGCCGAAACCACGCACGAGCCACAGCCAGATGTTCGTGCTGGCCAGCGTTCGCAGGTATTCGATGTTCTCCACCGTCGAGAAGCCGGCGCCAATCGCGAACCCGATGATGGCCGCGTCCACCAGAAAGCCGATCTGCCCTCTCTTGAGTGCATAGATTAGGAACAGCGCTTTCAGCGATTCCTCGGTGACCGGCGCGACGTATCGGGAAAACGGCACCATCCCGAGGCCCGTCAGGTCAAACAGCCAGCCGTGCAAACCCGTTGCGGCGATGGCGGCCAGGGCACCGGCGGCCAGCGCCCGCGCAAGCGTCGGCGTCGAAACAAGTTTGAAGGAGTCTGCCAGCACCAGCACCAGCAGGAACACCAGGACCGGAAGGAGCGCAACGGCAATCAGCACGAACGACCCACGAACCGGCCCTATCTCAGGACGCGAAGTGAAACCATCGCCTCACGAGCAGCTTTCCGGTCTCGCTCGATCGTCACACCGGCGCCGGCCGAGAAGGTCATGTCGAGCACGGACAGCACCGTAAAACGGAAGTCCAGCTGCCCTCCCGCCGAAAGAACCCGGCGTCGCAGGTCGGCGCGATCAAGGTTGGTCACGAGGCCGCTGACGAACACGGAAGGCCGCATCCAGCTCAAATAGGCACCGGGCCGGCCGACCCGGCTGAACCGCAAGGGCGGCAGGTTCCACTCCACCATCGATCGAACGAAGTTGCGGCCGGCGATGGAACTGAGATCGGCGCCCGGAAACGACTGATATTGGCGGTAGCGTTTTGTCTCCCGATGGTCGATGTAGTTGTTGCCAAACCCCCCGAAGTAAAAATTCGCGAAGACATCGTTGGCGTTCCCAGGCGAAAACCCTGCCGCGCTGCGCAGCCAAATCGATGAGTGGCCGATGGGAACCGATGTGCCGAGATCGAGCGTTCCGTGAATCTTCGTGAAGAACGTCGAGTTCACGTAGTCATTGCGCGCGGACAACGACCACGTGGCGCCCTTCTCGTCGTCAACATGTCCCAACGATGAGCGGAGGTTGCTGTACGCCAGGTTTGCATTGAGCGAGAACAGCCTGTCCACCTTCACCGCAACATCCTGATACTCGGGCAACTGGTCGAGCCGCCCCGCCACGCGCCCCTCAATCTGCAGCGTGAGCGTCTTTGGCGCCTCGAAAATCAGCGATTGCGTCCGCTTGAGCGAAAGTGCGTAGCCCTTGCGACTGACCTTCGACTCACCCATGAGGTCATAGAAATCGGCCCCGTTCCACGCCGCGTGCGCCGTGTAGTCATACCGGGCGTAGTCGGCCGCAAGGTGCAGGCGCTCAGACGACGGCAACCCTCCACCAGGCGACCATGCGGCCGTGATGTAGGCGCGGTTGAGCTGCAACGGATCCGAAAAATTCAGCCGAACGCCAAATGCGCCGGTCTTCTTGTAGCCCTGAGCGATCGGATAGGCCGATTCGAGATGCATGCCGCCGGCAAGGTTGTACTCGCCCAGCGTTTTCTCCATCGTGTCGTACGGCACGTCGGCCGGCGACCCCAGCGCCCAGGACTTGAGAACCGGATGCTTATCGACCACGCGCTCGCCGAGGAACGTGATCGCTCCCACATCCTGAATCGGGCGCGCCGTGAGCCGCGTGGCGACGAATCCTTCGCCCGTGTAGCGGAATGCGAGAAGCTCATCGCCTCCGAGAGGCATGGGGCGGAAGAACCCGGTTTCGGCGTTGGTCACCGCCTCGGTTTGCTTCGTGGCAATTTCGTACCTGAAGATGTTCGACACACCGCTGAAGTAGGACGTGCCGTAGAGATATTTCCCGTCCTTGGAGAACGTGAAGTTGTTGACCACGGTTCCACCCAGGTCGAATTCAGCCTCCGGCGTCGGATCCCCTTTGAGCAGCTTTTCGATTGGCATCAACCTTACGCTGTGTTTTCCATTGATCAAGCTGAACGAGGCCGAGAGCGTCCGGCCATCCGGAGAAATGTCTGTGTCGTACACGATGGTGCCGTACGGAAACGTGACGATGCGCGTCCAGCTGGTATAAGGCGCCGGGATCCTTACGATCGAGTGAAGCCCGTTCAACGTTCGGATGCCCCACAGACTTCTGTCCGCCGGGTTCACCACCAGATCGCCAACGCGCAGGTCTTTCTGGAGTTGCTTCGTCTTGCCCGTGCGCGGATCCAGGCTCATCAGATCACGGTGCCCGAGGTTGTCGGCGGCATAAAACAACGTCGGACCGGCCGGGTCATATGCAAGGGAGGTCACTTGATAGATCAGTGGTCCCCGGACATCGGTCAGATGCGTGGTCTCTCCGGTCTCAATTGAAATCGATCCGATATGCGCCACCGTCCCCTGGTAGTTCAAAGCGGCGTAAATCTTCTTGGAGGCCTCGTCATAATACGGCCGCGACACGGAGCCGAGCGCCCGCGGAGAAAGGTCTTTGGTCTGCGTCAGGGGAAACTTGCGGATCTGGGCAAGATTCGCTTCCTGAAACTTTCGCTCGAAGGTGACCCATTCGGCCCACGCCTTGTTCAGGGACGTCCCGAACACGTGCTCGAACTGGCTTGAGTACAGCGCGCGGCTGCCCTTCTGGCGCGACAGCCACTCCACGATCTTGTCGGGCGAATAGTTGTACGCGAGCCACGTGGTGAAGCGGCCGCCGTACAAGTACGAATTGACCTCGGTCTGGAAGTCGTTCTTCGTGCCTTCCGCGACCAAACCTAGCGGATCGTAAAAGCGCGCCCCGTCCTTGACCATCGAGCGGAAGACCATCTCGTCGTAGCCACCCTGAGCACGGCCGGTGCCGCCGTTTTCCCAGGTGTCAATGAAGACCGCAATGCCTTCGTGAAACCAACGAGGCGCGGAAACTCGAGGCGCCGTCAGGTAGAAATACAAGACGGATTCCGGCTGCTCGGCCAGGGGCAGCACCTTTCCGAAGAAGAGTTTCCGGAACACACGGTCCCGCCCTGAGGCCTGCTCCATCGCGATGACATGGACAAGCTCGTGGCTCATGATCGTGTTCATCCGCTCGCCGGCGGTCACGGTCTCGAATGTGAAACTCAGGGGAGCAATCTGAACGCGGATGCTGTTATTCGGCATCGCGGTCGCGCCGGCGTTACCGACATCGGAAAAGTCGGCCAACAGGACCGTGATCTTCTCAGGCGTCGTGAACTTGAACAGAGACTTCAACCGCTCGTTCGCGTTCAGGAAAGTTCTGGCCGCGTGGGGCACCAGATAGTCTTCGGACGGCGAAATGTAGACGAGGCGGACCTGGTCGGTCTCAACCTTCTTCAGTTGCGCCTGGGCTGGAAGGGCCGACGCAAGGAACGCAATGAAGAGTGCGACGCCGAGGCGGACAGGCATGCGGCTGGATTGTTACACAAAGAAACGGCCCGGTACCCCCTTGAGTGGGCACCGGGCCGAAAAACGACCGGTTTGAACGAGGGGGCTTCTACCTGCCTCCGCCGCCCTGGAGCGCCGACTGGAACGCCGGATCTCCCAGGATGGTCCCGAACAACTTGCCCTGGAAGGCCTCGAGGAACGCCGGCTCGGCCAGCATCCTGATGAACGCGGGCTCAGCCAGTGCGTCCACAAAGGCGGGCTCGGCCATCGCATCAACAAAGGCCGGCTCGGCCATGGCGTCCATGAACGCGGGGTCGGAGAGTGCCTCGACGAACGCGGGCTCCTGGAGCATCTCAACAAAGCCTGGCTTCTTGAGGGCCTCCGCGAACGCGGGGTTGGACATCGCTTCGATGAACGCCGGCTCGTGCATCATCTCCTGCAATGACGGCTCGCCCAGTGCCTCGACGAAGGCCGCGTCCTCGAACATCTCCTGGAACGCGGGACTGTCGAACATTTCCTGGAACGCGGCGTTGTCGAACATCTCCTGGAAAGCCGGGTCGGCAAACATTTCCTGGAACGCCGAGTCTGCAAACGCTTCATGGAAGGCCGAATCGGTGAACATCTCGATGAACTTCGGATTGCTGAACATCTCGATGAGCGCCGGATCCGCGAAAGCCTTCTGAAGCTTCGGATCCTTGGCCACCTTGATCATGATGTTCCGAAGTGCGGCGTTCTTCTGGATGCGATCAAAGGTCTCGCTCTGGATGAACTTCTGGACCGCCATCGGACCGGTGACCACGTCCTTGTCGGACATTGAGGCGCCTTGGAACCGTTTGGCCGCGCCAATGGTTCCGGCCGTCCCGTCCCCGATGGGAGGAATGCCAAGGAAAAACGCCGCAGCGGCGGCCGCCGCACCCAACCCCATGACTCCCCACAGAATTTTTTTGCCCACGTTATCTCCTCCACTGGCGGCCATTGGCCCGACAGAATGACTGTGACTAGTAACTACACCTGCACTGCGTGAAAAGTTGGTGGCTCGTCTCGCCCGGCGCCAACGGCGCCATGGAGACAGACCGTTTTGCACGGTTTCAACCTGGTTCATGACCGTCGGCTTGATGCTTTCGGGCAGCTCAGGCTGCCGGCTGGCCGCGTCCTCCAGGGCCGACTCGATTCTGCTGTCCGCGTCCTGATGTTCCGACATTCGTTTGTCCCTTCCTACGGTCCCAATTCGGTTGCCAGCCGCTGCCGGGCCGAAAACAATCTTGATTTCACCGTCTTCTCGGGCACTCCCAGGGCCTCGCTAATCTCTTCGTAGGAGAGTTCCCCGAAATAACGAAGGACCACGACTTCCCGGTATTCCACGCTGAGCCTGGCCAGCGCCTGTTCGACCCGCTCCGAGGTCTCCCTCGCTTCGACCGCCTCGGTCTGTCCGCCCATCACGGCTATCCCGGGGTCCATCTCCTGCTGGGGCCGCCGGGCCCGACGAAAGTTCAGGCTTTCATGTACGGCGATGCGGTAAATCCAACTGAAGAACCGCCGGTTCGGGTCGAACGAGTCCAAATGCTCGTAGGCCCGGATGAACGCATTCTGCGTAGCGTCCTTTGCATCGTCGTAATTGCCAAGAAGCCGCAACGCAACACTGAACAGGACTCGCTGATAACGGTCGACAAGCGGCTCGAATGCCGCTGCCTCACCTTTCAGGCAACGAGTCACCCAGACACAATCGTCGTTCTGGTCTGTCATGCATTACACCGGGAGCCAGCAATAAGTTGGTGCGGGCGACTGTATCTCAGATTCGAACACCGGTGTTATTATTCGCCTCCACGAAATTGGCCCAAACACTGACGATTCTCGTGCCCGGGACGCTCGACGGCCTTGCGGAAGCCCTGCGGGCGGCTGAGGCCTTCTGCACCGGAGCCAATGCGATCGGCCTGGCGCGGACCAACGTCTTGACCGTGTTGGACGAGGTCCTGGCCAACGTGATCAACCACGGGTTCGCCGGCACCTCGGGAACGATTGAACTGGCCATGGAGCGTGCCGTCGGCCGGGTGACCATCAGGGTGGCGGACACCGCAGCACCCTTTGACCCCCTGCTCATGCCCATGCCAGATACATCCTTGCCCTTGGAAAAACGCAAAATCGGGGGGTTGGGCATCGCGCTGGTGCGAGCCCTGACAGATGATGTTGTGTACGAACGCCGGGATGAGCGCAACCAACTGACTCTCACGTGGCGGATCGAATCGTGAACTTCAAAGGATCGGAATGCAGATTAGCGAAACAAAACAAGATGGCGTGACGATCGTCGCACCCGTCGGCCGTGTCGACAGCACGACGTCACCGGCGCTTGATGCACAGCTGCTGGGTTTGGCCAGGAGCGGCCAGCACCGAGTGGTGATCGACTTCTCGGGCGTTGAGTACATCAGCAGCGCGGGGCTCCGCGTGATGCTGTCGCTCGCCAAACGCACCAAGGAATCAAAGGGCAGACTCGCGCTCGCGGGGCTCGGGGATTCCGTCCGGCAGGTTTTTGAACTGGCGGGATTCCTGCCGCTTTTCGTGGTCGAGACCACGGCAGAGGCGGCCGCGGCCAGAGTGGCGGCCGCGTGAACCTGCGCGTCCGCGTGGAGACGCCGGGCACACCGGCGGTCGATGCGGTCTTCGACGCTCCCGACGTGGTCATCGGCAGAACGGCCAAGCCACCCGGACTCCTGATTGCCGACCCCAGCGTGTCGCGCCAGCACGCCCGCATCGTCACACGCGACGGCGGGTGGTGGATCGAGGCACTTTCGCCGACCAATCCCACGTTCGTCAACCAGATCGCGATCGATGCGGCAAGGCCTCTGCACGTGGGCGATGTCGTGCGGCTTGGCCAGGCGTCGATCCACATCCTGGGCATCCCAGGCGAGTCACCGCCCACGCCAGCCGCGCCGCCCGAGGATGCGCGGCAGGCGGCGCGCCTTCGAACGCTGAACGAAGTGCATCGCGCGTTGGCCACGGCAATTTCGCTCTCGGCATTGCTTGACCTGATTCTCGACCGCTGCTTTGACGTACTCCGGCCCGAAGAAGGGATCATCCTGCTCAGGAACTCCGCTGGGGATCTGGCGCCGGCGGCCAGCCGGAAGGGCCAGGCCGTTGGAGGCGACGTCTTTGTCTCCCGCCGCATCATCGATGAGGTGGCGGGCAAGGGCAAATCCGCGCTGGTCGTCGATGCCGCCATCGACGAGCGCTTCTCAGGATCGGAATCGATCATCTTCTCGGGAGTGCGAAGCGTCCTGGCGGCGCCGCTCAATGATGCTGAAGGGATCATCGGCATGATTGCGCTGTCGTCGCGGGCCGCGGTCCGTCAGTTCTCACAGCAGGATCTGGAAATGCTCGAGTCGCTGGCATCGGCTGCCGCGCTGCGCGTGCGCAACGTCGCGCTGGCTGAGGAGGCGGCAGAACGGAAGGTGCTGGAGCGCGAACTCGCGCTGGCGCACGACATGCAGATGTCGATGCTGCCCCGTCACCTTCCTGACCGGCCCGAAATCGATCTGGCGGCATCCCTCACACCGGCGCGATCGGTGGGAGGCGATCTGTATGACTTCGTGCTGGCGGGCGACCGCCTCTGGTTCATCGTGGGCGACGTGTCAGGTAAGGGCGTCGCGGCCTCGCTCTACATGGCTGTGACGAAGACGCTCTTCCGCGCCACCGTTCAAATCGATGGCATCGACCTGGCCGGCGCGCTTGGCCGGATGAACCGGGAGTTGTGCCGCGACAACGACCAGCTCATCTTCGTGACGGCGCTGGTGGGCCACCTCACGTTGTCGACGGGTGAAGTGGCGCTCGCCGACGCCGGTCACAATCCGGCGGTGCTCATCTCGCCCGACGGAACGCTGAGCCAGACGATGATTCCCAAGGCGATCGCATTTGGCGTGCTCGAGGACGCGCCGTTCACGGAAGGGCGATTCACGCTGGCGCCGAACGCGACGCTCCTGCTGTTTACCGACGGCGCGACGGACGCCAGGAACCCCTCCGGCGAGATCTTCGGCGATGCAGCCCTCACGGCTGCCATTGCCGCCGCGCCAAAGAACACCTCTGACGCTCTCGTCGCCGGCATCATCGATGCGGTGCTGAACTTCTCAGCCGGCGCACCGCCTGAAGACGATCTCACGCTGCTCGCGATTCGCTACCGTTAGAGCAGTTTTCACTTGCCTGTAGTACGTAGGGCGCGGCTGAAACCACGCCCTACGTACTACACGGCACCATTACTTGAACTTGAATCTCGCCGAGGCCACCGTGGCGGCGACGTCGACGAACTTCAGAGTCAGTTGACGGCACGTGCCAGCCCACGACTTCTGTGTCTTCCACATGAACTGGTAACGGCCGCTCGCCGGGTCGTAGGTCAGCACGGGCGTGATCGTCTCAATGGGACCCGAGGGCGCCCCGGTGGTGCAGTTCACCGTCTGTGACTGCGGGAATCCGGCGGCGAAGATCGCCAGGCCGGCGTCGCTGCCGAGACTAAACTTCACCGGCACGGAACTGCCAGAGGTGGATTGATTGACGTTCGGCATGTTCGCCACTGGTTGGAAGAACCCGGTGAACGTGAAGGTGGGCCCGGGCGCCGGAAAAGCAGCGGTCTCTCCCGAATCGAGCGTGACGTCTTGCCCGCGCACCGTCACCGTCACAGTGCCGACCACCACCATGACATCCACAGCACCAGCCGGACTCACAATCGCCTCGGCGGACTCGCCGGGGTCCAGACTGAACGACCCGATCTGGACTCCGGCCGCGTCGACAATCTTCACGAGGATCGCCTCGTCATTGAGCGGGTCCGCGGTCACCGGACTTCCGAGCGAAACGGCTTGGCCGGTGGTGAGGACGGCAATGGTGCCGGCGCCGGTCGGCGGATCGCGTACTTCAATGGTCGGCGAGGCGACGATCGCCCGTGCGGTCGTCGTCCCCGTAATGAGGGCGCAGCTCACCAGGGCGGTCTCGCCCGTCACGTCGAGGCTGACG
>JBKJJZ010000194.1:0-17460 GCA_046597705.1 Vicinamibacterales bacterium | reverse complement strand
CTTCAGGGGCGCCGCACGGACGGACGGATGTTCCGAACGTAGGGCGTCCCTTCAGGGGCGCCGCCCGGACGGGCGGGCTGTTCCGAACGTAGGGCGTCCCTTCAGGGGCGCCGCACGGACGGATGTGATGTCTAACGCAGGCGCGAGAGTACGGATTCGGGCACGTCGATCGACCGGACTCGGCCATCCGCGTCGTGCGTCACGCACACGGACGTCATCGACCCGGTGGCCACTACGTCCGCCCCGCGGCGCAGCGTGCAGGCGTAGCGAATCGAACGACGCCCGATCTTTTCCACCGCGATGTGGACTTCGACTTCGTCCTCGAACTTCAGGGGCGCCTTGAAATCGCAGGTGGCGTTGACGCGTGGGAACCCGAACTCGGGTTTCGGTGGAGCGATGCTCATACCCACGCTCCGCCAGAGCGCGTGTTCGGCCTCTTCCATGTATTTGAAGTACCAGCTGAAGTGCACGATGCCGGCCTGATCGGTTTCGTGGAACTGGACGCGTCGCTGGTAGCGATACTGGGCTGGCATCGGCCGCAATATTACGCCGTGGTAGCGGAGATTTCCGAGCGGGTTTCGCGCTTTGTGCCGACACGTCGCTCGCCTCGAGTTTTGCCCTAAAGCGGACAGCGCGTCGAGGCCGACATCGGTCCCAAGGTCTGGATGACTATACTTTCTGGATGAGGTTCATGTTTCGTCTCGGGATCGCCGGATTCGCGTTTGGATTGGCTCTGATTGTTTCAGCGGCACCCGCAAGGGCGCAGACCGGAGCCACGTTGGCCGGTGTGGTGCAGGATGCTACGGGCGGCGTGCTCCCCGGCGTCATCGTCGTGGTCCGCAACGTCTCGACTGACGCCACGCGTCAAGCGACGAGCGGCGTTGATGGGCGCTTCACTATCGCCGGCCTGCCCGCAGGCAACTACGAGGTGCGCTCAGAGTTGAACGGCTTCCGGCCATTGGTCCGGTCCGGCATCGCACTCACGGTTGGCGAAAACGCTGCACTCATCCTGAAGATGGAAGTGGGTGCCCGTGAAGCGGTGACGGTGACCGGCGCCACATCGCAGGTCAATACACGTTCGTCGGAACTGAGCTTCCTCATCGATCAGCGCACCATCGCGCAGATTCCCGTCAACGGCCGCAACTACACGGACCTGATGTCGTTGCTGCCCGGCGTGACGCCGTTTGCGCATCGCGACAACGGGTCGGTGGTGGCCCACGGCGTGGCGATGAGCGTGAACGGGCAGGACCCGCGCGCCAATGTCTATCTCCTGGACGGCACGCTGCTCAATGACTTCACGAACGGTCCGGCCGGCTCCGCCGCCAGCACGGCTCTGGGCATGGACACGGTGCAGGAATTCCGTCTCGAGTCCAATTCCTACAGCGCGCAGTTCGGGCGCAACATCGGTGGCCAGATCAACGCCATCACGAAGTCTGGCACCAACCAGCTCGCCGGCAGCGCATTCGAGTTTCACCGCAACGAGGCGCTGGACGCGCGCAACTACTTCGACGTGGGCAATAAGCCCGATTTCATGCGCAACCAATTCGGCGGCACGCTTGGTGGACCGCTGCGCAAAGACCGTCTGTTCTTTTTCGTCGGCTACGAGGCGCTCATCGAGAACCTGGGCCGGACGATCCTGACCACTGTTCCCGACGACAACGCGCGGCTGGGCCTGCTGCCCGGCGGCGTCACGATCCCGATCAACGCGGCCGTGCTGCCCTACCTCAACGAGTTCCCGCGCGCCAACGGTGAGAGCCTCGGCGGCGGGTTGGCTCGCTATACCTTCCCCTTCGACCAGAAGCTCGACCAGCACTTCGCGCAGGCGCGGATTGACGCCGTCTTGGCCAATGGCGCCCAGCTCTTCGGCCGTTACACGTTTGACGATGCGGAGCAGAGGCTGCCGACGGACTTCCCCCAGTTCCCGCGCTCGTTCATTTCAAGGAATCAGTTCGCGACAGCGGAATACCGCCAGGCGCTTGGGACCTCGACCTTTCACACCGCTCGTCTGGGCTACAGCCGCACGCGCGTGGGCCAGAACGTGGAAGCCAACACCACGCAGCCGGTCAGCGAGTTTGCGGCCGGCCGTTCGCTGATGGGTGCCATCGACATCGGCGGCATCCCGCGTTTCGGTCCGCAGCTCTCGGCGAACCTGCGGCTTCGACAGGACGTGACCAGCCTTTCGTACGACATCACGCAGTCACGCCGGCGGCACTTCCTGAAGGCCGGCGCCATCGCCGAGCGCTACGTCTCGAGCGAATTCAATCCGACGTTCAGCCTCGGCGTGTTTCGCTTCGCCAGCCTGACCACGTTCCTGCGCAACCAACCCGCCAACTTCATCGGCCTCACGCCGCAGGGGGACGTCAACCGCCGCTGGCCGTTCACGGTTTACGGCGCCTACCTTCAGGACGACATCCAGCTGACCTCGCGTGTGACCGCCAACATCGGCCTGCGGTTCGAAGGATCGACGATGCCGAGAGATGAGGGTGGGCGCGACATCAACATGCAGGACCTGCTGGGCGCGCCCGTGGTGGGCGATCTGTACGACAACCCGGCGCCAACATTTTCACCGCGCGTGGGTGCTGTCTGGGATGTGCTGGGCAACGGCCGCACGTCCGTCCGCGCGGGCTACGGGCTCTACTACAACACCAACAACCACCAGAACCTCATCGTCACCGTGACCAATCCGCCCGCCACACCGCGCGTGGTGATTACGAACCCGACGTTTCCCGTGCCGCCGTTCGAGCGGTTGACCGGAATTTCGGTGCGGCCCATTCAGTGGGACGTGGACCTGCCGCGCGTCCAGATGTGGAACGCCAGCGTGCAGCAGGAGTTTTTCACCGACTGGGTGGCCACGGTAAGTTACGCGGGGGCGCGAGGCACACATCTCTGGCGTAACTCGGACGTCAACGTTCCCACGCCGGCCACGCTGGCCGACGGCACGTTCTTCTACGCCGCAGGGTTGCCGCGGCCGAATCGCAACTATTCGGCGATCGAGTTGAAGTCCAGCGACGGCGACTCCTGGTACAAAGCGCTTATCGTCGAGGTGAAGAAGCGGTGGAGCCACGGACTGCAGGTGCAGTCGTCGTACACGTGGTCCAAGTCAGAGGACACGACACAGAACTCGACGTTCTTTTCGGACTCGACCACCGCCACCACGTCGGCGATGCCCGAGTTCATCCCGGGCTACAACAAGGGTCTGTCGGACTTCCATGCCGCGCACAACTGGGTCACCAATTTCGTGTGGGAGCCGTTCAGCGGCTGGCGCGTGTCGGGCATCGTGCGCATGCGCAGCGGCAGTCCGTTGACGCCATTCGTGCAGACGAACCGGTCGCGATCACTGTGGTCTCCGTCGCTGGGTCCCGGTACGGGTCCGGATCGTCCAAGCTATGCGCCGGGCCGGAATGCGTCGAATGCGGTGACCGGCAATCCCAGTAAGTGGTTCGATCCCGCAGCGTTCGTGTTGCAACCGATCGGCACGTTCGGCAATGTGGGCCGCAACGAACTCATCGGGCCTGATCTGCGCACGGTTGATCTGGCGCTGAGCAAGGTCCTCGGGCTCTCGCGGCTGGGCATGGGCCGCGGCTCGATGGAGCTGCGCGCGGAGGTGTTCAACCTATTCAACCGCGCGAACTTCGGCCCGCCGGCGCTCGTGGCGTTCGCGGGCAGTGCCGACAACGAGGCACCGCTCTCGTCGTTCGGTCAGATTCGATCGACGATCACGTCCGCGCGGCAGATGCAGTTGGGACTGCGCATCAGTTTCTGACGCGGGTCGGTTCGAGGTTCGAGGTTCGAGGTTCGAGGTTCGAGGTTCGAGTCTGTACGTAGGGCGTCCCTTCAGGGGCGCCGAAGCGCCGGCGCCTGACTACACCCCGGGTAGCCGCTGAAAGCCAAAGCCACGGCCCTACGTACCGGATGCTCACGCATCCTCCCCGAAGAACGCCGCGGCGGCGGAGTCCACCGTCCCTGCCCGCCAGTAGCGCGTTCTCCACTGGAGTGCGTCGAATATTTGCTGCAGCGCCAGCACTTCATCCGGACCGAGTTCCGCGAGGATGTGGGGAAACGAGGCCTTCACCTGAGTTCCGCTGGGGTCGGCAGCGGCGTAGGGCGTCGCTTTAGCGGCGCCAATCGGCGCCCCTGAAGAAACGCCCTACATTCGAAAACCAGGGACGCGACCTACTGCTTCGGCAAGCCGATCGGACGTTGCTTCTGCACCGCAGCCGCGAGCGCGAGCGCGGCTTCTTCGTCAGAGGGCCGCGCAATGATCTGCAAACCTACCGGCATCCCCCCTGAGTCGAGCCCGCACGGCACTGACGCCACCGGCAGCCCGGTGAGGCTGAGCACGAACGTGGGCGCGATCCAGTCCACGTACGTTTGCATCGGCTTGCCGGCGATCGAATCGGGGTAGTTCTGCTCCACCGGGAACGGCGGCACGGCCATGGTGGGCGTGACGACGTAGTCGAAGCGCGTGAAGAGCTCCTTGAAGACATGCCAGAGGCGATTGCGTTCCTGCTCCGCTGCGGCCAGTTGCTCAGTGGTCGTCGCCAAACCGGCGCGCACGTTGTTGCCGACGTTGTTCCCGAACTGGCTGGCCTTGTCCATGCGTGGCGCCATGTGCGTGACAAACCAGAGGCCGCGAAGGGCAAGGAATGCGGCGCGCGCTGGTGAGAGATCGAGGTCGATCTCTTCAATCGCCAGTCCCGCATCCTTGAGACCGAACGCGGTTTCGCGGCAGATCCTTTCCAGCTCAGGCTCGATGCCGATGCGCGCGGGATCCGACACGTACGCGATGCGTGCACCACGTTTCGGCCCTGCCGCCACTGCCGCCACGAAGTCGCGCGCGGCCACGGGCTGGCGCAGCGGTGAGTGCTCCGTGGCGCCTGCAATCGACTGCAGCATCAGCGCCACGTCCTCCGTCGTTCGCGCCATGGGGCCGGTCACCTGCAGCGTGTCCCACGACCAGTCCGTGGGATGCGTGGGCACGAGGCCCACCGACGGCCGCAGCCCCACCACCCCGCAAAACGACGCGGGAATCCTGAGCGACCCGCCGAGGTCCGTCCCCTCGGCGAGCTGAATCATTCCCGTCACCAACGCCGCGGCTCCGCCGCCGGTCGATCCACCGGCACTCTTCGTCGTGTCCCACGGATTTCTGGTGCGGCCGAACACCTCATTGAAAGTGTTTCCGCCGGCCGCGAACTCCGGCGTGTTGGTCTTCCCCAGAATGACGGCGCCCGCATCACGCAACCGCTTCACCACCACCGCATCGTCATCGGGCACGTGGTCGGCGTAGATCGGCGAACCAAACGTCGTCCGGAGCGCCGCCACCTGGGTCACGTCCTTGATTCCCACCGTGAGCCCGCACAGCGGCCCCGGATCCTCACCCTTTGCCAGCCGCGCATCAAGCGCACGCGCATCGTCCAGCGCGCGCGGATTGAGCGTAACGATGGCGTTGATGGCCGGGTTGAAGTCATCGACGCGTTTGAGCGCCGCTGTAACGGCCTCGACCACCGAGAGCTTCCGCGCGCGGATGAGACCGCGGACCTCGGTCGCCGATGACAGTGCCGCATCCTCGCTCACGCCAGCAGCCTACTTCATTACTTCCGTGCGTTGCTCTATGTAAGGAATCGTGCTAGAGGTAAGGAATGCCGGTCGCCACACTCACGAGCAAGGGACAACTGACGCTACCCAAGCCCGTTCGGGATCTGCTGAAGCTCAACCCGGGAGACGCCGTTGACTTCGTCATCGGCGAGGACGGCACCGTCCACGTACGCGCCGGACGGTTCGACGTTCGCGACCTGCGCGGCCTGCTCAAGAAGCCCGGGCGGAAGCCGATCACCGTCGAGGAGATGGACGATGCGTTGCGGGGCGCGCGGAGGCGTTCGTGACCGGCCTCGACACCAATGTTCTCGTCCGGTATTTGACAGAGGACGACGTCGCCCAAGCCAGGCGGGCTGCCGACGTGATCAGTACTGTGACCGCGCGAGGCGGCCGGTGCTTCGTCTCCCCCGTCGTGCTGTGCGAACTGGCCTGGGTCCTGCGTGGCCTTTACGACGTCAGCCACGCCGATCTCATCACCACGCTCGACCACATCCTGGGAACCACGCAGTTCGTGGTGGGCGACAAGGACGTGATTCGACGCGCACTGGAGGCCTACCGAACCGGGAAAGCGGATTTCGCTGACTACGTGATCGGCGCCCTCCACGCCGACGCAGGTTGCAACCGGACCGTGACGTTCGACCGACGGCTACGGTCAAACGTGTCGTTTCAGGTGCTTTAGACTAGCCGCCAGTTCACGGCGCCCCTGAAGGGACGCCCTACGTCCGAGTTCACGGCTTCCAGTCGCCGGTGAAGGCGACGGCCCGAGCGAAAGCCGCTTCCCCGCCTTTGAACTTCCAGGGGAAGCAACCGAGGATCAGACGCTTGTTCTGGATCTCGGGCGCGTGGATGTCGCCACCGAGATTCTCCACGTGCATGCAGTTGTGCGGGAAGAGCGCGTTGTGCGTGAGCTGGTATGCCGAATCGGGAAACAGTTTCGCGACGGCCTCGGGTCCACCGAACTTCTCCTCAGCCTGCTTGCGCACACGCTCGTAGTGGTTGTGCATCCCTTTGCCCAGGAAGCGCCCGATCGGCAGGTTCATCGGATGGTCGGTGGAGATGCAGTCAACGCCCCAGATGTGAATCTTCTTCCTCAAGAGCCACGGCACCAGGTCGGGATGGGCGCCGGGATGCCGGTGGATGTATTTTTCCTCGTCCGCGTCTTCGCCGAACTCGCCGTGCTTGTGCCAGCCGGTGTGGAGGAACAGGATGTCGCCCTCCTTCACTTCCACACGGTCCTCGATCATCTTCGGCGTGTAGATGCCGAGTTCATCCATCTCGTCAGAGAGATTGACAATGACCCCGGGGCCGCAGAGCCATTCGACCGGAATTTGATCGATGGTCATGCCCTTCGTCACGAAATGACGCGGCGCATCAAGGTGCGTGCCCATGTGATTCGAGGTCTGGATGTACTGCGCGTTGACGCCGTGTTCTGACTTGCGCTTGATGTACTTCACCTCGAACGGCGGATAGTAGGGCCAGAAGCTGCACTGTTCATTCAACGGCTGCGACAAGTCGTAAATCTTCATGCGGACTCCCCGGAGTTAACGACGTGAAAGGCGCGCTCGAGCACGCGTCGGATGAGCACGGCCGCGAGACTGGTGCGGTAGCGGCTGGATGCGTGGATATCGCTCGAGGGGTCGATGTCTGTGGCAGCTGACGCCCGCGCCGCTCCGCGGATCATTTCTGGCGTCGGGCGATGGCCGACCAGTGCGAGTGAGACCTGCTCGGCAAGCACCGGACGGTCGGCCAGGCTGAGCAGCGCCACGCGGGCACTCGTGCAGACACCGCCGGCATCAACCGTGACGACCGCTGCCGCTCCGGCGAGGGCAAAGTCGCCATGCCGCCGTGAGATTTCGTCGAACGCGACACCGGTGCGGCTGCGGTGCGCCGGGTCTGAAGACCCGGCCTCCGAAAGGCGAACGCGGCCGGCCTCCGAAGACAGCGGCACTTCGATCCCGGTGATGATCTCTCCCGGCTCGAGCGCGGTGGAGAACAAGCCGGTGAAGAAGCCGGCTGCGGGCACCTGCCGCGCTCCGCCTTGCTTCTCCAACGTGATGGTCGCCTGGAGCGCCAGCATCACGGCGGGAAGTTCAGCTGCGGGATCGGCATGCGCCAGGCTGCCGCCAAGCGTGCCTCTCGACCGGATCGCGGCGTGCGCCACAAACGGCATCGTCTCTGTGACGAGCGGCAATTGACGAGCGATGTCGGTGCTCTTCTCGAGCGTGCGGTGCCGCGTCATGCCACCGATACGGACGCTGTGGTCGCCCATCGTAATGTGAGCGAGACTCGTCAGCGCGTTGAGATCGACCAGGACCGCAGGTGTGGCGAGGCGGAAGTTCATTGCGGGAATCAGGCTCTGGCCGCCAGCCAGCGGTTTCGCGTCGCTGCCGTGCTCCGTCAGGAGCGCCAGCGCCTCCTCCAGGGTATCGGGACAGAAGTACTCGAACGGCGCCGGCTTCATCCCGCGGCCTCACTGTCGAGCCGAGTACGCAGTTCGCGCTCAAGTGCTTCCAGCGCCTGCTTCGACATCATCTTGCCGACCTGCTCGAGCAATCGCTGCCCCACCGCGGCGATCTTTCCGCCCACCTGGATATTCG
The DNA here is from genome assembly GCA_046597705.1 of Vicinamibacterales bacterium. Classification (GTDB taxonomy): domain Bacteria; phylum Acidobacteriota; class Vicinamibacteria; order Vicinamibacterales; family SCN-69-37; genus SYFT01. Next base: position 9,268 of record JBKJJZ010000194.1, on the reverse strand, counting down.
AGTCGTAGCGCATGAGGGTCAGTGTGGGCGATTGCTCTTCCAGTTCAATCGTCGCTGACCCACGCGTGTAGCCGACGCCGCCCTTGCCATCGATCTGCATCACGAACCGCCGGGGTGGATCCTTCTCCGTGAGCGTGACGCTGACGTCGAACTTCGCCGCAGTCACGGGACCAATGCTGACCTTCATGACGCCGTCGAACCGGTCGGCACCAGAGAGCACGAGGCGCTCGGTGCCCGGAAGAGTCTTGGCGAGGACCGCAGGGTCCTGCAGCAGTTCCCACACGCGCTGCCGAGGGCCGTTGAACTCGTAGGTGCCGGAGAGAATCATGATTCAGGCAGTCCAGGTCCAATTTGGCGCCCCTGAAGGGACGCCCTACGTTCATTAACGCCCGCTACGTTCATTGACGCCCGCCTTCTCAATCAACTCGAAGAGCCGGTTGGGACTGAGAGGAATTTCGCAAATCTCCAGACCGGTTCCCGCAAGCGCATCTTCAAGCGCCTGGGCGAAGACCGCGCCGGTCGGGATGCACCCGGCTTCGCCCACACCTTTGAGCCCGATCGGGTTGAACGGCGATGGTGTCTCGCGATGATCGGTTTCGATCGGCGGCACGTCGGTGGCGGTCGGCAACAGGTAATCCATGAACGACGCGTTCATCAGTTGCCCCTGCTCGTCGTAGACCAACTGCTCGAAGAACGCGTTGCCGATTCCATGCGCCACGCCGCCGTGAATCTGTCCCTCCACCAGCAAGGGATTAATCATCTGTCCACAGTCGTGCACCACCACATAGCGGAGGATCTTCACCGTCGCCGTCTCAGGATCGACTTCGACGATGGCGGCGTGAACGCCGCTGGCGGTGCTGCCACGGTCGGGCCCGAAGTACGCGGTGCTTTCGAGTCCAGGCTCCGTGCCCGGCCTCACGGCTCCGCGCAAGGGGTTCGCCTTCGCGGCCAACTCACCAAGCGACATGCTGCGGCCGTCAGCGCCGCGGACCGACACGCGTCCATCGCCGAGATCGAGCTGGTCCTGCGGCACGCCAAGCAATTGACTGGCGAGCGCCAGGATCTTCCCCTTCACCGAGAGCGCGGCCGCGTAACACGCGTTGCCGGCGACGACCGCACCACGGCTGGCGAACGTGCCGGTGCCCCACTGAAACTCGCGCGTGTCACCCGTGCTGACGCGCACGCCGGTGACATCGACGCCCAGTACCTCCGCCACCACCTGCGCGAAGACCGTGTAGTGACCCTGGCCCTGTGTGCCTACGCCGGTCGCAACGCGCACAACGCCGCTGGGCTCCACGGTGACGCGGGCGCCCTCGTACGGGCCAATGCCCGTGCCTTCGACGTAGCAGCAGATGCCGACACCGAGGTGTTTGCCCTCAGCCTGCCGCCGCGGTTGATCGCGCAGGAACTGGTCGTACCCGATCATCTCGACGGCCCGCTCCAGCGCGGGCAGATAGTTGCCGCTGTCATAAATCAGGGGCGCCGAGTCCTGGAACATGATTTCGTGGTTGTGGGGGAAGCGATCCGCGCCAAGCAGATTCACTTTCCGAATCTCTACGCGATCGATGCCCAATTCCTTCGCCGCCATGTCGAGAAGCCGTTCGCAGACGAAGACTCCATGCTGCCGGCCCGCGCCGCGCACGGGTGTCACGATCGGCTTGTTGGTAAAGACTGCAGTGAACTCGGAGTCGTAGTTCGGAATGTCGTAGGGCCCCAGCAGCGTGCACTGCGTGTTGATCGGAATCGTCAGCCCGTAGGGATCGTAGGCGCCCGTGTCGAACAGAAAGTGATCGCGCACGCCAAGGATGCGGCCGTCGCGTGTGAGCGCCATCTCGGCGTCGTGCAGCTGACCGCGCTCCTGGGTGGTGGCGTAGAAGTTTTCCTGCCGATCCTCGGTCCACTTCACCGGCCGTTTGAGCTTCATCGAGGCCCAGGGAATGAGCAGCTCCTCCGGATAGAACATCATGATCTTCGGGCCGAAGCCGCCGCCCACGAATGGCGCCACCACGCGCACTTGTGACTGTGACAGACCGAGCCGCACCGCCATGCCGTTGCGGATCGGAATCGGCGCCTGCGTGGTGTCCCAGATCGTCAGCTCTTCCGCCTGTGGATCCCAATGGCCCAGCACCGCGCGGTTTTCAATCGCAGCTGACGCGCCGCGGTCATAGAGGAAACGGCGCTTGATTACGACATCGGCTTGCGCCACCGCCGCCTCATAGTCCCCTTTGCCCTGCACCACATGCGCCGCACGATTCGATCCCAGATCCTCATGCACCAGCGCAACGCCCTCGAGCAGGGCCGCTTCCAGATCCACGACCGCGTCCAGCGGTTCGGCATCGACGATCACGTCGCCAATGGCGTCCTCGGCGATGTAGCGGCTCTCGGCGACGATCATGGCGATCGGCTCTCCGACGTAGCGAACCTTATCCTTCGCGAGCGCCAGATGCGTGCGCGCGTGAAACACCAGGTCTTTGATCGGAGGCGGGGGCACCAGAAGCGGCGCCGGCTTCAGGTAATCGCCCAGGTCCGAGGCCGCGTAGACGGCTACCACTCCCGGCCGCTCGCGCGCCGCTGAACAATCGACGCTCTTCAGCTTCGCGTGCGCATAGTCACTACGGACAAACGCCACATGCAGCATCCCCGGCAACTGCACATCGTCCACAAACCGGGCCCGCCCGGTCAGCAGGCGGGCGTCTTCGTTGCGAAGGACGCGGGCGTTAAGGTAGCGGCTCATTGCAGGCGCGTTTCACGGCCTCGACGATGTGCTGGTAGCCGGTGCAGCGGCAGAGGTTGGCGGAGAGCGCTTCGCGAATTTCGGGTTCGCCTGGCTTCGGGTGATCGCGCAGGAACGCAGTCAGCGTCATCAGGAAACCCGGGGTGCAGAAGCCGCACTGCAGGGCGTGTGTTTCGTGAAACGCGCGTTGAAGAGGATTGAGGGCGCCGTCGGCCGACGCGAGTCCCTCCACCGTCTGGATGTCGTGCCCGTTCGCCTGCACCGCCAGCAGGATGCAGGACCGCGCGGGTTCATCATCGAACAGAACCGTGCACGCACCACAGACACCATGTTCGCAGCCCACGTGTGTGCCGGTGAGGCCCAGGTTCTGGCGCAGGAAATCGCTGAGCAGCAGGCGCGGCTCGACGTCGTGTTCGTGACGCACACCGTTGACGGTCACGCTGATGTTCATGCAGGTGCCGCCATGGTACGCCGTAAAGCGCCCGTACGAAAAGGCGGCCGGGTCTTCCTTGACGATTGACCTACTTATAGTGTCAAATGACCATATATGTTGGTCGTTGGACAACCGTCGCCGTTCGGATCCGTGACGCGCACACGGGTGCTGCTGGCCCTGCGCCTGATGGGGTCGTCCTATCCCAGGGAACTCGGCCGCCTGATTGGCACGGCGCTCAACGCCGTGCAGGGCGCCATCCGCAGCCTCGAGAACGACGGACTGATCGCCGGGCGCCCGGCGGGACGGACGCGCCTGTTTGAACTCAATCCGCGGTTCTTTGCGGCGTCGGAGCTTCGCGCGTTGCTCGACAAGCTGGCCGCCACTGACCGTGACCTTCAGGACGCGATTGCCGTACTGCGCCGGAGGCCGCGCCGGACCCTGAAGGCGCTGTGACTCTGTCACGACACTCCACACTTCGCCAGGTGGTGCAGGCCGTCTCGGCATCGCTGCGCCGGCATCGGATCGAAGCCATTCTGACCGGAGGGGCGTGCGCCAGTTTGCACTCGAAGGGCGAGTACCTTTCGCACGACCTCGACTACATCATCCGGAACGCCGTCACGCGCGCCGAGCTCGACCGTGCCATGCTGGAGGTCGGGTTCGTCCGAACAGGGGCTGAATACCGTCACGCCGAAGCGGCGTTCTTCGTCGAGTTCCCGAAAGGCCCACTCGCCATTGGAGACGATGACCTTGTGGACCCCGTGGAGATTCGCGTGGGTTCGGTGAAGGTGTTGACACTGTCGGCCACCGACTCCTGTCGCGACCGTCTTGCGGCGTTCTACTACTGGAACGACCTGCAGAGCCTTCGCGTGGCCGCCGCGATCGCGAAGCGCCGGCCGGTCAACCTCGAGAGCATACGAGCGTGGAGCATCAGGGAGGGCCGGGCGGCCGAGTTCCGCCAGTTCGAGCGCGAACTTGCGCCAAGTCGGCGCCCCTAAAGGGACGCCCTACTGCTACTGCGGCAGCTGGTTCGACTCGGGCTCGGTAATGAAGTGGCTCGCGATGAGGCCCATCACACATGCGAGCGTTGCCACCGATGCCGCAGAGAGCGCCAGCGCGCGTCCGGCGCCGAACGCGGGCGTCAACTGCGTGGTCAACGTTGTGGTTGCCATGGCCGCGGTGGTGCCAAGAATTCTTCCTCCGACGTTGGCGGCAAAACTCTCACCGGTGCTGCGCAAGGCGGTGGGGAACACGCGCGGCAGGTAGCTGCCCCAGAAATTGAACTGAGCCGCGGTGATGGCTGCCGTGATGAATACCGCGATTTCAAACACCGTGAGACTTGCGGTACTCAGCCACGCGAACGTGAGCGGAAAGGCAATCAGTGCAGCCACCTGCGCGATCCTCAAGAGACGACGGCGCGCCACCACGGCCACCACAAGCGTTGCCAGCAGCAGCCTGCCGACAAGGCCGCCTGTCTCCTGGAACAACTGCATGCTGCCCGCAGTCGCCTGCTTCATTGTCGCGCTGAGTCCACTCACTTCCGGCAGGGCGACCACCACACGCGGCAGATGCTGCATGGCGCCGTACGCAAGCGCGTAGGTGCACGCCGTGGCGGCAATCGCCGCCCATGTGGTGCGGCGCATGGAGCCTTGAAAGAGCGCGGCGACGGGTGGTCTGGGCCGCATCTGCCCGGCCTTCCACATCGGTGACTCCGGAAGGAATGGACGCACGAGGAGCAGAGGCAGAGCCGGCAGCAGGCCCGACAGGCAGGTGTATCGCCAGGGGGCATGCGCGCCCAGAATTGCCGGAAGGGCGTCGCCGTGTCTCACGACGAGGAGGTAGATGCCGGTGACTGCCAGTCCGCCAAGGCCCGCTATCGCCTGAGAGAATCCAAGATTCGCCTCGCGCCGGCGCGGGTCGGTGAACATTTCCGCGAGCCAGGCCACGCCGGCCACGAACTCGACGCACACCCCCACCAGGATCAGGCAGCGGCAAATCAGCAGCATCAACGGTGTGGTGCTGAAGGCTGCCGCCAGAGAAGCCATCGCGTAGACGAGGATGCTCCAGACGAGCACGCGCCGCCGGCCGAATCGATCGGCGAGATAGCCGCCCGCCAGTCCCATGAGTCCGCCGCACACGGCCGGCACCCAGAACATCAGACCCACCCACAAATTGAATTCTGGCGACCCGGCCGGAGCCCCCATTTCGATCAGAGCGGGGCCGAGAATCAGCGGCAGTGTCAGCAGTTCGTACGCGTCGAAGAAGAAGCCGAACGCGGCCACAGCCACGACCAGGCGCTCCGCGCGTGGGAGGGAAGTCACGTCCGGATCATATGATGGTGGCCGTAAAGGACGTGCACAGGCCCTGTCATGATCAAGAAAATTCGCGGCTGGATCCGCGCCATGTACGACTGGACGATGAAGTGGGCGGACTCGCCCCAGAGCCTGCTGGCGCTGTTTCTCATCGCCGTTGCAGAATCATCGGTGTTTCCGATTCCCCCCGACGTTCTGCTCATTGCCATCGTCGCGGCCAATACGCACCGGTGGTTGAGGGCGGCGCTGCTGTGTAGTGCGGGTTCGGTGATTGGCGCGATGGGGGGTTACTGGATTGGCATGGTGGCCATGCCGACGGTCGGCCAGCCGATTATCGATTTTTACCACGCCCAGGAGGCATGGAGCACCGTCGAGGGGTGGTATCGGAGCGAGGCCGGCGTGTGGTTCCTGCTGCTCGCGGCGTTTACGCCCATTCCGTTCAAGGTCGCCACGATTGCCGCGGGCGCAACCGGCATGGCGTTCTGGCCTTTCGTGATCGTGAGCTTGATCGGCCGATCCGCGCGATTCTTTCTCGTCGCCCTCATCCTGCGCATTTTCGGCGCGCCGGTCCGCGCGATGATTGAGAAACACTTCGACACGTTTTCACTCGTGTTTCTGGTGTTGCTCATCGGCGGTTTTCTGGCGATCCGCCTGCTCTGAATGCATGGCGCCCCTAAAGGGACGCCCTGCGTACTGAATGTAGGGCGTCCCTTCAGGGGCGCCGTGAACGGGCGCGGCTTAAAGCCACGCCCTACGCACCGAAGCGATCAGGTGGTGACAGGCGTCGCCGGTGCCACGGCGGCGTCGGGCTGCAGCCAGCGGCGGATGGCCGTGGCCAGGATGATGATGACCGACACCATCATGATCACCGTGACGATGGAGTTGAGATAGCCCTGCGTGTGCAGTTCCACCTTTGGACCCGTGGCCATGGGCCAGAAGTTGTTCTTCACGCTGAGGAATCCGGCACTCAAGGTGGTGGTGGCGAGAAAGCACATCGGGATCAACGTCACCCAGATGTACTGACGCCGCCCGGCGCTGATGATCACGGTGGTGCCGACGGCAAGCGCCACGGTGGCCAGCAGCTGATTCGCGATGCCGAACATGGGCCAGATGGTGCTGATGCTGCCGGTGGCGATGAAGTACGACCACGACACGACGACAAGCAGGGTGCTGATGATCGAGCCCGGCACCCAGCTGTGATCGGCCATCCTCGGAATGCCGCGCCCGATGAACTCGCCCACGAGGAAACGCCCCACGCGCGTTCCAGCATCAATCGTCGTCAGGATGAACAACGCCTCGAACATGATGGCGAAGTGATACCAGTAGTCCATCAGGCCTCGCATGCCCGGCAGACTCGAGAAGATGTCCGCCATGCCGACGGCCAACGAGACTGCGCCGCCCGTGCGGCCGGCCACCGATTCGCCAACGGCGGCTTCAAGCGCCGGCAGGTTCACGACCGACTCACCCATGGCCTGGTAGACCGCGGGCGACGTGTTGATGGCGAAGTAGTCGCCGGGATGCAACGCCGACGCGGCGATAAGGGCCATTACGGCCACAAGGCCTTCAATCAACATCGACCCGTAGCCAATCGGCCGGATGTCGGATTCCTTGTCGATCATTTTCGGCGTGGTTCCCGATCCAATCAGCGCGTGAAAACCTGAAATGGCGCCGCACGCGATTGTGATGAAGGCAAACGGGAAGAGAGCACCGGGCACGATGGGGCCGCCGCCACCGATATAACCGCTGAAGGCCGGCATCTGCAGGTGAGGATTCACGATGATGACGCCAATCACGAGGAACGCGATCGTGCCGATCTTCATGAAGGAGCTGAGGTAGTCGCGCGGCGCCAGCAGCATCCACACCGGCAACACCGATGCCGCGAAGCCGTACGTGCCAAGCGCAATCACCAGCTGCGTGCGCGAAAGCGTCAGCATGCCGCCCAGCCACGTCTCCGTGATGGCCTTGCCGAAAATGACGGCGAGCAACAGCCCCACCACACCAATGACCGTGGCTTCGCCCACTTTGCCGGGGCGCAGCTTGTACATGTAGAGGCTCATGAACAGCGCCAGAGGGATGGTGGCGCCGATGGCAAACACCGCCCACGGACTCTCTGCCAGGGCATTCACCACCGCCAGCCCAAGCCCGGCCAGCGCGATAACGATGATGAAAAGAATGGAGAGGGCCGCGGTAAAGCCGGCGACCGGGCCCAGTTCCTGACGCGTAATCTCGGCCAGCGAAGCGCCGCCGCGCCTGGTCGATGCCCAAAGGATGATGGAATCGTGGACCGCACCCGCAAGGCAAACGCCCGTCACAATCCAGATCAAGCCCGGGGCGTACCCGAACTGCACCGCCAGCACCGGGCCAATCAGGGGGCCGGCGCCTGTAATTGCCGCGAAATGATGGCCAAAAAGCACCCATCTGGGGGTCGGATGGAAATTGTGCCCGTCGTTCTTGATGTGCGCTGGGGTCACCCGGCTGTCGTCCAGCATGTAGACCTTGGTGGCCAGGAACGCACTGTAATAACGGTAGGCGATGGTCAAAATCGCCAGGACCGGGACAATCACGTAAAGAGCGGGCATGCCGGATTCTAGCCTACTGGCGTCTCAGATCCGCCGGGACGGAAATCACCGACACTTCCCACCGATCGGTCTTACGTTCGGCGATCGCGATCAAGCGGCCGTCGTCGGACCAGGCGGGCAGGGTGAAATCGCCGCGCGCAATTCGGCGAGGCCGGCGTCCATCGGCCCCTGCCACCCACAGGTCGCCCTTGCCGTCGACGTATGCGATCCGGTTCAGTTCAAGCGGCGACCAGGACCAGACCTCGCCGTCGTACGGCGGGATGGGATTCTCGCGCTCGTGAATCGTCACGCCGTTCAGCTTGAGAGTGTGCGTGGTGATCATCCCGCCCATCGTGGCCGCATCCATCACGCGGTGCTGCAAACTGTCGATGCCGTACATGGGCATCCGGGAATCGCTGCCAAGCTCGATACGGCCGATACCGGTGGGGCTGATGCGACGCGATTTGGTCTCCCAGAATTTCCGCGAGGCGGTCGAGTGATCCGGCCACCGCAGCAGCGTGATGCTGTCTGCCGGCTTGGCGAAGTATTGAGGGGTGAGCTTCCCCTGGGCATTGGCGAAAACGCCCTGGATCACCAGGGTCCCGGCATCCCAGGTCACTTCGGACACCACACCTGACTGGAGTTGGTCGCTCGTGATTGTCAGGACCAGTTGTTTTTCGGGGGTCTGCGCCGCCACTGGCGCCATCAGGAGGTACGCGGCCACCCATCCGCAGTTGCGCCATTGGACCCGTCGCATGACGGGATACTACATCGCCCAGTAGCCGTACACACGTCGGGCGCGGCAATCGTCTGCCACGCCCGACGTGTCAGTGCACTGACCTTAGAAGCTGATGCGGAAGCCGATCTGGCCGACGCGCTGCTCAGGCTGCTGGAAATCGCCCGAATAGCTCGTGGGCTGCAGGAAGTTCGGATTGGGCAGGCCCGTTCCCAGCAGGCGGGTGGCCACGAACCCCGCGGGGTTGCTGGCGTTGAACATGTTGAACACCTCGCCGATGGCTTCCATGCGCAGCGAGTGGTTGCCCACGCCTACACTGAACGCCTTGGACACGCGCAGGTTGAACAACGTGCGCCAGGCGCCGCGGCCACAGTTCCAGGTCTTACAGTCGCCAATCTCCTTTGGAGCCTTGCCGACGCCGTCGAACTTGTACGCCTTCACGGGCAGGTCGTTGCGTTCGCCGTTCAGGTTGGTATCCAGTCCTTCGGTGATGGCCAC
>JBKJJZ010000155.1:0-4728 GCA_046597705.1 Vicinamibacterales bacterium | reverse complement strand
GGGCCACAGTAAGTCTCAATGGGATTGATTCCGCCGCCATGCTCTATGCCGTGCTGCTGTGGACTGCTGTGGCCACAGTGATGAGCGCGCTCGCACTCGGCGCACTCTCGGCAGTCGCGTTGTGGCGAGACCGCTCTTCCGAGGATCTGAGAGCGGCGGGCACCGGCGAGAGAGGCCGCGGCCGCCTGCGGCAGACGTTGATTGCCGTCGAGGTGGCGCTGGCCGTCGCGCTCATGGTGGGGGCCGCCCTCTTCGCGCAAAGCCTGTGGCGTCTCCAGCGTGTGGATGTGGGGTTCGACACGAGCCGGCTGCTGACGTTCGACATCATGCTCACCGGCCAGCGCGCTGACTACATGGCGAAGCAGATGGAGTTCTACGATGGAGTCCTCGATCGCGTACGCGCATTGCCGGGAGTCAAGAGCGCGGCCGGAGCGTTCACGTTGCCCATCGGCGGCGACGACTTCGGTGCGTCGGCATTTCCGGAAGGCCGTCCGTTCCCTGCGCCGGGCACCGATCGACGGATCGGGTTTCAGATTGTGGGCGACCAGTGGTTCCGCACGCTCGGCATGCGTTTGCGTGAAGGCCGTGACTTTTCCTCCATCGATAAACGCGACGCGATGCAGGTCGTCATCATTAACCAGGCACTGGCCGATATCGAGTGGCCGGGACGGAGTCCTGTCGGCCTTCGACTCAAGTACGCCCGTGAAGCGGATGCGCCGTGGCTGACGATCGTTGGCGTCGTCGGCAACATTCATCACCTGGGGCCCGGCGAGCCGCCTCGTCCGGAGATTTACCTGCCATACAGTCAGATGTCCCAGGCGATGATGGCCGTGGCGGTGCGCACCACTGGCGACCCGATGTCGTTTGTGCCGGCAATTCGCGCGGCCGCGGCTGAGGTGGATTCATCACAGCCGATTTCAGGCGCCACCACGATGGAGGCGCACCTCCTGCGGGCCTATGGGCGCGCGCGCTTCCTGACGACCCTGACGATGCTGTTCGGTGCAGTCACGTGCCTGCTCACGATTGTCGGCGTCTACGCCGTGACGAGTTCTGCTGTGGCGCAGCGGACAAGGGAGTTCGGTGTGCGCGCGGCATTGGGGGCAAGTCCCGGCGCGATCGGCCGGGAGGTGCTCATCAGGAGCCTGATGCCGGTGTGGTTCGGCGCGGCCGCAGGCATCGGATTGGCGATGTGGATCGGCCGGCTGATCGGCTCGCTGTTGTTTGGCACCGCACCGCTCGATCCCGTTGCGTACGTGGCGGCCACAGCCATTCTGGTGGCGACCGCGGCACTGGCCAGTCTTGTGCCCGCCCGGCGCGCGGCCGTCCTCGATCCGGTCAAGGCGCTGCGCGACGCATAGCGGCCGGTGTGTCGGTCTGCACAGATTCGGGGCTCCGTTGCCATTACAATCCGAATCCATGGAATGGCAAGGACGACGCGAAAGCCAGAACGTAGAGGATCGGCGCGGGATGTCGGGGGGGATGCGAGCCGGCGGGCTCGGCATCGGCGGCCTCCTGCTCGTCATGGCGATCTCCTACTTCACGGGACAGAACCCGGCGGATATCGTCTCGGGACTTGATCCCGGAGGCGGGAGCGCGGCCACCCAGCCTGTCGGGCCCCCAGCAACGGACGAGGCGACGAAGTTCATGCGTGTCGTCCTGGCCGACACCGAAGAGACGTGGGACGCCATTTTCAAGGAACAAGGCCAGCGTTACGAACCGCCGGTCCTCGTCATCTTCAGTGACGCGACGCAGTCGGGTTGCGGCGTCGGCCAATCGGCCATGGGGCCGTTCTACTGTCCCGCCGATCACAAGGTCTATCTGGATCTCACCTTCTTCGACGAACTGGATCGCCGGTTCGGAGCCCCAGGCGACTTTGCACAGGCGTATGTGGTGGCGCACGAGGTGGGGCACCATATTCAGACGCTGATGGGCTTGTCCGATCGCATGGAGTCCGCGCGGCGCGGGGCCGGTCAGGCCGAGAGCAACGCGTTGTCGGTCCGCCAGGAATTGCAGGCCGATTGCTATGCCGGCGTGTGGGGATTCTACTCGGCGCGCAGGGGCATGGTGAAAACAGACGACGTGGACGAGGGACTGCGTGCCGCGGCCGCGATTGGTGATGACCGCCTCCAGAAACAGTCCCAGGGCCGCGTCGTGCCGGAATCCTTTACGCACGGTTCGTCGGCTCAGCGGGTTGAATGGTTCCGCCGCGGCCTGCAATCGGGCCGCGTGGACGCCTGCAATACGTTCCAATAGGACCGATCGTCATCCGGAACTTTGACGGGGCCGCTCTCGTCTGGGAGAACATGTCCATAATGGATATGTTCAGAATGAGGCCCCGGTCGTGAGCGCCGAGCCCCTCAAACCCGCCGCTTTCCACATCTTGCTGGCCCTGGCCGATGGCGACAGCCATGGCTACGCCATCATGCACGCCGTACGTGAACAGTCGGCAGGTCGCGTTCCTTTACAGACGGGCTCGTTCTATCGCCATCTGACGCGGCTCATCGACATGGGCCTGGTCGCCGAAGCGCCGGCGCCGCGCAGCGTTGAGGATCCCAGACGCGGCACGCACTACCGGTTGACCCCGCGCGGCCGTCAGGCCCTGGAACTCGAACGGCAGTACCTCACCTCGGTTGTGTCATCGATGAACGCGATCCGAAGGGGTGCGCGGTGATACCGGCCGTCTGCTATCGCGTGTTGCTGCGCGCGTATCCTTCGCAATACCGCACGCGATTCGGGAGCGAGATGCTCGATACGTTTGTGCGTGACCATGCCCGCGTCCGGCAGCACGGTGGCTGGTCGCTCGTCCACTTCTGGATCGTGACCATCGCCCAGGCCGCGTGGTTTGGTGCATCAGAACGCCGCGCCTCGGGCGCGCCCGCGGGAGCTCCCATGCCATCGAACCGTTTTCGCTTCTCCCTCGTGCCCGATCTGCGTTATGCGCTCCGCCTGCTGGTGCGCAGCCCGCTGTTCGCCCTCACGTCGGTAGTGTCGTTGGCCTTGGGGCTGGCCGCCACCACCGTCATCTTCAACCTCGCCGACGCCATCCTGCTCCGCACCAGTCCAGGCGTGCGCGAAGCCGAACGGCTGGTGGATATCGGCCGGTCCACCGATGGCTCAGGGTTCGACAACATGTCGTATCCCACCTTCGAGTACCTGCGCGATCATTCGCAGGGCTTCGAAGGAATGGCGGCGACCACGTTCGACGCCTCGCCGTTGAGTCTTTCCGAGGGTGGCGGAAGTGAGCGGGTGTTCGGCCAGCTGGTGTCGTCCACCTATTTCGACATCCTCAAGGTCCGCCCTGCCGCTGGCCGCTTCTTCAACAGCGATGAAGATCGGGTAGCCGATGACCGCCCTGTGGTCGTCCTCACGAACCGGTTGTGGCGTGAGCGCTTCAATTCGGATCCCGCGCTGGTCGGCCGCACGTTGCGGCTCAACAACAAGGACTGCCTCGTGGTGGGCGTGGCGGAAGAGGGCTTCGACGGCGCCACGATGTTCGGCACCGACGTCTGGATGCCGATGGCGATGGCCGGCACAGTACGGGGCGGCCGGGCCGACACGTTGCTCTCAAGCGCGCGGGCGGTGTGGCACACGGCCATCGGCCGGTTGAAGCCTGGTGTCACACCCGGTCAGGCTCAGGCGGAACTGGAGACGTTGCTGACGGCCTTCAAGGCTGCGCATGTGGAGGTGCCGGCGCGCTACGGAATCGCCGTTGCACCCGCAGGCAGGTTGCCCGCCTCATTCCGCTTGCCCATCACGATGTTCTTCGGCGTGCTCTTCGCGCTGACGGGCGGACTGCTGGCCATCGCGTGCAGCAACGTTGCGGGAATGCTGCTGGCCCGGGCCACGGCGCGGCGCCGCGAGATTGCCACGCGCCTCGCGATTGGCGCCAGTCGCGGCCAGCTGATCGCGCAGCTCATGACGGAAACGCTGGTGTTGTTCGTTGTGGCGGCAGTGGCCGCGATTCCAGTGGCCGCATGGCTCTCGGGCGTGCTCCAGTCGTTCCTGCCGTCGCTGCCGCTTCCGGTGTCGATCGACTGGACCGTCGGTGCGCGGACGATGTTGTTCGCGCTTGGACTGGCGTTGACGGCCGGTCTCATCTTCGGTTTGGCCCCGGCCCGCCATGCGATGAGGACCAACCTGTCGGCGGCCCTTCACGGTCACGCTTCCACTGCCACCCGCGAGCGCCTGCGTCTGCGACACATGCTCGTCGTCGCTCAAGTGGCGCTGTCGTTGTCGATGGTGATTACGGCCGGGCTGTTTGTCAGGACGCTGGTCGCGGCGGCGAGCATCAGCCCGGGCTTTCGCATTTCCAATATCGACGTGGTCACGGTGGACACGACGCTGGCCGGCGCCGAGGGGCCGAACGCCGTCGCGCTGATTGAGCGTGTGGTGGAGAGCCTGCGGACCGTGCCCGGTGTCGATCGCGTGGGCCATTCGCGAATGGTGCCGCTGCAGGGTGGTGGGATGGGTCTCGGCAACGTGCGAATTCCCGGCCTCGCCGAAGACGCGCTGAATCGCCTGAACGACTCCGACTGGGACGTGGTGTCGTCGGACTATTTCCGAACGTTGGAGATTCCCGTGATGCAGGGCCGCGCGTTCACGCCCGAAGATCGCGCCGGGCGGCCTCTGGTGGTTGTGGTGAACGAAACGTTTGCACGCATCGCGTGGCCCGGACAATCGGCGGTGGGTCAGCGAATCTGGCAGACCAACGGCGGGAATGACGCGGGC
>JBKJJZ010000077.1:0-5553 GCA_046597705.1 Vicinamibacterales bacterium | reverse complement strand
GATTCGCGACCCTGGTGCCACCGGGCTCGACGCGTTCTATCAGACGAAGCGCGACCTCTTCCTGCAGTTGCTCGAGGGTTCCCGCTTCACGCCTCTCCCCTGCGCCGGCACCTACTTCCAGCTGATGGACTACTCGGCGATAACCAGTGACGTTGACAAAGATGTCGCCATGCGACTGATCACTCAGCATGGCGTTGCTGCCATTCCCTGCTCGGCGTTCAACTACGAGGACGCAGGCGGCCCCGTGCTGCGGTTCTGCTTCGCAAAGAAAGACGAGACGCTAAGGGCCGCGGCGCAACGGCTGCGAACAGTCTGAGCGGAGCCTGCCAGCCGCACCGACGGCATCTGCTTCCAAACGTCAACCATTCGCCTACTTCACGATCGCCTGCACGCTCCTGGCGTCTTCCCAGCGCGCGGTGCGTTCGTTCCACGCGTGTGCCGTCAGTGTGTACGTGCCTGCCTTCATGGAGGCGGATAAGGAGAATCCGGCATGACCCGGCGCATTCTTGAATACCCGCGCCACATCCGGGCGTGCCAGATTGACTTCAGCTGCTCCCATGAAGAACGGGGCACCATGAGCGGGCGTCGCCCACACGTGAACCGCCGAAATTCCTGATCCAATTGCGGCCAGCGGATCAAACGCCCACCCTTCGACCAGCAAAGCGCGCTCACCGCGCCCGTTCCTCACCGGATCCAGGTGCATCCGAATCTGCGCCTCACCCTGGGCGACCCTTGGCGTCTCGACTACGGTCACGGTCACGTTGACGCGCTCGCCACGTCGTACAAACGTGAAGTGGTACGGCCCCAGGTAGCCGGCCGGCGGCATCCAGCCAAACCTTGGTCCCGACAGTGACGTCCCCACCGGCAACGGTTGGAGCGTGTCATTGGCCACGAGATAACCCGCGTCTACCGCATCTTCCAGCCACAACTCCAGGCGACCCAACTCGGGCAGCCGTACGGCAAACGTCCCATCGTCATTCGCGCGCATCGTGGTCCAGCGAGTCGCCAGATCAAAACCGGTCCGCCCCCACACGCGGGTGGTGACGGGCGCACGCTCGCGCAATGTCGTGGCACGGTCTAGCGTCTGTGCGGGTGCACTCGCCCCTCCATTTGACACGATGAAAAACCGTGATCCAATACCCTCGTTCCTTCCCAACGAGTCCGACACGCTCCATGCAATCGTGTGTAACCCATTGCTCAGCGTCGCCGTGTCGAACGTATAGGCGCCGATCGCCGCGCGCATGACATCCAGGTTTCGGAACTTCGTGGGATTGGCCGTCCGAGCCGTCAGCGGCGCTTGCGGCGTCAGGTTGCCAAAAATATTCGATACGTCATCGTTGCAATACAGTCCGGCCGGCACAGGATTACCGACGCTGCCGCGACACTGGTTGTAGGCCACCTGCGCCACTGGCACCGAGTCGATAAACACCGTGGACGTGGAGCCATTCGTCGGAATGAGGATGTCCCCACCCTCGCCCCCCACCCTGTTGCTATCGGGCGTCAGCGCCCACCCGAAGTTGTTGAACACGCCACCGATTGTCTGCCCCTGCTGCGGAGTGTCAATCGCGCCAAACGGCTTCGCAATCGCGGCGTTCGTCATCGTGATCGCGGTTGGGATGGCATAGCTCGGACTCGCCGGATCGGACGACCGTCCCAGCAGCGTCTTGTTGCCGTTTGTATCCGTGGCAATCGCATAGATGGTCAGCGCGCCTTGCCCACCGTACGGCGCGCTGTTGGACGCGTCCGGCAACAACGGCGTGAGCATCAGATAGCCCCACCCGGCTCGATTCTTGTTGGGATATCTCGGGAAGGCCGCCGCCACATCCGGACGTGCGCCCGTCAGAAACGCGGCATCCCCGATGTAGACAACGCTGGTGCCCAGAACCGCCTGACAGTTCTGCGGCTCAAACGGCAAACAATTACGGAAAATTTCAACCTTGGTCACGCCCAAATCGTCAAGCGCCCAGCCGGTCACGCCAATTGCGCCCTGAACGCCCGCGGCATTCTGCGACGGCGTGTCCACCTGTCCAAACGCCGGCCCTGGCGCATTCGGGGCAGGCGTGGCGAGCACGAAGTGGTCGTTCACGACGCCAACAATCTGACCGGCGTCGTTGATCCCGAACGCGTGACGCAACTCGTTGGTGCCGTCGCTGATTCTCTGCGCCGCCGTCGGGTCTCCGGCCGGCATGAGAAAGGCGGCTGCGGGATTCTGATTGGGGCCGCCGCCCCCGTAGAACTGGCCGACGATGTCCCGGGCGAAATTGATCGAGGACGGCTCGGTCAGGTAAGCGCCAGGCACGTCGATGGTTGAATACACGCCGCCGCTGAACAGAAAACCGTGATTGTAGCCGTCGTTAAGGATGTTGTAGAAACCGACGACATCCATGTCGAAGCGGTCGTTGATTCCGCGCGCATACGTGTGCACGGCACCGGGGTAGGAGATGACGGTCAAGTCTCGAAAACCCCGGTACCCGCCGTAGGTGCCGCCGATACTCTGAACGTAATTGCCCGTGATCACGCCCACGTTGTTGATGCCCCACGGGTCGGGCGAACCGGAGTAGCAGGCCTCCGGACACGGCAGGATCGTAGCGCCTCCGCCGTCCGGCATCACGAAACCGAATCCCTTCACGGCAAATCCTGTCGCCCGACTGCACGGCTGACTCACGCACAGAATGATCCCAAGGTTGCCCGTGACCACTCCGATGTCGTTGATCGCCCGGGGAATGACGTTCAAGATCGCGCACGCGCCGGCCCCCAACGAGTGACAGAACGAAAGCACCGGTTCTTGACTGAGGATGGATGGGTTGACGATCAGTGGCGCCCACGTTCCGTTGGACCACTTGAACCCATGGATGTCACCGCCATCGACTGGAATCATCGTGAAATACGCTCCCACGATGTCGCCGTTGTTGTTGATGCCGCCGCCGCCGCCATATGGTCCCAGCGCCATACCGGGTATTCCGAGGTCTGTGAATGTGTAATTCGCCGGGGAAGAAGGCGCAACTTCGAGCATGGCGGCGCGTCCACTGAAGATCGTCAGGGCAGCGACGACGGTGACGCAAAGCCTTCGAGCCATCACGATGACCTCGGGACGTATCAAAAGTGGCCGGGAGCGGAAGAGCAGGACGGTAGAGCGTAGACGGGCTGGCTCAAGCGGTCAAGGGATGGGGCCGCCGCCCTGGCGCCCGGACTGTTTGGCTTCTGCACGGCCACGCGCGGACGCAAGGCATCCGCGTGGCTGGATGGGTAACGCCTTGTAGGTGCTCTCGCGCGCCCCGACGTTCGCCTTCGCACACGGACGCAGTAGTACGATGGCCGCGTGACGATGTTTCTCGGGATAGGCGCGATGTGGATATCGAGTCTGCTGGTCCAGAATGCCGCGTCTGCTCTGCCTCATTCGGTCGACCGATCCCTGAACGTCGCGTTGGGCGTCGAATGCATCCACTGCCACGCGGCGACCGACATGCGCGATCGCACGACGAATCCGAAGTTCGCGATCGCAGCACAGATGATGGCCATGGTCGCGCAACTCAACCGCGGCCCCCTGGCAGACACGGGCGGCGTCACGTGCTGGTCGTGTCACGAAGGACAGCTCCGACCGTCTCGGGTGGCGGCCGCGCGATGGCAGGAGGAGCGCGATCGCACGTTTGCAGGAGACCTGGCCTCTGCCCCGGATTCCGTCAAGCTCGCCATGGCCGTCTACAATGCCAGCTTGGGTGTGTCGTGCGACTTCTGCCACGTGCCTGGCGACTGGAAGAGGGATCAGAAGGGCCCGTTCAAGATGGTGGCGCGCATGTCCACGATGATCGAGACGCTGCCACCGTTCCTGCCGGCGGGCGCCCGGACGCAGTGTTTCATGTGTCACAAGGGCCGAACCGCGCCGGCAACTTCACGACTCAGATGAGAACGAACGAGCCAAAACTGATCCGCATGAGGTTCAGCTCACACCGTGTCCATCTCGAGGATTGAGCGCAGCAGGGCGTTCGCGCCATTCGCGCAGTCCTGCCAGCGGGTCAGTTCCTTCGGTGCGTGACTGATGCCTCCTACGCTGGGAACGAAGATCATGCCCATGGGGCTCAGCTGGGCCATCATCTGCGCGTCATGGCCCGCGCCGCTTGGCAGGCGCGAGTGACCGAGGCCCAGCCCGTCGGCCGCGCGTTCGATAGCTCGCTGAACGTCGGGTGAGGCAATCGCCGGAGGATTCCGGCTCAGTGGCTCGATGCTGATTGTTGTCCTCGTGGCGGCCGCGATCTGTTGCGCGTTCACGCGAATCTCCGCGGCAAGACTCGCCAGCTTCTCCATCGACAAGTCGCGGAGTTCGATCGTCAACCGGGCCAATCCCGGGATCACGTTGGGCGCATTCGGTTCGATTTCGAATCGTCCCACCGTGCCGACCTGCCGGCCCGGCGGGTTGGTGACGATGTCTCGAACGGCCAGGGTCAATTGCGAGGCCGCGATGAGGGCATCCTGGCGATCCGGCATTGGAGTAGTACCCGCGTGGTTGGCGACACCGGTCACGGTGGCCGTGTACCGATCAATTGCGACGATCCCTTCAACGACGCCGACTGGCGTACCGCTTCGGTCTAGCGTGCCACCCTGCTCAATGTGAAGCTCGAGGTAGCAGTGGTGCGCGCCCCTGGGCCGCACTGCTTCCATGATGCGGTCGGGTGCGCCGCCGATCTTCCTGATGGCGTCAGCACGGGTCATGCCGTTCCAGACCTGGTCCATGTCGGCCGGCTTGATATCGCCTGCGACGATGCGGCTGGCGCCGAGCCCGCGTCCAAATGCCACGCCCTCCTCCGCGGACCACACAACCATTTCGAGAGGATGGCGCGTCGCGACGCCGGAGGAAGCCAGGGCTTCCATCGCACCGAGTGCGGCCAGCGAGCCAAGGTCACCGTCGAAGTTGCCGCCGCCGGGCACGGAGTCGATGTGCGAGCCGAACAGGATTGGCGCCATCGCCGGCTCGCGTCCCGCACGGCGGGCAAAGATGTTGCCGGCTGGATCCACGCGTGGCTCCAGTCCCGCACCTCGGATGAGGCCCATCACGTACTGTCGTCCGGCAACGTCGGCGTCTGAATACGCGACGCGGCTGACTCCATCAGCGAATGTGCCGCCAAGCGGACGGCCATGAAGACTGAGCGCCTCCAGTCGCTGGCGCAGGGCGGCTCCATCGACGCGTGGTCCGGTGCCGGGTCGCATCTGGCTCTTCGAACGCAGCACTCCAGCGAATGGAACGGCAGCAAACCCACCGAGGAACGCGCGCCGGCTCAGGGACATGGCCGCGATCCTACACGAGTCGCGGCCGTGACTCCGGCCGGTGACTTCCGAGACCCAAACGCGCTACGTACGTCAACCCCGCAGACGATCCGCGACTGAAGAGATAGCGGCGTGTCTGATGGCGTTTGGCGCGAAGAAAGCGTGTGTCTCGTCGTCGGCGATTCCCTCCCGGTGGTCGACCCAACCGTCAAGGGTAATGTTGATGCTGAAGGTCAAAAGTTCCATCGCGACGAGTGCGTTAGGCTACCCTTGGTCATGAGTGAGTCTGCGGGT
>JBKJJZ010000373.1:0-7951 GCA_046597705.1 Vicinamibacterales bacterium | reverse complement strand
CACAACACCGTTCAACCACTCGAGCCAGGCGGCCTGGCCATCACTGTCCTTGTTCTGTCCGTCAATCGGATGGCGCTCGCCGGCAACGACAGGGATGGCCAGGCCGCCTGGCTCGAGTGGTTGAACGGTGTTGTGAATCTACCGCGAGCCTGGCCCAGCTTCTTCTGGAATGGCGAAGGCGCATTCCTTCAGCATGTGGCGGTCCTTGTCGCGATCGCCTTCGCCATTGGTGTGGGCCTCCGGGTTGTCGCCCGCAGATACTCGAACCACCCAGCCACGGTGCGCCTCGTTGTGACGGCAGCGATGTTGTGTGGTTTCATGCTTGTCGTTCAGGCAGGCTGGACCGTGACCGCCACGGCACCGCTTGATCCGGCCCGGGCGCAACTGGCCATCCACGAGGCCGCGGGGGCCGGCCGGGTCGTGTGGCAGGTGGGCAAGGGGCTTCACCGTTGGGATGCCTCCGCCCTTGACTTGCGAATCCATCGCGATCAGCCCTCACTACTGGACGCCCCGGCGGTGGTCCTCGCGTTCGTGAATGTGCCGGCCGGCCTGTACAACCTCGAGGTCACCTCAGGAAGTCTGTCTGGCGCGCTGCAGGCTCGTATCCGCCGTTCCGCGCCGTTTCAAGGATTCGACGTAGCGCCAGGACAGTCGCAGTCGTTTCCGCTGCTGCTGCCAGGGGGCGCCGCGTTGCTGCTGGTTGAGGCAGAGAACCCCGATCTCGCGCGCCAGTTGCAGGCCACGCTTGTGCCTGCCTCTCCCGCACTCAGCGCTCGGGGATATGCTCGCCAGTTCAATCGATACGGGGACATCGCTGCGTTCTTCTTCGATGCAAACGCCTTTCCAGAAGCCGAAGGGTTCTGGGTGGGCGGCGGCCGGTCGACCCGCGTGGTGTTGAGTCAGGGGCCGGCCGGCGCCAACCGCACCGGCCACCTGACCGTTCAGAACGGAGCCGCGGCGAACACCGTCAGGATTCGGTCCGGTGCGTGGCAGGAAGAATTCACGCTGACGGCGGGACAGGAACGAGTGGTGACGCTGCCACTCGCGGACGCCTTGGGCGCCTGGCCGCTGGAGATTACGTCGGTGTCCGGGTTCCGTCCGTCAGACACCGGGGGTGCCGATTCGCGCTTCCTCGGCGTGTGGATTCACTAGCCGTTCACACATTTCTCACGTAACTCTCCGGGTTTCCTCACGACTTGCCGTCACGGGTTTCATAATCTGCGCGGCATGAAACAGCCATTCCTCAATACCCCGTACGCCGCTGTGCTCACGCACGGCAGCCTTCTGGTATTCACCTTCGCCTACTTCGCATTGCTGGTGTGGTTGCCTTTGTGGGTGGCCTTCGCGCCATGCGTGTTCCTTCTGCACAACATCGGCGTGCTCCTGCACGAGTACTTCCACGGGAGCGGATTCCGCCGGTATCGTCACAACCATGCGGTCGTGACCCTGTGGGACGGTATCGTGATGACCTTCGGCGTCATGGAAGTGGTGCGGGGCATGCACCTGTCTCATCACAAATTACTGAACCTTCCCGCACCGGGTCATTCGCCCCTGCTTCAGCAGACTGAAAACCCCCGCCGATTCGGATGGATGGCAGCGTTCGATGCCGCCCGCTACGTGTCGCTCGTCGCCGACGGGCTCGGCGGACGGTTGCGCTTCATCAGCGGTGCGCGAATCCGGGCCGGATTCGGCCTCTCGATTCTCGCGGCCCTGACATGGGTCGCGCTCGGACACGGCGACATCGCGTGGCGGTCGCTCATCGTGACGCTGTTCACGATTGCGGTTCCGGTATCGCTCAGAGGCGCCATCGAACACGCCAGCGTTCCGGGAGATCCCGCCTTTGCCAACGAGTACTGGACGCTTCTACCGCATTTCAACGTCAACCGGCACATCCACCATCACGAGGACTCGACCGTTCCCTGGTATCGCTTGCAGTGGAGAACCTCAGACCCACTGCCGCCGATCCACTACTTCACGCACTGGTTCCGGCTGCACATCACGAAGTCGCTGGTGCCCATGCAGCCCATGTCGAAGGTGCGAGCGGTTCGTGACGGGCAAATCATGCTGAGGCATCCCGCGCGGTCGAAAGCCTCGACGTTTTACGGCCTCTGGGTATTCACCGCGGTCGCCGTGCTCTCGGGCCCGCTGTTTCGACTGAGCGCGGATCGTCTTCTCGCGGAGGCGCCGGTGTCCGACAACTCGGGGCTGGCAATCACCGCCGGCAATGTCAATCAGCTGGAAGTGGCGTGGACCTATCGCACCGGTGATGTCAGCGCAAATGAGGGAGGCCGTGCCGGTACGGCGTTCCAGGCCACACCGGTACTTCACGACGGCACGCTGTACTTTCCAACGCCGTACAGCCGTGTGATTGCCCTGGACGGTTCGACCGGCCGCGAACGCTGGACGTTCGACCCAGGCATCGACCGAAGCGATCGCAACCACAAGATGGTGACCTCGCGCGGGGTCCGGGTCTGGGAAGACGTCACGGCCGACGCGAGTGCGCCGTGCCGCGTGCGTGTGGTGGCCGCGTCGTACGACGCGCGGCTCTTTGCCCTGGACGCGGCCACCGGCCAGCCGTGCGCGGGCTTCGGCCAGCACGGTTCGGTGAACCTCCGGTCCGGCGTCGCCCGGATCGAAGGGCGCGAAACCGCGTACTGGGTGGCGGCTCCGCCAGCGGTGGTGCGCGACCTCGTGGTGGTAGGCTCCACCATCTACGACAACCTCCAGGCTGATGCGCCAAGCGGCGTCATACGCGCATTTGATGTGCGCACCGGCGCCGAGCGTTGGGCGTGGGAACCGCTGGCGGGGGTCGGCGCCTTCGACGCCGATGGCCAGTGGGTGAGTGCCGGCGCTGCGAACACGTGGGCAACGATGGTGGCCGACCAGGAGCGGGACCTGCTGTTCGTGCCGACGAGCAGCGCGAGCCCGGATCACTACGGCGGCCTGCGCCCCGGCAGCAATCTCTACGCGAACTCCATCGTCGCGCTTCGCGGCTCGACCGGGAAGGTCGTGTGGCACTTCCAGACGGTCCATCACGACTTGTGGGACTACGACCTGGCGGCGCCGCCCGCGCTCGTGATGATTGGCCGGCAGGGGAGGTCGATCCCGGCCGTTGTCGTCACCACCAAGATGGGCTATGTGTTCGTGTTCAACCGGGAGACCGGTGAACCGCTCTTCCCGATTGAGGAACGGCCGGTGCCGGTCAGTGACGTTCCCGGCGAATTGGCATCGCCCACGCAGCCGATTCCCGTGCTTCCGCGGCCATTGAGTCCCCAGGGTTTCTCACCGGATGATGTGTGGGGCCTGACGCCTCTCGATCGCGCCGCGTGCCGAAAAAAGGTCGAGGGCCTGCGTCACGACGGCGCCTTTGCACCGCCCAGCCTTCGCGGCACAGTGTCGATGCCGGGATTTCTCGGAGGATTGCAGTGGGGCGGAGCCGCGTGGGATCAATCGCGGCAGTTGCTGGTGGTTAACGCGCTCCATCTGGCCATGGTGGCCACGCTGATTCCGAGGGAGGGACTTGCTGCCGCGGACGCTGCCAGCAAGGCGAATGGCCGCTCGCAGGTCGGCGCGCAATCGAACACTCCATACGGCGTCCGTCGAGAACCATTGCTTTCGCCGCTCGGTATTCCCTGCAACGCTCCGCCATGGGGCACGTTGGCCGCGGTGGATCTGGGGTCGGGCGAGGTGCGTTGGGAAATCCCGCTCGGCACGGTCCGCGACCTGGTGCACGTGCCCACGCCGGCGGCATGGGGTTCCCCAAACCTTGGAGGCCCCGTCATCACTGGCGGCCTGGTGTTCATCGGCGCCACGATGGACCGCAAAATCCGCGCGTTCGATCTCGACAGCGGCCGTCTTGCGTGGGAGGACGACCTTCCGGCCGGAGGGCAAGCGACCCCGCTGCTCTATGAAAGCAGCGTCGACGGACGGCAGATGCTCGTCATCGCCGCTGGCGGACACAGTCAACTCATGAGCGCGCTCGGCGACTCGGTCGTCGCTTATGCCTTACCGCGGCGTCCATCAAAGGAGCTGCGATGAAGACCGCCCTTGTGACCGGCGCGTCCGGCATGCTTGGCGCGCAGATCGTTCAGCGGCTCTCCGGCAATAACTGGAACGTCCGCGCTCTGGTGCGCGATGCCGGGGCCAGCCAGTGGATCGAGGGGCTGGGTGCCGACCTTCATCGTGGTGATCTCACCGATCGGATGAGTGTGCTGCGCGCCGCCCAAGGATGCGACGTGATCTTCCACGCCGGCGCCGCGATCGGATCGGGTGGTGCATGGGACGCCTATCGTGCTGCGAATGTCGCCGGCACGGCCCACGTGCTTGAGGCCGGCTCGGCCGGCGCCCGCGTGGTGTATGTGAGCAGCACGGCGGTGTACGGCCGGCACCGGTATCAGCCGCGGCTTACCGATGAAACCCTGCCGCTTCCGGAACTGCCGGCGCGAGATACCTACGGCAGGTCGAAGCAGGAAGCTGAGCGACTGGTGGCCGACGCGCATCGCCGCCGGCGAGTGTGGGCCACCATCGTTCGTCCCCCTGTGATGTATGGACCGCGCGACAGGCAGTTTGTGCCTCGCATCGGTCCGGTGTTCCTTCGCGGCTTCTTTCCGCTGGTCAATGGCGGGGATACGCGGCTCCCACTGGTGAGCGCATCCGCGGTGGCCGAAGGTGCTGTGCTGGCGTCCGAGTTCGAAGGGGCCAACGGCCGGGTCTATCTGCTGACCAACGATACGCCGGTAACGGTGGCCGACCTTGCCGCGTTTGCGGCAGAGGGACTCGGCCGCCGTGTGCGCATGCCGTACTTGTCACTGGCGGCGGGACAGTCGGCGTTTGGAGTACTCAAAGCCGCACTCTTGCTGGCAGGGCGAATCGACCTGGCCGCTCACGTGGCCGGCACTTTCCACATGCTGACGCGGAACAACCCGTTTACGTCCAGGCGTGCCTGCCTCGAACTGGGTTGGGCGCCGAGCACGGTTCCCTCACAAATCATTCCCGAGGCGTTTCGCTCCTGGATGGCGTGGCATACCGAGAGCGCAAGGGGTTAGTCATGGATGCAGGACAGATGGAACTCTTCGGGATCGTGTGGCGTGCACCGATGACTGCAGGCACGAACGCCATGCTGGCCGCGACGTGTTTTTGGTGCAGTGCCCGTCTCAGCGGAGCCACGAATCTTCGAACTCGGATGTGGAGGTGGTTCTTCCTGACACTGGGGGTGGCTGCGATGGCCGGCGTCGCCAAGCATGGACTGTCGGCGTACGCATCATCACCCTGGTTCCAGTGGGTCCTCCTGGTGTGCAACCTGTCCGCCGGGGCGTCCACCTACTACGCACAGCGGGTGACTCTCGAGTCGGGGCTGTTCGGTGCAAACGGGCGTCGCCGCCTTCTAGCCCTTGTTCGACTGCAGATGCTGGCGTTCGCGCTGCAGGTCCTCTCCAGGCCCACGTTTGGCGTGGTGATGATCCAGACGGTGTTTGGTCTTTCCGGCGTGCTCATCGCCGAGTGGGCGGCATTCAACCGCGGACTTGTGAAGCGCGCGTGGACCGTTGCGGGCCTGACGATCACTATTGTGTCAGGCGTCGTGTACCTCCTGCACTGGCCGGCCTGGCCATTTTTTAATCACATCGACCTCGCCCATGTCGTCCTGCTGGCGAGCTCAGGGCTGCTCTATCTGGGGGCGCGGGCCGGTGATCCCGTGGATGGTTCATGACCAGCCACGTGCTTGGCGCCGCATTCCTGTCGAGCATGCTCAGCGGATTCGTGCCGATCGTAAATGGCGAAGCTGTTGCCGTGAGTGCAGCGCTGCTGGTGCCGCCGGGCATGCGATCCGTACTTCTGTGTGCCTGTGTCGCCGGACAGATGCTGTCGAAGTTCTTCTTGTACGGACTCGCAAGATGGTGGCCGTCGCGCCTGCCGCGGCGGATGCGCAACGCTGTCGCAACCGCTCAAGAACGGTGCAAGGGGCGCAGGGTCTGGCTCCTCGTGTTGGCGAGTGCGGGTCTGGGCGTTCCGCCGTTCTATCTGGTCACACTGGCTGCGGGTGCTATCCGCCTGCCTGCAGTGCTTTTCGTCGTTGCTGGAATCGTGGGGACAATGGCGCGCTACATCGTGGTGGTGTGGGGCGCGACATATTTCGCTCGCTGAGATTTCTCGAAAGAAGGGACACATGCAACTTCTGAAAGCCCTCCTCGTCGCGGTCCTGGTCTTCTGGGTTGGCGCCCAGCGCACGCTAAGTGGCCAGTTACAATCGCGTCCGGCTATCAGCCTGGCCCATCGCTGTGTTGGCTGGGCGAACGATCGCCCTGGTGTCATATCGGAGATCCTGAGGGCGGCCTCGATCACAGACGATCGCGCAGCCAAAGCCGCGTTGGCCGGTATCGAGAAAATGGTGCGGCCGGTCGCGCTCGCGGCGCCGCGCGACGTCGACGCCCAGTATCACCTGGCCGCCCTCCTGGGCGCTCGGGCAGACCGAGAGAGCGGACGCGCGAAGCTGGGTGCGGCGCGCGACTCGCACACCGTGGCACAACGTGTGCTGGAACTCGCGCCCGGTCACCCAGGGGCGAGCTTCCTGCTCGCCCGGATCTATGCGGGCGGCAAGCGCCTTGACCGCCTGACGCGCCTGCTGGCCACCCATTTGCTCGGCGCCGGCGCACTCAACGGCGCATCATGGGCGGAAATTCAAGTGCTGTTCGAGAAGGCCGAAAGCGCGGATCCCTGCCAACCCGAGCATCACTTTGAACTCGCCCGGCTCTACCACGAGCAGAAGATGCCGGATCGGGCTGATCGGGAACTGTTGCACGTCCTCGAGTTGACCGAACGTCGCGATGGCCGCTGGACCCTCATCCGCAACACGGCAGAGAGCCTCGCGCGGTCGTGGAAAGAAGAGTGAACGACCGACTCAGAACCGGAGCGCGCCGCCGAACCAGAGGCCCTTGAACGTGAAGTCGCCCCGGTCCTTCTCCACCTTGAGGAAGGTGTGCATATGGCGCCACCCGGCCTGCACGCCGAAGTGGTGCGTGAAGTTGACGGTGCCGTAGACGTCGATGTCGATGTAGTTGGCGTCGTAGTCTTCGTCGATTTTCGGCAGCTTGAAGCCGCTGACTTCAGCCGTGATCGACACGTTCTTGAGCGGATACCCCCGGCCCACGAGGCCGAATGCCGGCAGCGGAGCTTTGGCCGACGAAGCTTCGTTGTTTACCGGTGACTGGAGCCTGGCGGACATCTCCGTATAGCGCGCTTCAATCAGGAAGCCGATGAATCCGCGATCGGTGTAGAAGAAGTCGTATTCGTAGCCGGCGCGATAGACCTTCCAGTCGAAGCCGGAGTTGACCGGCAGGTTCGTCGGATACTTGATGCCGTTGAAGACGATTTCGCGCGCAAGCTGGGATTCGGCCGTGTAGCTGACGGGTGTGTATTGGAAGCGGAACCGGCTCTTTTTGCTGGGCCGGAGCACGAGCCGGATGTCGCCGAACCGCGTCGTCTTGAAGCCCAGGTCACTGACAAAGTTCACGTCCGTGCCGGTGATACCAAATTGCTCTGACGAGAAGATTCCGGACACGGACGGCCGCCAGAACCCGCCGCTCAGTTCGACGTGGTATTCCTCGCCGATGGCTCGGGTAGACGCCTTGTTGTCATTGCCCTGCGCGGACGCAGGGACGGCAAGGGCAAGCGCGGCCAACAGGCCTGCGCAGCCAAGAAAGTAAGTGAACTTACGAGCGTGCATGGCAACCTCTCTGCGAAGGCGCCCCTGGGACGGAGCACTTCGTCAGTATCGGCACTCCAGCCTGCAAGGATTAGGCCCAGCGTGACCGCCGTAGCGACGCGCGCGCAGGCGCGCTAGCGGGCTGAGGCGTTGGGATCCCAGCCCAGGCGCAGCACGGTGATTGCGGCCTTTCGCCTGCCGAAGCCCAGCGCCTGGAAGCAACTCCACAAGTAGATGTCGATTTCCCGCCCC
>JBKJJZ010000263.1:0-5394 GCA_046597705.1 Vicinamibacterales bacterium | reverse complement strand
CCCCAACGCGGAAGCCCGCCGCCGCCACGCGAGATCTGCTGCGTTTCACCGGTCCCGGGGAACGGCGCTGCATACACTTCGGTCACTCCTGAACTGTTTGAGTCGAACACAACCCAGCGCCCGTCGGGCGAGAAGTCGGCAGCGCGTGCGTAGCCCAGGTCCATGAACTTGTACGGCTTCGCATTCCTGCTTCCGGGAGCGACTGAGAGCGGCAGGATCCACAGGGAGTTCCCGCGGCGGTACAACAACCCGTTGCCGTCTGGCGAGACACTGCTCGGAAAGATGGACGTGGTGTCTTCCAGAACGAGCTCGACACTCCCGGTCCCGTTCGAAGGTTTTCGGAAGATCTTGAACGCGCCATTCCGGTTGGAGCTGAAGTAGAGCGTGGCACCGTCAGCCGACCACACCGGAGCCACGTCGTCTTTCGGATCGTTCGTGAAGCGGGTGGGGATTCCGCGGTCCAGCGTGTAGAGCCACAGGTGATCTGTCGGTGTCCCGCGGTCCCACTGCGCGACAGCCGCGCGCGTGCCGTCCGGCGACAGGCTCATACCACTGACGATCCGCGCTTCCGGCAGCGCGCCAAGTTCCTTGCCCTGGCGATCTTTCCACACAAGAAGAGACTTCGTGCCCGCGCCACCACTCTGGTAGATGAGCAAGCCGGCTGGCGAGACGGCGAATCCGGGGATTCGCGAACCCGTCGTAAACGTCGGAATGCCGTCCGCAACCGGCGCGGCGTCGCCTGTGGTTTCCAGCCGATTGGCGTCGAACGGCTGTGCCATTAACGTGTTTTCACGAAGGTAGAGCAAGTGTCCCTCGGAGTACGCCGCGGATGAATCCGCCTGCACAACTACCTTGCCTACCGTGCCCGTGCCGTCCAGATCGCCGACGCGTATCTCTAAATCTTTTTGATAGAGGAAGTGGCGGCCGTCCGGCAGAAACCACGGATGACGCCCGTCCGTTCCCTCGATCTTGACAGCCGCTCCACCCGATGCGGCCACGCGCAAGATCGAATTCAACTCTCCGGCACTGAACACAACGCCGATGATGATCTCTCCCTGGCCGTTCCAGCTTCCGCCTCGCAGCGGAGACGGCAGGTCCGCGACGGCAACAGGCGGGCCACCCTGCACATCGATCTTCTTCAGCTTGGCGCCCTGACCGAATCCGATCCAACGGCTGTCGGGCGACCAGAATGGCGTCGCGGCATCTTCCGTGCCGGGCAACGGCTGCGCGGTGATCGAATCGAGACTGCGCAGCCAGAGCTGCTGCTTGCCGTCAGGCCTCTTGGCTCCGAAGACGATGCGCGAACCGTCCGGGGAAATCGCCGGCATCGCGTAGGGTTGGTTGAAGTCGAACTCGCTTCCGGCGGGAGGGAGCAGGGTCGTCGCGATGGCGCGCCGATCGGGCGCGACCGGACGTGAGGAGAATGTCCAGGCTCCCAGTGCGAGAAGGGCGACGGTCGCGGCGGCCGCGGCAATCCACGGAAGTTTCGCAGAGACTGCTGCCGGCACCGCAACGACATCTGAGGCGCCGCCGGCATCGGCGAGTGCAAGCCGCGCATCGCCAATATCGCGGATTCGGTTCTTCGGATCGCGCACGAGGCAGCGGCGAATCAGCGAGACGATCGCCGGCGGCGTCGCGGGCGGCAGCTCACCATAGTCAACATCCTTGCTGAGCACAGCGACGAGCAGATCCGAGATGTCCTCGCCCTCAAACGCCTGCCGTCCGGTGAGCATTTCGTACAGCACGACGCCGAACGCCCAGATGTCGGCACGTTTGTCGACGGCGCGGCCCTTGGCCTGCTCCGGTGACATGTACGCCGCCGTGCCAAGGATCATGCCCATCGCGGTCATCGCCGGGCTCGTCATCGTTGGAGAATTCGCGACGTTCGTCTGGAGCCCCGGGTCTTTAGACCCGGGGTCTGAAGACCCCGGGCTCCATCGTGCCAATCCGAAGTCGAGCACTTTCACAGTTCCATCGGCACGAACCTTGATGTTCTGTGGCTTGAGTTCGCGATGGACAATGCCTTGCTCGTGCGCGGCCTCGAGCGCGTCCGCGATTTGTTTCGCGATCGGCAGCGCGTCGGCGAGGGGAAGTGGTACGTAGGGCGTGGCTTTAGCCGCGCCAATTAACTCCGACAGATCCTGCCCTTCCACCAGCTCCATCACGAGCGCGTTGCTCTCTATCCCGTAGATCGCCGCGATGTTCGGATGGTTCAGTGACGCCAGGACTTGTGCTTCGCGCTTGAAGCGCGCAACGCGATCGGCGTCGAGCGCAAATGACTCGGGCAGGATCTTCAGTGCGACATCACGGTTGAGCTTCGTGTCGCGTGCCCGATAGACCTCACCCATTCCACCGGCGCCAAGGGGCGCGATGACTTCATACGGACCGAGGCGTGTGCCTGGGGTGAGGCTCACTTCTTCACCGGCGCGATCTTCCGCAGGTAGTCCGCGAAATTGAAGACGAACACCACCTTGTCCTCGACCGCGGCGCTTTCGTTCGCGACCGCCGAGGCGGCCAGCCGCTTGCCGTCGGGGTGAATCGCGAAGGTATCCTGCATGCCACCCTGCCGGATGAGAGCCGGCGACCAGGTGATCACTTTTCCTGCCTGGAACGCGTCGCCGGTGACCACGTACGGAGCCACTTTGATGGTGCGGTCGTTGGGATCGAGAAAGAACAATTCGCGTGAGGTCTGGGACCACTTCGCAAAACGGCCGCTGGCCTCGGACACTCGCCACTTTCCGCCGGGACCCGGGAACGGACGCACCCACACGTTGCTGACGCCGGCGGCGTCGGCCGAAAAATTCGCGATCCATCGGCCGTCCGGGGAAATCTGCGGATACAGATCCGAGCCCGGGTCGCCGAGGAAGACTTTCGGCGCGCCGAGCTTCCAACCCGTGGCGCCGCGGCCCTCCGCAGAATTGAGTGGAAGGACCATGAGGTCCCACCCGGTGCCGGGGCGCTGCTCCTGGAAAAACACGAACGTCTGGTCCGGATGCCAGGAGAATGCCACTTGCTGGTTCGGGCTCTCCGTGAGCCGCGTGACGTCATCGGTGCCATCGGCACTGGCCACGTAAATGTTCGTGGGCCCACCGGGCGTGGCTCGGTCTGAGGAGAACACGATGCGCTTGCTGTCGGAAGACCAGACGGGCGTTCGATCGTTGCCGGGGTCGAATGTAAACTGGGTCATCCGGTCTGCAGCGAGGTCATAGATCCAGATGTCCCGTTGTTTGCCATCGTTGACAACCATGGCCAGCTTCTTGCCGTCAGGCGAAAAGCGAGGCTCCAACCACAACGCGGCCTCCGCGCGCAATGCCGACACCCGGCCATCGCGCGCGACCCAGTCAACAGGCCGCGCTGGCGCCACCGGCCTGCCGGGAGTGTAGACCAGCGTTCCATTCGAGGCATAGGCAATCTGCCCGGTTCCGAACGCAGGATCTGTCGAGATGTCTTCGGCGGCCACCACCGCCTGTCCGATGGCTTCGAGGCGAACCAGGTCGAACGGCACGGCATAAAGCGAGCCTTGCTGCATGTAGGTGAGGTGGTCACCCACATGGCGGCCGCCATAGGCGCCGCGCACCAGCACCTTCGCAGCCCCACCGGCAAGCGGCGCGACGATGAGATTCGCCGAATCAAAGTCCGCGGTGCCCGTGTGCTCGGTGTACAGCACATGCGTGCCGCCCGGTAGCGCCTGGGGCCAGCGCTGCGTGACGGCTCCTTCGCTGAGGGTCCCGAATGCCTTTGGCTCGCCTCCCTCTGCCGACACGCGCAGCAGCCCGACATTCGTCGTGGCTCGAGAGGAAGACGGCGTGAAGATAATCGTGTCGTCGTCGGTCCAGGTGCCGCCACGGCCGCTCGGCGCGTCGCACAACTTCCGCACTGCGCCTCCCGTGATGGCGACCTTCTTCAGTTGTCCGCCGGCGAAAAACGCGACCCACTGCCCGTTGGGCGAAAAGAAGGGCAGATCAGCACCCTCGGTGCCGGCCAGCGCCGTGGCCTGCAGTTGGTCGAGCCTGCGCACGAACAACCGAACAGGCTGTCCGATCTGCCGTGCCGCGAACGCCAGCATCGTGCCGTCTGGCGAAAGGACCGCCGCGGGGCCGCGGGAAATCTCAAGTGACGCCTCGGCACCGATGTAGCTGAGCAATCGAGTTGGCGCAGTCACTGGTGCCGCGCGCCATGGCGCCCAAAGCGCAACTGCCACCGCAGCCACTGCGAGACCAACGACTGCCATCGCCCAAGGCAGCGCGCGCTGCCAGGCTGGTGTGAGTGGCATGACCGCACTCGGTGCGATCGCGGACTCGGTTGCGGCGCCGTCTTCGAGCGCGTGACGCGCTTCGCCAATCCAGCCAAGGCGCCGCTTCGGATCTTTCTCCAGACATCGACGCAACACGCGTTGGACAGGCACAGGCAGATCAGCCGGGAGCGCGGCCCACGACACGTCTTCTTTCAAGACACCTGCGAGCGTGATCGAAATGTCTTCGCCTTCGAACGCGCGCCGCCCCGAGAGCATTTCGTAGAGCACGACGCCAAAGGCCCAGATGTCGGCGCGACGGTCAACGGGTCGGCCGCGCGCTTGTTCCGGCGCCATGTAGGCGGCCGTGCCGATGATCATGCCCATCGCCGTCATCGCCGGCGAGGTCATCGTTGGAGATTCGTAGGGCGTGGCTTCAGCCGCGCCAGGACCGCCGGCATCGGCGCGGCTAAAGCCACGCCCTACGTTTTCAACGGCCTTCGCGAGTCCAAAGTCGAGCACTTTCACCGTACCGTCGGCACGGACCTTGATGTTCTGTGGCTTGAGGTCGCGATGAATGATCCCCTGCTCGTGGGCCGCTTCGAGCGCGTCGGCGATTTGGCGAGCGATGGGCAGGGCGTCGGAGAGCGGGATGGCGCCTCGACCGATGTGCGTGGAGAGGTCCTCGCCCTCGACCAGTTCCATGACGAGGGCGTTACTCTCGATGCCGTAGATCGCCGCAATGTTCGGGTGGTTCAGTGACGCCAGGACTTGTGCTTCGCGCTTGAAGCGGGCGACACGATCGGCGTCGAGTGCAAAAGACTCGGGCAGAATCTTGATGGCGACGTCGCGATTGAGGTTCGTGTCTTTGGCACGATAGACCTCACCCATTCCGCCGGCACCGAGCGCAGAGACAATTTCATAGGGGCCGAGGCGGGTGCCGGGGAGAAGGCTCACTTGAGTGCGGGTAGTATACTCACCGCCCGGCTGCGCGTTGCAGTTCATCCAGCCAGTTCAGCACGACCTTGATCGAGTCTGACGTAGCGGCGGCGGCGATCGCCGCCGCCGTGCGCCGTGTGTGGACGAATTCGCGCCCGTCCGGTGAGATGTCGTAGTTGAGAGGACCAACCGCGGTCATATTGCTCGGGTGCACCCCCGGCACG
>JBKJJZ010000097.1:0-4757 GCA_046597705.1 Vicinamibacterales bacterium | reverse complement strand
CAAAAGGCAAGGGCGGGATGCATTGGGTGACGACGCCAGAAAAACTCGACGAGTATGTACGCACAGGGCTGATTCTGTGGCCAGACAAGCCAGGCGGATCGCCCCGTTTGAAGTACTACTTGTCGCAGAGCCCAGGCGTTCCGCTTTCAGATTTTTGGGACGATATAGATCTGATCTCCTCTGGCGCAGCGGAATCTATCGGCTATCCGACGCAAAAGCCCGAAGAACTACTCGAACGCATCATCAACGCCAGCTCGAATGAGGGCGACGTTGTTCTAGACCCGTTCTGCGGCTGTGGTACCACGATTGCCGCCGCGCAGAAATTGAAGCGACGATGGATCGGGATCGATGTGACCCACCTGGCGATCAGCTTGATCAAGAAACGCCTGAGCGATGCTCACGGCGAAGCCATCAGGGACACCTACGATGTCATCGGGGAACCGACCAGCGTTGATGACGCCAAGACGCTGGCCGCGTCTGACCCGTATCAGTTCCAATGGTGGGCGTTGTCGCTCGTTGGCGCGCGTCCGGCTGAACAGAAGAAAGGCATGGATCGCGGGATCGACGGCCGGATCTATTTCCACGACGATACGTCCGGCGATACGAAGTCCGTCATCCTGTCGGTGAAAGCCGGGCACACCGGGCCGGATCACGTCCGTGATCTACGTGGCACGGTGGAGCGAGAGAAAGCCGCGATAGGCGTCCTGATTACAATGGACAAGCCCACGGCTGAAATGCGGAAGGAAGCCGCTACAGGCGAGTTCTACCTATCGCAGTGGGGTTCCCATCCGAAGATTCAGTTGCTCACGGTGGCTGAGCTGCTAGACGGCAAGGTTATCAACCGGCCACCTGACCGCCAGACCGGCGCGACGTTCAAGAAAGCACCGAAGGCGAAGGGCAAAGATCAGAAAGCCGGACGGCTCGGCTTCGACTGACAGAATCGTTATGCACTCTCAGGAATCAAACTGACCCACTACCGGATGGAGGGCAGCGCTTTTGTATTCGGCGCTGCTCTTGATGTCCGCTTCCATTTGTTCCACGGTCCAGCCCTCAGATCGCAACCGCTGCGAGTAGAGACCGAGGCCCACCGGATCGGGCTTGCGGCTCAGCAGCGTCGCGTAGGCGATCTCGATGGCTGATGCGATGGCCTTGTTCCGCAGTGCGATCAGCGCGTCTACTTCGGCCGGCGGCACGGGCGGTGTCACGACGGACCCGCCAAACCCTTCCACCAGCGCGACGGCCCCGGCTCGATGGCTGGGTCCAAACTCGCTCACGTTGGCCCTGAGGCCCGCCTGCGTGTGATAGATAAGCCCGCCCAGTCCGTACTGCTTCGCGGCCTTGCCCAGCCCGCGGGCGTATTCCACGTCCCACGTGCGCTGTCCCGGCGTGCCGGGCTCCGCGAAGCCCAGCGGCTCACGGTCAATCACGGACACGCCGTACTTGACCTGAGCGGCCGCCATGATCTGCCCGTTCTGATCAGGAGAGAGTCCGCGATCGGAGTGGTGCGCCGTCCACGATCCGCCAGTGGCCGCCGCGCTCACACCAGTCCCGAACATCGTGCCCCATGACAGCGGGATCCGCGTGTCTACCAGCGCGTCATTCTCTTTCAGGAAGTGCGGGTCCATCATGAACGGCTGCTCGTTGCCGTTCTGGTTCTCGTTGCCCAACTCCCCCAGCATGTAGAACGGTCTGAACAGCGGCAGATGCCTGACCATGACCGCGTTGACCGCGATCGTGTTGGCGATCACGTCTTCCCGGCTCATCCCGTATTCCTTCGTGTCGCAGTGGATACAGACCAGCGCGCCCAGCCCTTTCGCGGCGATGAGCGGCAAGGCAAGGTCCAGTTGGTCGATCCCTTCGGCCAGTTCCCGGCGCGTGCGCCACACGGATTGCACGACCAGTCGCAGGAACGGCAGGCCGTACTCGAGGTGCAGATCCAGCCAGGCCGGATTGCGATGCGTGCACCAATCGAACGCCGTCATCCCGAGCACGGGGAACGGAATCGCCGGCCGCGCCAAACCCTTCGGCTGTGGCCCCGGGTCGCGCCAGTCGCTCACGCTGTAGCGCGGGATATCTTCGCCCCAATTCAGGCCGGGCGCTTCGCCTGGTGCCGTCTCGTCGTCATCGGGCACGGCGCGAATCAGATCGATCGCGGTGCTCTGCCCAGGCGCATCGCTGCGATACAGCACGGCATCAACGGCGTGTCCGTTCTGGTCCGGGTATTGGTTCTGCCCCGGCCGCTTGACGACATGGCCGAAGTTCGGGTCTACCGAGTGGAGGGCGCGCGCCGCCGCGTCGGTGAAGATGCCGCACGATGTTTTCGTAGCGAGACTGAAGGCGCCCG
Organism: Vicinamibacterales bacterium; assembly: GCA_046597705.1. GTDB lineage: Bacteria > Acidobacteriota > Vicinamibacteria > Vicinamibacterales > SCN-69-37 > SYFT01. The sequence continues at coordinate 2,413 of JBKJJZ010000097.1, read as the reverse complement.
TCTCGTAGAGGGCTTCGACAACGGCGGAATGGTCGGGGACGTTGGGCACAGTGCCTCCTGTGGGCGGTGTGGGGGCGATGGTCCCGAGGGGAATCCACGCGGGGATATTCGGCGGAAAGCGTTGTCCGCCACGGTGGTAGAAATCCGACTGTGCATCCGGCTGGGACGGCCACACGGCGCGGCCAGTACCAAACACCTTTGGCGCGGCGGTGTAATCCCAGGACACCCATCCCGCACCGAGCGCGTAGCGATAGCGTTCGACACCAAGGCCGGCGTTGTCAGTGGTCTGCCCCTCCTGCACGCCCGTGTTGTTGTAGACGAACTCCACGACGGGCCGCACACCAAGATCGGGGCCGCAGTGGTACGCGGGCCACGCCCGGCTAATCCACATTTCCTTCGCGAAATCAAAGGCGGCAAAGAGGCGGCCGTCCTCGCGATGCTTGCGAATCAGGCCATCCGCTCTGACGCCATGCGCCCGGCCGATTTGCATCCGCCCACGTAACCACAGGGTCGCATCCCACGTGTCGATAAAAGGCCCGTCAGGGTGCGCGTGATTGTCGCGGTTGGAGCAATCCGACAGGAGATGGACGTCGCCATTCGCGGCCACGCGCAACAGTTCACCCAGGCGCCCACGGCCATCCGTGTCGAACTTGTCGAACCAGAGGCATTCGGCGCCTTGATGCTGGACGAGCTGCATATCCATGCCATGCGTGTCGCCCTTGGCCTTGTTTCCACGCGGCCAGCAACGACCGTCGTAGGCGAAGTAGGGCGCGAGATCCATCCAGGTGCCTTCAGGGAGCGGCGGGCTGGTCGGGCCGATGGGCGTCGCCGGTACGGGCGCCGGCAACGCGAGCGGCACCATAGACTCGCCCAGCACGGGAATGACAAGCTCCCCCTGCGTCATCTGGCCGGGGTCCTTTGACCACCCCAGCGTCACACCAAGCCCGTCGCTGTGAATCCACACGTCCGGGTCGTAAATGCTGGGCGTCGTCCCTGACGGCGGCACGGCAAAGCGATAGCCTTGGCTGGCATCGTCAACGGGATGGCAGAGGCCGCCCATGTCGTCGGTCTGATACACCGCCCAGTAGCCGGTGCCGTGCCAGAACACGACGGGCGCGTACGCCTGCGGCCCCATCTGGGCCACCGTAATCACCTTGCACGTGGCGATGTCCACGGCCTTGACCGTCGGGCCGGGAAACTCGACCCACGAGGCCACGCCGCTCTTGATGCGCACGCCTCCAAATGGCGCGATACGCGAAATGGGCGCCACGGCTTGCCCATTGAGCCAGGGCGTTAACGTCAACCCGTCCGCGCTAATCGTGAGTCCAATACCGCCGTCGATGTCCCCGACATACCCATCGCTCGGCGTCCACGCGTGCGACCCGTCCACCTTCGGCGTGTTGCCGTCAAACCTACGCATCCACCGTCCACCGCCGGCCGCCAGTTGATTGCACCCATTCACGAAGCCCGACACTGGAGTGACCGCGCCAGCCTTGCGCGTGACCATCATCCAGGCGCCATTCGGCTTCGCCGGATCGACGGGCCGTTGGTAAATCTCGGTCGTGTTGTCGAGCCAGGCCGCGACGGCCGCGCCGGCATCGTCCCGAGCAACCTGGCCAAAGTCGTTGTATCTCATCGCTTCCCTTTCGCGGCCATCCCGGCGATATAGCCACGCTTGAACGCTTCGCTGAGCCAATTGGCCTGTGCCCCCTCGACCAGCGGGTAGCTGTTGGATTCCTGCCACCGCTCGAAGGCTTTGGCGATGGCCTTCGTGTCAATCGTCGGCGTCTTGGTGGGCATTACTTCCCCCGACGCAGCCGCTTGACCTCAGCCTCAAGCGCCTTCACACGCGCAGTCACCGCGTCGATGCGCTTCGCCAACTTCGCTTCGCGCGCTTTCGCGGCCACGATGTTTCGCCGCGTGCTGTCCGCCGAATTACGCTTCGTGACTTTCGGCGGCAGCCAGCAGTTTTTCTCGTTAACTTTCCGCATATGCTTCGTCCCTTGGAAAAGGCCCGCGAGGGCCGTGGTCAGTGGGTCCGCCACAGGTCAGCCCTTGGCGGCAATCTCTGCATTAGACGCGGCGGCCTTCTCGCCCAGCGCCCTGAATGGTGCCGCGGCCTCAACCCATAGTTGCGCCAACTGTTCCGGCGTCACGGACTGGCCCTGGCTTTCAAGCGCATCCACCGCCGCCAGTTCCTTCAGCGCGCCTTTAAACTCGTCCACTTCCGCCTGCATCTTGACGACGCTGACCATCAGGCCAGGTAGATCCGCGAGGTCTACCTTGCCGTCGTGGTTCCGGTCGCCCAGCAGCAGGAGGATTCGCTTGATGTCCATCACGCCACCCCCAGATAGGTTTTGAGGGCCGCGAGGGCCGCCTGAATGGCTGTGCCGGCAATCCCGCCCACCTTGAT